>CAYOJP010000136.1:0-9907 GCA_964404305.1 uncultured Gammaproteobacteria bacterium
CTCCCGGCAGGCCGGCAAGGAGCAGTACCTCATCCCGTACTTCATCGCCGCCCACCCCGGCACGACCGACGAGGACATGCTCGCGCTCGCGCTGTGGCTGAAGGCGAACGGCTACCGCGCCGACCAGGTGCAGGCCTTCACGCCGACGCCCATGGCCACGGCCACGGCGATGTACCACACGGGCAAGAACCCGCTGCGGCGCGTGACCCGCGCGAGCGAGGACGTGGCGGTGCCGAAGGGCCTGAAGGTGCGGCGCCTGCACAAGGCCTTCCTGCGCTGGCACGACGCGGACAACTGGCCGCTGCTGCGCGGGGCGCTGACCCGCATGGGCCGCGCCGACCTCATCGGCGACGGCCCGCGCTGCCTGGTTCCGGCCTGGCAGCCGAAGGGCACCGGCCACCGGCCCGAGGGCGCGCGCGCGGCGGGTCCGGGACGCCGGTTCCTGACGCAGCACACCGGGCTGCCGCCGCCGGTCACGGCGAAGGCGGCCGGCGTCCGCAGGCCGCGCCGGGCGAAGCCGGTGGCGCAGGGGCGGTGACCGGGGATCCGTGAGCGGTGATCCGTAACCCCCCACCGTCCACCACTCACCGATCACTGATCACGAATCACGGATCACGGATCACCAATCACGGGTCGCGAACAATGAAAATCCAGCTCTCCGGCAGGCACGCAGTCGTCTCGGGTTCCACCGCGGGCATCGGCTACGCGATCGCTCGCGGCCTGGCAATGGCCGGGGCCAGCGTGACGATCAGCGGCCGCACGCAGGCGCGCGTCGACGCGTCGGTCGAGCGGCTGCGCGGGGAGACCAGGGGCGCCGGCGAGGTCCGCGGCTACGCCGCTGACCTGGGCACCGCGGCGGGCTGCGGGGCGTTCGGGAGCATCGTGCCCGACTGCGACATCCTCGTGAACAACCTCGGCATCTTCGAGCCGCGCTCGTTCCTCGACATCCCGGACGCCGACTGGCTGCGCTTCTTCGAGACCAACGTGATGAGCGGCGTGCGCCTCACCCGGCAGTACCTTCCGGCGATGGTCGCCCGGGGCTGGGGGAGGGTGGTGTTCATCTCCAGCGAATCGGGCCTGCAGATCCCGCAGGAGATGGTCCACTACGGCATGACCAAGACCGCGCAGCTCGCGATCGCGCGCGGCGTCGCCGAGTCGGTCGCCGGCAGCGGCGTCACGGTGAACTCGGTGCTGCCCGGCCCGACCCGCTCGGACGGGGTGGAGGTGTTCCTGGGCGAGGTCGCCGCCAGCCGCGGGCAGTCGCTGGCGGAGTTCGAGACCGACTTCTTCACGCACGTCCGCCCGACATCGCTGCTGCGCCGGTTCGCCACCGTCGAGGAGGTGGCGAACATGGTCGTCTACGTGTGCTCGGAGCAGGCCTCCGCCACGAGCGGCGCCGCCCTGCGCGTGGACGGCGGCGTCGTGCGCGCGATCTCGTGAGCGAGCCGGCGCGGGCTCACCGGTCGAGCCCGGCCTGACCGGCACTGGCATGGACGAGGCATCGGCACCGGCACTCTGGCTCGCCGCGCACTGGCCGGCGCTGGCGGCGGGGCTGGCCCTGGGCGCGCTCGCGGCGGGGCTGCTGGCCGTGTCGCTGCGTGCCCGCATCGAGCGGTTGCGCGCGGCCGCCGAGATCGCCGCCGCCGCCCGCGAGGAACGGCTCGCCGCGCAGGCGCGCGACCTGCAGGCCCTGCACGAGGAACTGGCGCGGCTGGCCGAGGCCGCCGAGCGCGACCGGCGCGAGTTGCGCGCCGAGACCGCGCGCAGTTCGGCCGCGGCGGCACAGGCCGCCCGCGTGCCAGAGGTCGAGCGCGCCCTGGAACTGGCGCGGCGCGAGGCCGGCGAGTACCGGGAGCGGCTCGCCGGGCTGCAGATCCAGCTCGAGGAGGAGCGCCGCTCCGCCCAGGAGAAGCTCGCGCTCGTCGAGCAGGCGCGCACGAGCCTGCTCGACGCCTTCGGTGCGCTGTCGGCGGACGCCCTGCGCAGCAACAACCAGACCTTCATCGAACTCGCCAGGTCGACCCTCGAGCAGTACCAGGTGGCCGCGCGCGGGGAGCTGGAGGCGCGCCAGCAGGCCATCGACACGCTGGTGCAGCCCATGCGCGAGTCGCTCGGCAAGGTGGACACGCGGCTCGGCGAGATCGAGAAGGAACGCCTGAGCGCCTACCACGCCCTCACCGAGCAGGTGAAGGGCCTCCACGAGACGCAGCGCGAGCTGCGCAGCGAAACGGCGAACCTGGTGAAGGCGCTGCGCTCCCCGGTCGCGCGCGGGCGCTGGGGGGAGATCCAGTTGCGGCGGGTGGTCGAACTCGCCGGCATGCTCGATCACTGCGACTTCCGCGAGCAGGAGTCGGTGCTGACCGACAACGGGCAGCTGCGCCCTGACCTGGTCGTGCGGCTGCCTGGCGGCAAGAACATCGTGGTCGACGCCAAGACCCCGATCGCGGCCTACCTGGAGGCCATCGAGGCCCCGGACGACGCCACGCGGCGCGAGCGGCTGCTCCAGCACTCCCGCCACGTGCGCACCCACATCGGCCAGCTCGCGAGGAAGGCGTACTGGGAGCAGTTCGAGGCGACGCCGGAATTCGTCGTGCTGTTCCTGCCGGGCGAGAGCTTCTACAGCGCCGCGCTCGAGTACGATCCGGGCCTGATCGAGGCCGGCGTGGACCAGCGCGTGATCCTCGCCACGCCCACGACGCTCATCGCCCTGCTGAAGGCGGTGTCCTACGGCTGGCGCCAGGAGCGCCTGGCGGAGAACGCCGAGGCGATCAGCCGGCTCGGCAAGGAACTGTATGATCGCCTCGTGACCATGGCCGAGAACTTCGAGCGGGTCGGCAAGGGGCTGGGGTCCGCAGTCGAGGGCTACAACAAGGCGGTCGGGTCGTTCGAGAGCCGGGTGCTCGTGACGGCGCGCCGCTTCCGCGATCTCGACGCCGCGCCGGCCGGCCCGGTGCTGGAGCCGCTCGAGCCGGTCGAGAAGGTCCCGCGCGAACTGCAGGCGCCCGATCTGCGCCCCGAGGCACCGGTCGGCGCGGACCTGCGTCACGAAGTTTGACGCGCGGAAGCCGGCACGCGCCGATGACGATCGTGCCGCGCTGCGATAGAATTCACGTTATCGATATTGACAGGGGGATGACCGGATGCTTGCGCCGATCGAGAGCGACAACAGGCGGGTTGCCTATCGGGTCCGGCCGCGCGACGCCGCCCTGAGCATCGCGGTCGAATCCGCGGGCGGCCGCCTGCCGGTCGACGGCATCGCCGATCTGAGCGCGTTCGGAGCGGCGCTGCTGCTGCCGCCGGCGCAGCTGCCGCCACTGGGGACCAGCGAGACGGTCAGGCTGCGGATCCACACCCCGCACGCCGACGGCGCCGTCGCGGTGCCCGCGCGGGTGCTGTCCCGCAGCCAGGCGCCGGAAGGCTGGCACTACCGCTTCGTGTTCGAGCCCGAGGACGACGCCTTCGAAACCGCCTACGGCCGGTTCTTCGAGGTCTTCAACCGCCGCGCCGCGCTGCGCGGCGTGCGGCCGGCCAGCGACGCGCCGGTCATCGGGACGATCTGCGCGCGCACGGGAGGCACGACGACGCTCGCGATGCAGGTGATCAACATCTCCACCGGCGGCGTGTGTGCCGGCCTGACGCCGGAAGCCGACGCCGCGCTGGCCGAGGCCCAGGCCGTGACGCTGACGCTGCGCCTGCCCGGCTCGGGCTCCGACATCGTCATCGCCGCGTCGGTCTGCTACCGCGCGGTGGACGACTCCGCCGTGCTCTACGGCCTGCGGTTCGACGCCGGCGCGACGAAGGGCTACCTGGAGCACGCCGAAGACATTCTCGGCTACATCCTCGCGCGCCTGGAGGCGGACCCGTCGGGGGCGATGCACTGAGCGACGCCCCGTCGAGGGCGGCGCAGCGCCAGCCCGCCAGCGGCTGCCGGCGCCGCGACGCCGGCGGGCCGGCTCCGCGGGGACGGCTCGCAACCGGGGGAACAGCCCATGGCCACCAGCATCCTGCGCGGAGCCGCGTGGACCGGCGTCGCGCTGCTCGGCGCCGCTGCCCTCGGCGGCATCGCGCTCAATCGCGGTGAGACGGTCGACAGCGTCTGGCTGATCGTCGCGGCCGTCTGCGTCTACGCACTCGGCTACCGCTTCTACAGTGCGTTCGTCGCGGCGCGGGTGCTGACCCTCGATGCGACCCGGGCCACCCCCGCCGAACGCATCGACGACGGCCGCGACTTCGTCCCGACCCACCGCTGGATCGTCTTCGGCCACCACTTCGCTGCCATCTCGGGCCCGGGCCCGCTGATCGGGCCGACCCTCGCCGCGCAGTTCGGCTACCTGCCGGGCACCCTGTGGATCCTCGTCGGCGCGGTGCTGGGCGGCTGCGTGCAGGATTTCGTGATCCTGTTCTTCTCGGTGCGCCGCAACGGCCGCTCGCTGGGGCAGATGGCGCGCGACGAACTCGGGCCGCTGGGCGGCACCGCGGCACTGCTGGGCATCATGGCGATCATGATCATCCTCATCGCGGTACTCGGGCTGGTGGTGGTCAACGCGATGAAGCACAGTCCCTGGGCGACCTCGACCGTCGGCGCGACCATTCCCATCGCGCTCGCGATCGGGCTGTACCTGAAGGTGCTGCGTCCGGGCCGGGTGCTGGAGGCGACCGCGCTGGGCGTCACGCTGCTGCTCGCCGCGGTCGTCGGCGGCGGCTGGATCGACCATCAGCCGGACCTGCGCGGCTGGTTCGACTACAGCGCCCCGGCGCTCGCGATGATGGTCATCGCCTATGGCTTCGCCGCCGCGGTGGCGCCGGTCTGGCTCCTGCTCGCGCCGCGCGACTACCTGTCGACGTTCATGAAGATCGGCACGATCGCCTTCCTCGCCTGCGCGATCGTCATCGTGCAGCCCGAGCTGAAGATGCCGGCCGTCACCCAGTTCGTCGACGGCAGCGGACCGATCTTCGCGGGTCCGGTGTTCCCCTTCGTGTTCATCACCATCGCCTGCGGGGCGATCTCGGGCTTCCACTCGCTCATCGCCTCGGGGACCACGCCGAAGCTCCTTGCCAACGAGGGCGACGCGCGGATGATCGGCTACGGCTCGATGATGACCGAGTCGTTCGTCGCCATCATGGCGATGATCGCCGCGTGCGTGCTCGACCCCGGGGTGTACTTCGCGATCAACAGCCCGGCGGGCGTGGTCGGGGCCGACGCCGCGACCGCGGTCGCCACCATCACCGGGTACGGTTATCCGGTCACGGAAGGGCAGATGCAGGCGCTCGCCGCCGCCATGGGCGAGCACAGCCTGTTCGCGCGCACGGGCGGCGCGCCGTCCCTGGCCGTGGGCATGGCGAATATCTTCTCCTCCGCGTTCGGCGGCGGCCTGGTGGCGATGTGGTACCACTTCGCGATCATGTTCGAGGCGCTCTTCATCCTGACGACGCTCGACGCCGGCACCCGCGTCGCGCGCTTCATGCTCCAGGACCTGCTGGGCAACTTCGTGCCCGCGCTCGGCCGCACGAGCTGGTATCCCGGGGTGCTCCTGACCAGCGCCCTCGTCGTGGGCGGCTGGGGCTACTTCCTGTACATGGGCACCATCGATCCCCTGGGCGGCATCAACAGCCTGTGGCCGCTGTTCGGGATCGCCAACCAGATGCTCGCCGCGATCGCCCTGTGCGTGGCGACGACGATCCTCGTGAAGTCCGGGCGCCTGCGTTATGCCTGGGTCACGGCGGCGCCGCTCGCGTGGCTCGTGACGATCACCACGGCGGCCGCGGGGGCGAAGCTGTTCGATCCCGAGCCGCGCATCGGCTTTCTCGCGCACGCGAACAGGCTCGCCGCTGATCTCGCCGCCGGGCTGGTGCCTGCCGACAAGGTCGACGCCACGGCGCGCCTGATCTTCAACGATCGGCTGGACGCGGTGGTCACCGCGCTGTTCCTGGTGACGACCTGGGTGATCGTGCTCGACACCCTGCGGGTCTGCGCGCGCGCGGTGCGCGGGGCGGTTCCGCCGGCGACGACCGAGACCGCCTACGTCCGCAGCCGCTACGCGGAGGCGCGGACGTGACCGCCGGGTGGCGCCGGATCGCGGGCGCCGCATGGCGGATGCTGCGCCGGCTGAGCGGCGACGACGCCTACGAGCGCTACCTTGCGCACCGGCGGCGGGCGCACGGGGACACCGCCGCCCCGCTCGCGCGGGCCGAGTTCTACCAGCGAGAACTCGAGCGGCGCTGGAGCGGCGTCAATCGCTGCTGCTGAGCAGCGCTGGCCGCCCTGCTTGCCTGGACTCGGGCAGCAAGGGTTTCGACGGCTGCGCGCATTGCGACCGCGACGCCGACTGCCGGCGGGCGTTTCGGGCAACGATAGAAGAATAAGGCCGCGCAGGGCGCGGCCCGAAGGGGAGGAGCCAGACGGGCGGACCTACCAGCAGGCGTTCTGCGCCAGCAGGTAGCCACCCAGGGTGCCGGCGGCGGTGGCTGCGAGAGTGCCGCTGCCGTCGCCAATCTGCGACCCGACATAACCGCCGAGGGCAGCACCCACCGCGCTGCCCATGCCGTTGTTGTGGCAGCCGCCCCGGCCGCCCGCCTGGCCGCTGGCAGCATACTGGCCCTGGAGATAGCCGTTTCCGGCCGGCGGCGAGTAGCCGCCGCCGAATGCCACGTAACCCTCCTGGCTGCCATCGCCACCGTCGTCGCCGTAGCCGCTGCCATACCCGTACCCGGCCTGCGAGTGTCCGCTGCCGAACGCCACGTAACCGCCCTGGCTGCCGTAGCCACCACCGTATTCGTACCCCCCGCCATACCCCCCGCCATACCCGTACCCGACCGGTTGTGGTGGCGCCTGGTAGTAGTAATGGTGGTGCTCGTGGTAGTGGTGCCAGGCCGGCGGAGGGCCGCCGCCATGGCCGTAATATCCGCCGCCCTGGCTCCAGGCCGGTGCCCAGTGCGGCGGCCCGGCGAGGGCTGTGCCCGCGAGCGACGCGGCGGCGAGCGCGCCGCCCAGCACCACAGGGAGCTTTACCCGAAGGCGTATTGCAGTCATGGCCTGCTCCTTCCGCGGACCCGGTCCGATCGAGGGGACGGTGACGGCTGGCAGGGTGCCGCCGGCGGCGTAAACGACCACTGAATCGATCGCCTGCCCGGTTAGAATCCGGCCGGTCACCTTCCGGAGCCCGGCCATGGCCGACATCGAACTGCAATGCTGGCGCTGCGGGGCCGCCCTGGTGGACGTGCTGCTGCCGCTGCCCCGCGAAGTGCTGTGCCGCGCGTGCAATGCCCCGCTGCACGTGTGCCTCCTGTGCGAGTTCCGTGACCCGCGGGTGGCGAAGCAGTGCCGCGAGCCGATCGCCGAGGAGGTCAAGGACAAGACCCGCGCGAACTTCTGCGATTACTTCCGCCCGCGGCCCGGAGCCCATGTCGCGCCCGATGCCGACGCGCTGGCCGGGGCGCGCGCCGGACTGGAGGCGTTGTTCGGCGGCGCGCCGGCCACCCCGCAGGCGCAGGATCCGGCCCGGGCCGGCCTGGACGCCCTGTTCGGCACGCGTGAGCGGGACGGCTGACGCCGGTCTCCCGTTCCGGTTATCGTCGGCGGCGCGCATCCGCGCCACAGTCCGCAGGGGAACGCCCGTGAAGCTCTTCTACTCGCCGTTTCATTCCTTCGTGCACAAGTCGCTGGTGGCGCTCCACGAGGCGGGATTGTGGGACGCCGTGGAGTTCGTCCCGACCTATCCGTTCCGCAATCGCAGCGGCGAGCTGCAGGGCGATCGCTACTCGATTGCGGCAATCAATCCTCTGAACAAGGTGCCCACGCTGGCGCTGGACGATGGCCAGGTGGTCTACGGCAGCCAGTCCGTGATCGAGTGCATCGACGCCCTGAGCCGCAGCGGGCGGCACATCTATCCGGCACCGGGGCCGGCCCGCTGGGACGCCATCACGCGCCTCGCTCTCGCGGACACCATGTTCGAGCTGACCGTCGGGCTGGTGATGGAAGGCTGGCATCCCGAAGGCGAGCAGCGGCGCGCCTATTTCGAGTGGGTCTGGCCCAAGCTCCTGCGCGGGCTCGACCGGCTGGAGGCCTGGGCGCAGCGTCACCGCGGCGACGGCTTCGACGCCGGCGAGGTCGGCACGCTGCAGGCGCTGAGCTATTTCGATTTCCGCTCGCGCTTCTACGAGGCCAAGGATCCGCTGTACCCGGACTACGACTGGATGCAGGGCCGCCCGGGGCTGCGGGCCTGGTGGGATCGCGCGGTGCAGCGACCCTCGGTGCAGAGCCACTACTTCAAGGATTACGCCGGCGACGACAGTGCGGAGCATTGCCAGCAGGCGGTGGCCGGCGTGCTGGCGGCGCAGCAGCGGGTCGGCCGGTGATCGACCTCTACTACTGGCCCACGCCCAACGGCCACAAGGCCTCGATCATGCTCGAGGAGGCCGGGCTGCCGTACACCGTGCATCCCGTCAACATCCTGCGCGGGGAACAGTTCGATCCGGCGTTCCTCGCCATCAGCCCGAACAACCGCATCCCGGCGATCGTGGATCGCGAGGGACCGCAGGGCGCGCCCTACGCGCTGTTCGAGTCCGGCGCGATTCTGATGTACCTCGCCGAGAAGAGCGGCCGCCTGCTGCCCGCCGCCACTGCCCCGCGCTACCGGGTGATCGAGTGGCTGATGTTCCAGATGGCCGGCGTCGGGCCGATGTTCGGGCAATGCGGTCACTTCAAGGGCTACGCCCCGGAGCCGGTGCCCTACGCCATCGAACGCTATTGCAAGGAGACCTTGCGGTTGTACGCGGTGCTGGACCGGCGGCTGGGGGTGAGCCCGTACCTGGGCGGCGACGAGTACTCCATCGCCGACGTCGCCGTGTATCCGTGGGTCATGCCGGTGATCCGCGCGCTGCACGGGGTCGACATCGACGCCTTCCCGCACGTGCGTCGCTGGCACGACGCCATCGCCGCGCGGCCGGCCGTGCGGCGCGGTACCGACGTCCTCGCCGACGCGATGAAGATCGGCAATCCCGACGAGCAGACCCGCGAGGCCTTCTTCGGCAAGTCGCAGTTCCAGGCGCGCTGAACCGCAGGCGCCGCGCTGCCGCGGCGACCGTGAGCGCGCAGGACGCGCGCGACCGAGCGCTACGGGGACGTACTCGAGCGGGTCGCGGCGGACCCGCCCGGTGCCGGCGCCAGCCGGAGCGATCGACATTCATGCATTGCCACTTGGCGGTTCAGTCCCGCAGCTCGCCCTCGACCAGCGCCATCGCCTCGATCTCGATCAGCAACTCGGGCAGCGCCAGCGATTTCACCTCGACGATGGTGTCGGCGGGCCAGGGCTTGCGGAACCACTTCCCGCGCAGCTCGACGATCCTCGGGAACGCCGACATGTCGGTCAGGTAGATCGTCACCTTGACGACCTTCGCGAGCGACGAGCCGGCCGCCGCCAGGGTCTTCTCGAGGTTGCGGAAGGTCTGCTCGGCCTGGGCGTCGAAGTCGCCGGCGCCGACCACGCCGCCGGCATCGTCCAGGGCCGCGTGCCCCGACAGGAACACGAGGTTGCCGACCCGGAAGCCGAGCGAGATGCGGAACGGCTCGTAGGGGTCCGGATCGGTCCTGATGCGGCGGGCAACGCGGTCGTTCATGGTCGGGGCCTCTCGGTTGGGGGTCGGCGGATTGTAGCCACCCGCGGGTATGGCGGGGGGGCGCGGAGGGCGGAACGCGAGGCGCCGGGCCGGTCCGGCGCACCTGCGCGTGCCCGCCGGCACGCGTCATTCCCGGACCCGGGCAGCGCGAAAACCGCTACAATCGCGGCACCTGTGGAGGAAATTCCCGACCAATGAGCGCCCGCCAGATCCAGAGCATGGCCGTCTTCTGCGACTTCGAGAACGTCGCCCTCGGCGTTCGCGACGCCAAGTACGACGACTTCGACATGAA
>CAYOJP010000137.1:0-9871 GCA_964404305.1 uncultured Gammaproteobacteria bacterium
GCCGACGGCGAGGAACTCGTCGCCCTGGGTGTACTGCTGGGTCGGCTCCCCCGTGACCTCCTGCGTCACCGTGTCGCCCGACTCTGCCGTGCTCCCAGTCTCGACCAGGTTGCACAGCGTGCCCGTGCACGACACGCCCTGGCCCGCATCGAAGTTCGTGCGCCGCCCGTTCTGCTCCGCGTACAGCCCGTCACGGTGGCACACCGCCTCCATCCGCTGACCGTCCGTCCACACCCGCCCCGCCGAGCCGCGGATCCCGATCGTCGCCACCGCCGTCTGGATGCGGTAGTTCTTCGTGTCGATCCTGCCGATCGCACCGCTGACGAAGCGCACCCCGCCCTTCACCAGGTTGAAGAAGCTGCGCGACGAGGTGTCCCCCGCCCCGGCGTAGCTGTAGTCGTCGATCCGGTACTGCGTGTTCGGCTGCAGCGCCGCGAACCCGCCGTCCGTGAACCGCACCTGCGTGCGCCCGTTCTGCGTCTGCAGCACGTCCCCGCTGTAGACCGGGTCCCCGCGCTTGAGCGCCCGGCTGCCGTCGGCCCCCGCCGCATCCACCTGCCCGTAGGCGTACACCACCGTGCCCGCCGGCGCCGCCGCCCCGTGCGCGGCCTGCATCCCGGCCCACAGCAGGGCGCCGGCAAGCGTCAGAATTCGGATTGGCTGCTGCATGGCTGACACTCTTCAGAAATCGTTGCGGATGGTGACCAGCGCCTGCACCCGATCGTACTCGTTGATCTCGAGCGTCGAGTCGTTGTTCGTGTAGCGCAACTCGGGCGTGACGGTCCAGTTCCCGCGCCACGTGTAGCGGATGCCGACGCCCATGTCCACGAAGTCCTCGTCGCGCGTCACTCCGAACGCCGGATCCGGCTCGTCGTATTCGCTGTGCTGGTAGGTGAAGCTGCCGAAGCCCTGCAGGTCCGGGCGCAGGTTGTACTGACCGCCGGCGCGGACGGCGATGAAATCATTGCCGAAATGCGCGCCGGAACGGTCGCTCTGCGCGTCCTCGGTGCCCCCGAACAGGCTCAGGAACACGACCGGCGCGGCGTCGCCGCCGAAGGCGTGCCCCCAGCCGGCGCCGCCGACGTAGCGGTTGACGTTGCGCACATCCTGCTCGGGGTAGCGCACGACGGCGGCCTGCGCGAACAGCGTGAACTGGTTGCGCTCGTCGACGGTGTGCTGCCACTGTCCGGTGAGGCCGGCGAACTCGCGGTCGGCGTCGAAGTTGGAGGTGCCGTCGATGTAGAACTTCTGGCCCTCCACCGCGAGACGGAACTGCTCCGCGCCGCGCAGCCAGTGCACGCCGAGCATCCCGTCGGCCGTCTTGTGGTTGAAGTCGGTCTCGTGGCCGGTGATGGTGTTGTCGAAATTGATGCCGCCGAACAGGCGCACGTCGTCCGCGAGCGGCGAGGCGAACGTGAAGCCGGCACCCAGATCCCACACCGCGCTGTCGAGTTCACGCGAGTTGTCGGCCAGGTTGAACGTGATGCCGCCGGCGGCCGGCACGGCGATCTGGCGGCTGTCGGTGGCACTGTTGACGTTCGAGTCGTAGCCCGCGCCGAACTGGACGTAGGGATAGAAGGCCGTGCGGTCGGCAGCAAGTTCGTATTCTATCTGCGTGAGGTAGCGGCTGATGGTCTGCTGCGCCGCAGGAGGCACGGGCTGCCTGCTCACCTGCTCGAACTCGCGCTTGGCGGCGTCGCGCTCGCCGATCTTCAGGTAGGCACGGGCAATCTGCGCCCGGGCCGCGGCATTGTCGGGCTGCTGGTCGAGGACGCGCTCGAGGGCGAATACGGCCTCGGTCGGGTCACCGCCGTCGATCGCGGCGGTGCCGAGCATCAGGTCGAACGCCGGGTCCCCGGCCCGCGCTTCGGCCTCGGCGGCGAGCAGCGCGTAGGCCTGGCCGGCCTGGCCCGCATCGAGCAGGCGGGCGGCCTCGCCGAGGAGTGGATCCTCCTGGGCAGCGACGCCGCCCGATACCGCGAGCAGGGCCGCAAGGGCCACCGCGAGTCGTTTGCGAGTCAACGGCACGTTCGCATCCCCTAGGTACGTGACAGGCCAGCGCCTAATATTCGTGGATGATAGTCCTGCCGCCGGTGTGGAAACAATCCATTTATGAGGCTATTCAAACGAAAATCGGAGTTCTCTAGTGGGATTGATGCAACACCCGTCATGGCCCCTGTACGCCCCGTGCAGGCGTTCGCCGTCAGGGGGCACCTGTGAGCGACGATGACGCCGACCTGTTCCGCCGTTCGGTCGGCAAGGTGCACCCCATGCGCAACGATCGGGTCGAAGGCCGGCCGGCCGGTGGCCCCCCGCCGAATCGCCCGGCCACGCCCGCACGCCCGAGGACCACGCTCCCGGAACCGTTCCCGGGCGGCGACGGACCCGCACCCGAGGATAGTCTGAGCCACGCGGTTCCCGGCCTGCCCTCCGCGACCCTGGCCAGGCTGCGTCGCGGCCGGTTTCCGGTCGAGGCGCGCCTCGACCTGCATGGCGCCACGGCCGCCCGGGCGGCCCACCTGCTGGAGGCCTTCCTCGATGCCGCGGGCCGGCGGGGCCAGCGCTGCGTCCATATCGTCCACGGCAAGGGCTACCGCTCCCCCGACGGGCGGCCGGTCCTGAAGGGGCGCGTGGCGGCGTGGCTGCACGGCAGGGCGGACGTGCTGGCCTACGTCTCGGCCACCCCGGCTGACGGGGGAACGGGGGCCATGTACGTTTTGTTACGGCGCGGCAAAGCCGGGCCCTCGCGCGGTCCACCCGGCGTATAATCAGCGGCCCGCGCGGGCGCGGATGCGGTGAGGGCCGCCCATGACCTCCGTCGTCATCGTCGACGACCAGAGCACCAGTCGCATCATTCTCGAGGAGGTGGTGGGCGCGCTCGACCCGGATATCCGGGTGGCAAGCTTCGGCAGCGCCGCCGGTGCGCTCGCCTGGGTCGAACACAACACCCCCGACCTCGTCCTCACCGACTACAAGATGCCGGAGATGGACGGCATCGAGTTCATCCGCCGGTTGCGCCGCCTGCCGGCCACCGCCGATGTCCCGATCGTGGTCGTCACGGTGGTCGACGACAAGGTCGTGCGCTACCAGGCCCTCGAGGCCGGCGCGACCGAAGTGCTGAACAAGCCCATCGACCCGCACGAATGCCGGGCCCGGTGCCACAACCTGCTGCTGATGCGCCGCCAGGGCCAGGTGATCCGCAACCGGGCACGCTGGCTCGAGCGCCAGGTGGCGGACGCGACACGGGTCCTGGGGGATCGCGAGCGCGAGGCGCTGCGCCTCGTCGCGAGCGTCGGCGGGCTGCGCAATCCGGGCGGCGCCGAACGCCAGCAGCACACGGCGCGCACGGCGCTGGCCATCGCCGTCCGCCTCGGACTGCCGCCGGACACCTGCGAGTCGATCGAGATTGCGACGCTGCTGCGCGACGTCGGGATGTGCGGCATCCCCGACGCCGTGCTGCAGCACCCCGGCGCCCTCGATGCAGCCGGACTCGCGCGCGTGCGGGCGCACGCGCGCGCCGGACACGACCTCCTCGCCGGGCACCGCTCGCCGCTGCTGCACCTCGCCGCCGACGTCGCGCTCCATCATCACGAACGCTGGAACGGCAGCGGCTATCCGGCGGCGCTCGCCGCCGATTCGATCCCGCTCGCGGCGCGGATCGTCGCGGTCGCCGACGTCCACGGGGCGCTGCTGACCGCGCGGCCCTGGCGCGTCGCACTGGCGCCGGAGAACGCCCGCGCCGCCCTGGCTGGCGGCCGCGGAACGCTGTTCGATCCGCTGTGCATCGATGCCCTCTTCGCCCACCTCGACGGCTCTCCCGTCCTGCCCAGCGTGCGGCCGGCGCTCCAGGGCAGCGACTGACCCCGGGCCGGCCCCGCCGCATGGACAACCCGGCTCCTACGCCTGCGACGCGCATCCTGCAGCGGCTGCGCCAGGCCCAGGATTCGGAGCATGAGCAGGCGCTCCTGCGACTGGTGATCGGCGGCGTGCTGTGGCTCGGCTGGCTGCTCCTGGTCAGTCGCAGCACCCCGCTGCCATGGCACGCGACCTGGGTCTCCGGCGGGTACACCGCGTTCTGCCTCGCGATCATCGGCTGGATCGCGGCCGCCCCGCGTCGCTCGGTGCCGCGCCGGCTGCTGGGCATGGTCGCGGACGCCGCGGCGATGAACTACGCGATGTGGGTGACCGGCGCCTCCGGGGCCTGGCTCGTCGGCGTGATGTTCTTCGTCACCTTCGGCAACGGCTTCCGCTACGGCACCCGCTACCTGTTCGCGAGCGCGGTGCTGTGCGGCGCCGGTTTCTCGGTCGTCCTCCTGGACAACGACTACTGGCGGGCGCAGCCGGTGCTCGGCATCGGCCTGCTGATTTCGCTGTTCGTGCTGTCGGCCTACGTCGCCGTGCTGCTCTCGCGCCTGCACCAGGCTGTGCACGCGGCGGAGGAGGCCAACAACGCGAAGAGCCAGTTCCTCGCGAACATGAGCCACGAAATCCGCACCCCGCTCAATGGCGTCATTGCCATGAGCGACCTGCTCTCGCGAACGCCGCTCTCGCCGGAGCAGGGCGAGTTCGCCGAGACGATTCAGGGCTCGGCGCGCACGCTGCTCGCGCTCATCAACGACATCCTGGACATCTCCAAGATCGAGGCCGGCAAGCTCGAGATCGAGTCGGTCGACTTCGACCTCCACGAGGCTCTGAATGGCACCGTGCGCATGTTCGAGCAGCAGGCGCGCGACAAGGGCCTCACGCTCGACCTGCACGTGGAGCCGGGCGTGCCGTACGCCTTGCGCGGTGATTCCCTGCACCTGCGCCAGGTGCTGCTGAACCTGCTGGGTAACGCGGTGAAGTTCACCGCGCAGGGCGGCGTCCACGTGCGGGTAGCGGCGACCGCGATCACCGACCGCACGGCGAGCATCCACTTCGCGGTCAGCGACACGGGTATCGGCATCCCGCGCGCCGCGCAGCCGCGGATCTTCGAGAAGTTCACCCAGGCCGATGAATCGACCACGCGCCGCTACGGCGGTACCGGGCTCGGAACGGCGATCGCCCGGCAGCTCACCGAGCTGATGGGCGGCCGCATGGGCGTCATCAGCGAGCACAGCCTGGGCAGCACGTTCTGGTTCGAGATTCCGTTCGCGCGCCGCGAGACCGAGCGCTCGGTCGCCCCGCTGGCGGGGGTCCGCGTGCTGGTGGCCGGTGGCGTCGAGCCGCTCGCCACGACGATGGCAGCCGCGCTCGCGCGCCTGGGCGCGCGCGGCGCGCGAGCCGCCGGCGGCGTGGCGGCGGCGGAACGCCTCGGTGCTGCCCGCGGCGTCGACCGGCTGCACGCCGTGCTCGCGCTCGCCCCCGGCCTGGAGGAGCCGCTGGCGCTGCCGGCCGCCCTGCGCGCCGCGGCGCCCACGACCGCGCCCAAGACCGTGCTCGTCGTCGATGGCGGCAGCGCCGTGGATGTCGACGCGGCCCTGGCCGCGGGTTACCTGTGCGTGCTGGAGGAGCCGGTGTCCGAACCGCTGCTCGTGAACGCGATGCACGCCGCCGGCGCGCCGTCCGGCGTCTTCGCCGCGGCGACCGACGATGCCGTCGCGCCGGCGGTGACCGGGCTGCGCATCCTCGTCGGCGAGGACAACGCGACCAACCAGAGGGTCATCACCAAGATCCTGGAACTCGCCCAGCACGTGGTCCGCGTCGCCGGCAACGGCGAGGAAGTGCTCGACGCCCTGGAACAGGAGGACTACGACGCACTCATCGTCGACATGCAGATGCCGGTCATGGGCGGGATCGAGGCGGCCAAGATCTTCCGCGTAATGCGCCCCGACCGGCGGCGCATGCCGATAGTCGTGCTGACCGCGAACGCGACGACCCAGGCCGTGCGGGAGTGCGAGGAGGCCGGCATCGACGCCTACCTCACCAAGCCGGTGGAGCCGCAGCGCCTGCTCGCGACGGTCGCGCGCGTGTTCGAGACCAGCCTGGCAGATGCGCCGCGGACTTCGCGCCGGCGCGAGGGCCGCCTGCGGGTGGTCGGCGGAACCGAGGCCGGGCACGGCCACGTGCTCGACCTGCACACGCTCGACGAACTCGCCGCGCTCGCGCGCGATCCGCAGTTCCTGCGCGACCTGGTGCGCGGCTTCATCGACGACGCCGACCAGCTGGTCGGGCAGATCCGGGGCGCCATCGCCGGGGGCGACTTCGCCGGGCTGGGCGATCTCACCCACGCGCTGAAGGGCAGTGCGCGCAGCGTCGGCGCGGCATCGCTCGCCGCACTGTGCGGGAACCTGCCGCGCCAGACGCCGGACGAGCTGCGGCGCACGGCCGGCCTCCTCGGCGAGGATCTCAGGACCGAGCTGGAGCGGACCCGGACCGCGCTGACCGCCTACCTCGAGCGCAGCGGCACCGCCGCCGGCTGAACGCGCCGGCGGCGGGGATCGTCAGCCGACCACCCGCGCCTCGCCGACCGCCGCGTGCTCCTCCCGCTCGGCCACCGCCAGGCGGTTCTGCCCGCGCACCAGTCGCCCCATCGTCCGCAGGTCGCGCTCGCCAAGTGCGAGGGCCGCCTCCACCCAGACATCACACACCCGCATCAGGTCGGCGTGCGTCACCGGATTGGCGAGCTGGCGCACGCGCTGCATCGCCAGGAACGAATTGCGGCGCTTCTGGTGCGAGCGCAGCCAGGAGCCGAACGCCTCGACGCCTTCGCCCGGCTCCGCCAGAACCTCGACGACGCCCAGCTCGTGCAGCTCCTCGGCGCTGTACATCCGTCCGCTGAGGATCATGCGTTCGGCCAGTCCCGGTCCGACCCGCTGCGCGAGCATCTGGTACGCGCCCATGCCGGGAAACAGGTTGAACAGCACCTCTGGCAGTCCCATCTGCGTGCCGCGCTCGGCGACGATCGTCTGGCTGGACAGGACGGCCTCGAAGCCGCCCCCGAGCGCCTCGCCGCGCACGAGCGAGATCGTCGTGATCGGCAGGTCATAGCCCGTGAGGTTGGGATGCAGGACGTCGATGCAGGCGCGGGCATAGTCTCGCAGCCAGGCTTCGTTGCGCGACTGGATGCAGCCGACGAAGCGCTCCAGGTCGCCACCGAGGTTGAACACCGCGGGATCGTCCGATGTCAGCACCTGGTACTCGATGCGCACCAGGCCGCCGTTCCACGGCAGGTGGCCACGGTACTGCGTCAGCAGCATCTGGTACTGGCGGATCTCGGCCAGCAGTTCCGGCGTGAAGCAGGGCCGGGGCCGGGGTTTCATGTACAGCCAGACCACGGCCGAGTCGGTATCGACCACGACCCTCAGCTGGCGGAAATTCTGGAACGTCGCCTCGTTGGCAAACCGGATAGTGCTCATCGTGTCGTCCTCGCCACCCGTTGGAGAGAGTTGGGTTCGAGGAACGAACGGGCAACGGCCACGTACGGGGCCTTCGTCCGGGCTGCCTGCCCGGTCGCTGGTCCGGTTTGCGGGGACGTGTCACCGCTCGCTCCCCCTCCGCACCAGCCCTGCTTGTGTTGTGGTTTTGTCGGCACTGGTTGACCCGAGGTTAGCACAGGGTCGCTACCGGGACACGATTCGTGACAATTCCCCGGACCGCGGTCACGAACCGGGCGGCGGGAGACGCTGCGGGTCGGCCGGGGCGCGGCTGTCCACCGGTCGGGCTCCCGCCCCCCGGGGGGGGTGCCACCGGCGGGAGCGGACGTCGGAACGCGATCTAAGCGTCGGCGAGCAGGGCCACCGCCGAGGCGGCGATGCCCTCCTCGCGGCCGGTGTAGCCCATCCCCTCGGTCGTCGTTCCCTTCAGGTTCACGCAGTCGGCGGCCAGGCCGAGATCGGCGGCGAGGTGCGCCTGCATCGCCGGAAAGTGCGGCGACAGCTTCGGTCGCTGCGCGATGACCGTGATGTCCACGTTGACGATCCGCCAGCCGCGCGCGGTGACGCGCGCGGCGACTTCGCGCAGGAGCAGGCGGCTGTCCACACCCTTCCAGCGCGCGTCGGTGTCCGGGAAATGCCGGCCGATGTCGCCCAGGCACGCCGCGCCGAGCAGCGCGTCGCACAGCGCGTGGATCACCACGTCGCCATCGGAATGGGCGGCCATCCCCTGCGGCCAGGGGATGTCCACCCCGCCCAGCACCAGCCGGCGGCCAGAGGCGAAGCGGTGCGCGTCGAAACCCTGCCCGATACGGAAACTCATCCGCCCTCCTCGGCCTGTCGCCGCAGATACAGTTCGGCCAGCGCGAGGTCCTGCGGCTCGGTCACCTTGATGTTGTCGGCATGCGCGGGCACGAGCAGCGGGCGGGCACCGACCAGTTCCATCGCCTGCGCCTCGTCGGTCGGGATGCGTCCGGCCGCCAGAGCCGCCCGCAGGGCGCCCTGCAGCGGCGCCAGCCGGAACATCTGCGGCGTGAGCGCATGCCACAGCCCGGCGCGCTCGACCGTCTCCGCCACCGTGCCGTCGGCGGCCGCACGCTTCATCGTGTCGCGCACCGGCAGGGCCAGGAGCCCGCCGACCGGATGTGCCGAGGCGCGCTCGACGAGCGTCTCGATGTCGACCGGCCGCACGCACGGGCGGGCCGCGTCGTGCACCATCACCCAGTCGCCGGCGCCGGCGTACCCGGAGAGCGCGTCGAGGGCCGCCAGCACCGAATGCACGCGCTCGGCGCCGCCACCGACCGTGCGTACCGCAGGCGCGGTGAAACCGAGCGCAGGCCAGCGTCGATCGTCGGCCGCGAGTGCGACCAGCACCCCGCGCACCCGGGGGTGCGCGGCGAGTCGCTCCACGGTGTGTTGCAGGATGGGCTTGCCGGTGAGCGGCAGGTACTGCTTGGGCACGTCGGCACCCATGCGCAGCCCCTGACCTGCCGCCGGCACGACGGCCCAGGCTCGCGCCGGCATCAGGGCGCCGGCGCCGACGCCGTGCCGGCGACCTCGGCCCGCTCGATCGTCTGGTAGAACACCTCGCCCTGCCTGATCATCCCCATCTCGCTGCGGGCACGCTCCTCCACGGCCTCGAGCCCGCTCTTGAGATCCTCGACCTCGGCCTCGAGCGAGCGGTTGCGCTCGTCGAGCTGGCGGTTCGCCTCGGAGCGCGCCGACATCTGGTCTTCGAGATCCCACACCGCGCGCAGCCCGTTTGGCGCAAACCACAGCCGCCATTGCAGCACGACCAGCAGCGCGAGCAGGACGGCAATGAGGGATTTCAAGTCGCGGGCTCCTGGCTCACTGCCACCCGAGGTTGTAGAAGGCCCGCCGGCCGGGGTAGACCGCCTGCGCGCCGAGTTCCTCCTCGATCTGCAGCAGCCGGTTGTACTTGGCGATGCGATCGGAACGCGACATCGACCCGGTCTTGATCTGGCCGCAGCCGGTGGCGACCGCGAGATCGGCAATGAAGGCGTCCTCGGTCTCGCCGGAACGGTGCGACACGACCGCGGTGTAACCGGAGCGCTGGGCGAGTTCGACCGCTGCCAGCGTCTCGGTCAGTGTGCCGATCTGGTTCACCTTGATGAGGATCGAGTTGGCGATGCCCCCGGCGATCCCGCGCGCCAGCGTCTCGGCGCTGGTGACGAAGAGGTCGTCGCCGACGAGCTGGACGCGCCTGCCCAGCCGCTGCGTGAGCGCCTTCCAGCCGGCCCAGTCGTTCTGGTCCATGCCGTCCTCGATCGTGACGATCGGGAACCGCTCGACCCAGTCCGCGTAGACGTCGATGAGCCCCGCAGAATCCAGCACTCGCCCCTCGGAAGCGAGATCGTAGCGCCCGTCGGCATGGAACTCGCTGCTCGCCACGTCCAGGCCCAGGGCCACGTCCTGCCCCGCGCGGTATCCGGCCTTGCCGACGGCCTCCAGGATCACCTCGATCGCCGCGCCGTTCGAGGGCAGGTCCGGCGCGAAGC
>CAYOJP010000138.1:0-9850 GCA_964404305.1 uncultured Gammaproteobacteria bacterium
GCCGCGGCGCTCGCCACGCCCGGCGACGCCGGGCTGCTCTCGCCGGCCTGCGCGAGTTGCGACGGGGTCGCGAACGACGCGGCCCGCGGCGATGCGTTCGCCGCCGCGGTGCGGGAGCTGTCCGAATGAACGGCGCGCCGATCGTGCAGGCGCTGCCCCAGGGCAGCAGCCGCGACGCCTGGGGCGGCCTGGCCGGCTACGACGTGTGGCTGATCGTCTGCGTCGTCCTGCTGCTGGGGCTGGGACTGGTGATGGTCGCCTCGGCGTCGGTCGGCATCGCCGATCGCCGCTTCGACGCGCCGCTGCACTACTTCTGGCGCCAGCTCGTCGCGCTCGCCGCCGGCGGCGCGCTCGCCTGGGTGGCCATGCGCACCCCGCTCGAGACCTGGGAGCGGGCGAGCGGCATGTTCCTGCTGCTCGTCGCCTTCCTGCTCACCCTGGTGCTGGTCCCGGGCCTGGGCCGCGAGGTGAACGGCAGCATGCGCTGGCTGCAGGTCGGCCCGGTCTCCCTGCAACCCTCCGAGCCGGCCAAGCTGTGCTTCGTGATCTACCTCGCCGGCTACCTCGTGCGGCACGGCGAGCAGGTCCGCACCCGCTTCATCGGCTTCATCAAGCCGGTCGGCCTGCTCACCGGCGTCGGCCTGCTGCTGCTGCTGGAGCCGGACTATGGCGCCACCGTCGTGCTGTTCAGCACGGCGCTCGGCATGCTCTTCGTCGGCGGCGTCAGCTTCGCGCGCTTCGCTGCCTGGGGCCTGGTCGCGGTCACCGCGCTGGGGACGGCGGCGATCCTCGCGCCCTATCGCCTCGCGCGGCTCATGACGTTCATGAACCCGTGGGCCGATCCGTATGCGAGCGGCTTCCAGCTCACGCAGGCGCTCATCGCCTTCGGCCGGGGCGAGTGGTTCGGCGTCGGGCTCGGCGCGAGCGTGCAGAAGCTGTTCTACCTGCCCGAGGTGCACACCGACTTCATCTTCGCCGTGATCGCCGAGGAACTCGGGCTGGCCGGCACGCTCGCCGTGCTCGCGCTGTTCCTGTTCCTGGTCTGGCGCGCAGTGCACATCGGCGCGCGGGCCGAGGCGGCCGGCCGGCTGTTCGCCGCCTACCTCGCCTACGGCATCGGGTTGCTGCTGGGGCTGCAGGCGTTCACGAACATGGGCGTCAACATGGGCGTGCTGCCGACCAAGGGTCTCACCCTGCCGCTCGTGAGCTACGGCGCGAACAGCCTGGTCTTCACCTGCGTGGCGGTCGGACTGCTCGCGCGCGTCGCCTGGGAGGCGAACCAGCCGGTGCGCCAGCGCCCGGGCCCGGTGCGCGTCTATGAGTAGGCCGATACTCATCACTGCCGGCGGCACCGGCGGGCACGTGTTCCCGGCCCTGGCCGTGGCGAGCCTGCTGCGCGAGCAGGGCGTGCCGCTCGTGTGGCTCGGCACGCGCGGCGGCATCGAGGCGCGGCTCGTGCCGGCGCACGGCTACCCGCTCGAGACCGTCGCCGTCGCGGGGCTGCGCGGCAAGGGCTGGCGGCGCCGCCTGGCGGCGCCGTTCGAGGTCGCGCGCGCGGTGCTTGGCGCACTGCGCCTGCTGCACCGCCTGCAGCCGCGGCTGGTGCTCGGGATGGGCGGGTTCGCCGCCGGACCGGCGGGGCTGGCGGCCTGGCTCGCGCGCGTGCCGCTGCTCGTCCACGAGCAGAACGCCGTCGCCGGCCTGACCAACCGCCTGCTCGCCCCGCTGGCGAGCCGCGTGCTGCAGGCCTTCCCCGGGGCGTTCGCCCCGGGACGCGCGCCGGTCACCACCGGCAACCCGGTGCGGCAGTCCATCCTCGCGCTGCCCGCGCCCGAGGCGCGCGCGGCCTACGCCGCCGCGCCGTTGCGCGTGCTGGTGCTGGGCGGCAGCCAGGGCGCGGCGTTCCTGAACGAAACGGTGCCCGCCGCGTGCGCGACGCTCGGCACCGGCGCCTGCGAGATCCGCCACCAGGCCGGGGAGCGCGATCGCGACGCGACCGCGGCGCGCTACGCCGCGCTCGGGCTGGCGGCGGCGGTGGAGGCGTTCATCGACGACATGGCCGGCGCCTACGGCTGGGCGCAGGTCGTCATCTGCCGCAGCGGGGCGCTGACCGTGGCCGAACTCGCCGCGGCCGGGGTCGCGGCCGTGCTCGTGCCCTTCCCCCACGCCGTCGACGATCACCAGACGGCGAACGCGCGCTGGCTGACCGGCCGCGGGGCGGCCGTGCTCGTGCCGCAGTCCGAGTGCGACGCCGGCCGCCTCGGGCGTCTGCTCGCCGAGTTCGCCGCCGCTCCCGCGCGCCTCCTCGAGATGGCCCGGGCCGCGCGCGGCGCCGCCCGGCCCGACGCGGCGGCGGCGGTGGCCGCCGCCTGCCTGGAGGTCGCCCGTGCCTGACCGCGACTTCAACCCGATGGGGCGGGTGCGGCGGATCCATTTCGTCGGCATCGGCGGCGCCGGCATGAGCGGCATCGCCGAGGTGATCCACAACCTGGGCTACGCGGTCACCGGCTCGGACGCCGCCGACAGCGCGGTGACCCGGCACCTGCGCACGCTGGGCATCGGCATCGGCATCGGCCACCGCGTGGAGCAGGTGAGCGACGCCGACGTGGTGGTCGTGTCCACGGCGATCCCGGCCGACAACCCGGAGGTCGTCGCCGCCCGCGAGCGGCGCGTGCCGGTCATCCCGCGCGCGGAGATGCTGGCCGAGATCATGCGCTTCCGGCACGGCATCGCGATCGCGGGCACCCACGGCAAGACCACCACGACCAGCCTCGCCGCCAGCCTGCTGGCCGAGGGCGGCCTCGATCCGACGTTCGTCATCGGCGGACGCCTGGAGAGCGCGGGCTCGCACGCCCGGCTCGGCGCCGGGCGCTACATCGTGGTCGAGGCGGACGAGAGCGACGCCTCGTTCCTGCGACTGAACCCGGTCATCTCGGTAGTGACCAACATCGACGCCGATCACCTGGGCACCTACGGCGGCAGCGCGGACCGGCTGCGCGAGGCGTTCGTCGACTTCGTGCAGCGGCTGCCCTTCTACGGCCGCGCGGTGCTGTGCATCGACGACGCGGAGGTCAGGCGCACCCTGCCGGCCATCACCAAGCCCTACCTGACCTACGGTACGCGCCCGGAGGCGGACGTGCGCGCCCGGGCCATCGTGCAGGAGCGCGAGCGCACGCACTTCGAGGTCAGCGGGGCGGACGGCTGGCTGCCGGTCACGCTCAACCTGCCGGGGCACCACAACGTGCTCAACGCGCTCGCCGCCATCGCGGTCGCCCGCGAACTGGGGGTCGGCGACGCGGCGATCCTCGCCGCGCTCTCGCACTTCGGCGGCATCGGCCGCCGCTTCCAGATCTTCGGCGAGGTGGCGATCGGCGAGGCGCGGGTGCTGCTGGTGGACGACTACGGCCACCATCCGACCGAGATTGCCGCCACGCTGGCGGCGGCGCGCGCCGGCTGGCCCGAGCGGCGCGTCGTGCTGGCCTTCCAGCCGCACCGCTACACGCGCACGCGCGACCTGTTCGAGGACTTCGTCGCCGTGCTGTCGCGCGCCGACCTGCTGGTGCTGCTCGACGTGTATGCCGCCGGCGAGGCGCCGATCCAGGGCGCCGACGCGCGCAGCCTGGCGCGCGCCATCCGCATGCGCGGGGGCACCGACGCGGTGTTCGCCGCCACGCCCGCGGACCTCGCCGCGGTGCTGCCCGGCGTGCTGCACGACGGCGACCTGCTGCTGACGGTCGGGGCCGGCAGCATCGGCCACGTGGCCCCGACGCTCGTGGAAGCGGCGGCCCGCGCGCCGCGCGCCGGACGGGTGGGCGGATGATGACGCAGACCGTCACCCGCAGCGGGATCCGCGGCCGGCTCCGCCGGGACGTCCCGCTCGCCACGTACTGCACGTGGCGCGCCGGCGGCCCCGCCGACTGGCTGTTCGAGCCGGCCGACCGCGCCGATCTCGCCGCCTTCCTGCGCCTGCTGCCGGCGGCCGAGCCGCTGCTGTGGCTGGGCCTGGGCAGCAACCTGCTGGTGCGCGACGGGGGGTTCCGCGGCACGGTCATCTGTCTCGCCGGTGCCCTCGGCGGGCTGGAGTTTCCCGATGCGTTGCGGCTGCGGGCCGAGGCGGGCGTCACCTGCGCGAAGATCGCGCGCGTGTCGGTGCGCCGCGGCTGCGGCGGGGCCGAGTTCATGGCCGGCATCCCCGGCACGCTCGGTGGCGCGCTCGCGATGAACGCGGGCGCGTGGGGCGGGGAGACCTGGCCGCTCGTGGAGAGCGTCGAGACGATCGATCGCGCCGGCACGGTGCGCGTGCGCGCCGCGGCGCAGTACACCGCCGGCTACCGGACGGTGCGCGGCCCGGAAGGCGAGTGGTTCGTCGGCGCGACGCTCGCACTGCGGTCCGATCCGGACGGCCAGGGCGCGGCGCGGATCCGCGCGCTGCTCGCGCAGCGCCAGGCGACGCAGCCGCTGGGCGTTCCGAGTTGCGGCTCGGTGTTCCGCAATCCGCCCGGGGATCACGCCGCGCGCCTGATCGAGGCCTGCGGCCTGAAGGGACTGCGCAGCGGCGGCTGCCAGGTGTCGCCCCGGCACGCCAACTTCATCGTCAACGATGCCGGCGCGACGGCGACCGACATCGAGCGGCTGCTGCTGAGCGTTCGCGACACGGTCGCGCGCGTGCACGGCATCGAGCTGGTGCCAGAGGTGCGCATCGTCGGGGAGGCCGCGGCATGAGGGACGTGCGCGAACTGCTCGCGCCCGTGCCGGATGCCGCCGCGTTCGGCCGCGTTGCCGTGCTGCTCGGCGGTCGCTCCGCGGAGCGCGAGATCTCCCTGCTGTCGGGGCAGGCGGTGCTCGCCGCCCTCGCCCGGGCGGGCGTGCCGGCGCGGGCGTGCGATCCGGCGCACGAGGACATCGCCACGCTCGCCGGTGTGGAGCGCGTGTTCATCGCCCTGCACGGCCGCTACGGGGAGGATGGCACCGTGCAGGGCGCGCTCGAACTGCGCGGACTGCCCTATACCGGCAGCGGCGTGCTCGCCTCCGCGCTGGCGATGGACAAGTGGCGCTCCAAGCTGCTGTGGCAGGCGGCCGGGCTGCCGACGCCCGACTACCTGCTGCTCGACGCCGCGACCGATCCGGAGGCGGTCGTCTACCGGCTGGGGCTGCCGCTGTTCGTCAAGCCCGCGGCGGAGGGCTCGAGCATCGGGGTCAGCAAGGTGCGTGACGTCGCCGAGCTGCCCGCCGCCTACGCGCTCGCCGCGCGCCACGACGCGCTGGTATTCGCCGAGCGCGCCGTCGGCGGCGGCGAGTACACCGTGCCGATCCTCGAAGGCCAGGCACTGCCGGTCATCCGCATCGTCCCGGCGGGCGAGTTCTACGACTACGAGGCCAAGTACGTCCGCGAGGACACCCGCTACCTGTGCCCCTGCGGTCTCGACGCCGCGGCCGAGGCCCAGGTCCAGGCGCTCGCCCTGCGCGCGTTCGCCGTGCTGGGCGGCCGCGGCTGGGGCCGCGTCGACGTGCTGCTCGACGAGGCGGGCGGTCCGTGGCTGATGGAGGCGAACACGGTGCCGGGCATGACCGATCACAGCCTGGTGCCGATGGCCGCGCGCGCGGTCGGGATCGGGTTCGACGAACTGGTGCTGCGGATCCTGGCGACCAGCCTGGCCACCGCGCCGGGACCGGGGGGCGGCGATGCCTGAGGCGCGACGCAACCGCCGGACCGGGACCGCGGTCGCGCCGCGGACGGCGCGCCTGCACACCGCGGTCGGCGCCGGCCTCGCCCTGCTGTTCCTGGCGGCGACCGCGCTCGGCGTGCGCCACCTGCTGGATCCCGCGACGCTGCCGATCCGCGAGGTGCGCATCGAGGGCGAGTTCCGGCACCTGGCGAGCGCGGACCTGCGGCGCGCGGTGGCCAGCGAGGTGACCGGCGGCTTCTTCGGCGTCGACGTGGACGGCATCCGCGCCGCGCTCCTCGGCGAGCCGTGGGTCCACGACGCTGCCGTCCGCCGCGCGTGGCCGGACGGTCTCGACATCGTCGTGGAGGAACAGCGCCCGGTCGCGTACTGGGGCGCGACCGCGCTCCTGAACGAGCACGGGGCGGCGTTCAGTCCGCCGCCGGCGAGCTTTCCGCCGGGACTGCCGCGCCTCGCCGGACCGCGAGGGGCCGAGCGGCGGGTCCTGCTGCGTTACCGCGAAGCCGCCGAGGCGATGGGGGCGGTGGGCCTGAAGGTCGCCGAACTGCGCCTGACCGAGCGGCGCGCCTGGCGCTTCCGCATCGAGGACGGCCCCGAGGTGATGGTCGGCCGCGCCGATTTCCACGGCCGGCTGGCGCGGCTGGCGCGGGTACTCGACCGCGTCTACACCGGCACTGCCGGCCCGGTCGAGCGCATCGACCTGCGCTACACGAACGGCATCGCGGTGCGACCCGGGGCCGCGACCGACGCGGCGGTGACCGACGCGGGATACTGACGGGAAGCAGCCAGAGCATGAGCAGAAAGACGGACAAGAGTCTCATCGTCGGCCTCGACATCGGCACGTCGAAGGTCGTCGCGATCGTCGGCGAGGTGTCGCCGGAAGGGGGGATCGAGATCATCGGCCTGGGCTCGCATCCCTCGCGCGGCCTGAAGAAGGGCGTGGTGGTCAACATCGAGTCGACGGTGCAGTCCATCCAGCGGGCGGTGGAGGAGGCCGAGCTGATGGCGGGTTGCGAGATCCGCTCGGTCTACGCCGGCATCGCCGGCGGCCACATCCGCAGCCTGAACTCGCACGGCATCGTCGCCATCCGCGACAACGAGGTGAGCGTGGGCGACGTCGACCGCGTGATCGACGCGGCGCGCGCGGTCGCGATCCCCGCCGACCAGAAGATCCTGCACGTGCTGCCGCAGGAGTTCGTGATCGATCACCAGGAGGGCATCCGCGAGCCCATCGGCATGTCGGGCGTGCGCCTGGAGGCCAAGGTGCACCTGGTGACGGGCGCGGTCAGCGCGGCGCAGAACATCGTCAAGTGCGTGCGCCGCTGCGGCCTGGAGGTCGACGACATCATCCTGCAGCAGATCGCCTCGGCCCAGGCGGTGCTGACCGACGACGAGAAGGAACTGGGCGTGTGCCTCGCCGACATCGGCGGCGGCACCACGGACATCGCGGTGTTCGTGCACGGCGCGATCCACCACACCGCCGTCATCCCGATCGCCGGGGACCAGGTCACCAACGACATCGCCGTCGCCCTGCGCACGCCGACGCACCATGCCGAGGACATCAAGATCAAGTACGGCTGCGCGCTCACGCAGCTCGCCAACGCCGAGGAGACCATCGAGGTCCCGAGCGTGGGCGACCGGCCGCCCAGGCGGCTCGAGCGGCAGACGCTGGCCGAGGTGGTCGAGCCGCGCTACGAGGAGCTGTTCACGCTCATACAGGCCGAGTTGAAGCGCAGCGGCTACGAGGAGCTCATCGCCGCCGGCGTGGTGCTGACCGGCGGGGGCTCGCGCATGGAAGGCGCCATCGACCTGGCCGAGGAGGTCTTCCACATGCCGGTGCGGACGGGCGTGCCGCACTACGTCACCGGGCTGTCGGAGGTGGTGCGGAACCCGGTCTACGCGACCGGCGTGGGGCTGCTGCTGTTCGGGGCCAAGCACATGCACGACGCCCGCCGCACGCAGCGGCTGGATGCCGGCATGAAGGGCGTGTGGGATCGGATGAAGAACTGGTTTCATGGCAATTTCTAGGGGAACCGGGGTGTCGCCGCGGCACGCGCCGCGGGGGCGATGCAGGTCGGGAAGCTGTGACAGAGCGGGCAAAACAGGAGGACAGAACCATGTTTGAACTGGTCGATTCAGTCAGCCAGAGCGCGGTGATCAAGGTCATCGGCATCGGCGGGGGCGGCGGCAATGCCGTCCAGCACATGCTGTCGGCGAAAATCGAGGGTGTGGACTTCGTCTGCGCGAACACCGACGCGCAGGCGCTCAAGGGCTCGGCGGCCAAGACCGCGCTGCAACTCGGCGCGGACATCACCAAGGGGCTCGGCGCCGGCGCCAATCCGGAGGTCGGCCGCCAGGCCGCGCTCGAGGACCGGGATCGGGTGTCCGATCTCCTCGAGGGGTCGGACATGGTGTTCATCACCGCCGGCATGGGCGGCGGCACCGGCACCGGGGCGGCGCCGGTCATCGCCCAGATCGCCAAGGAGATGGGCATCCTGACCGTCGCGGTCGTGACCCGGCCGTTCAAGTTCGAGGGCCGCAAGCGGGCCGAGGTCGCCGAACACGGCATCCGCGAGCTCACGCAGTTCGTCGATTCGCTCATCACGATCCCGAACGAGAAGCTGCTCGCGGTCCTCGGCCGCGACATCAGCCTGCTCGACGCGTTCAAGGCGGCCAACAACGTGCTGCTCGGCGCGGTGCAGGGCGTGGCCGAGCTCATCACCAGCCCCGGGCTCATCAACGTCGACTTCGCCGACGTGCGCACGGTGATGTCGGAGATGGGCATGGCGATGATGGGGGCGGGGCGGGGCAACGGGCCGGAACGCGCCCGCGAGGCGGCGCAGATGGCGATCTCCAGCCCGCTGCTGGAGGACATCAGCATCTCCGGCGCCAAGGGGATCCTGGTCAACATCACGGCGGGAGCCAACATCACCCTCGGGGAGTTCGACACCGTCGGCAACATCATCAAGGACCTGGCGTCGGACAACGCCACGGTGGTGATCGGCACCGCCATCGACGGCAAGCTGAACGACGAGCTGCGGGTCACGGTCGTGGCGACCGGCCTGAACGGCGGGCGTCGCGATCCCGTGCCGCCGCGCGAAAAGGACAAGGAGGCCCCGGAAACCCGCGACCGCGGCCGCGAACCCCAGCCCGAGACCATCAAGCTGGTCCAGCCCGCGGCCCCGGCGACCACCCAGCCCGACTACGCCCAGCTCGACACGCCGACGGTCATCCGCCGGGGCCACAAGCAGGGGGGGCCGGCGACCGCCGCGGCGACCGACCCGGACTACCTCGATATCCCGGCGTTCCTGCGCCGGCAGGCGGACTGAGGCGGTGCGGCGACGGCCCGAAACGCGGTCAGCGACGCCGCGAGTCGCATGGAATGCCTTGTTCCGGGCCGAAAAATTCCTGTGCTATCATCGCCCGGGGGACAGCCGGGGGGCCCGCAGTGGGGAAGGCGATGATAAGACAAAGGACGCTCAAGAACGTCATCCGGGCGACGGGGGTCGGCCTGCATACCGGCAAGAAGGTACTGCTGACGCTGCGTCCCGCCGCGGCCGACACCGGGATCGTCTTCCGGCGGGTGGATCTCGATCCGCCGGTGGAGATCCCGGCCCGGGCCGAGAACGTCGGCGACACCCGGCTCTCGACCAGCCTCGCCCGCGGCGAGGTCCACATCTCGACGGTGGAGCACCTGCTGTCGGCGCTGGCGGGCCTCGGAATCGACAACGCCTACATCGATCTCAGCGCGCCGGAAGTGCCGATCATGGACGGCAGCGCCGGTCCGTTCGTGTTCCTCATCCAGTCGGCCGGGGTGGAGGAGCAGGACGCGCCCAAGAAGTTCATCCGCATCAAGCGCCGGATGGTGGTCGAGGACGGCGACAAATGGGCACGGTTCGAGCCCTTCGATGGCTTCAAGGTCTCGTTCGCCATCGAGTTCAACCACCCGTTCTTCGAGAAATCCAGCAAGTTCGCCGAGGTCGACTTCTCCAGCACGTCGTTCGTGAAGGAGGTCAGCCGCGCGCGCACCTTCGGCTTCATGCGTGACGTCGAGCGCCTGCGCGAGCGCAACCTGGCGCTGGGCGGCAGCCTCGACAACGCGATCGTGCTCGACGACTACCGGATCCTGAACGAGGACGGGCTGCGCTACGAGGACGAGTTCGTGC
>CAYOJP010000139.1:0-9830 GCA_964404305.1 uncultured Gammaproteobacteria bacterium
CTCGTGATCGTTCTGGTACGGGCCCCAGCCCAGGGTCTCCATCGCGTCGCAGATCGCGCGGATGACGTCGTAGCGGCGCATCAGTGCCTGCTGGTCATAGCAGGGCTTGACCTGCGTGTCGGCCGGATCGGAGATCGCCGCGCCGGCCGGGTCGAGCAGGAAGTACTCGCACTCCACGCCCGTCTTCATGCGGTAGCCGGCCTTGGCGGCCAGCCCGAGCTGTCGCTTCAGCACCGCGCGCGGCGAGGCCGAGACTTCCTGGCCCGCCATCCACAGGTCGGAGGCGACCCACGCGACCTCCGGCTTCCACGGCAACTGGATGAGGCTCGCCGGGTCGGGCAGCGCGAACATGTCCGGATCCGCCGGCGTCATGTCGAGCCAGGTGGCGAAGCCCGCGAACCCGGCTCCCGCCTTCTGCATGCCGCTGATGGCGCGCGCCGGCACGAGCTTGGCGCGCAGGCCGCCGAACAGGTCGACGAAGCTGACCAGGAAGTACTTGATGCCCTTCTGCTTGGCGATCATGCCCAGATCGGCGGCCATCGGCGGCTCTCCTGCGTGGGGGTTGCGGCGCGCGGCGCTCAGAAGCCGGTGACGCCGGGGATCCAGTCGGTGCCCGCGAGCGGCACCTTCGCCATCGCAGCGGCCTCGATGGTCAGCGCGACCAGGTCCTCGGGCTCCAGGTTGTGCACGTGGCTCTTGCCGCAGGCCCGCGCGAGGGTCTGGCACTCGAGGGTGAGGGTCGTGAGGTAGTTGCGCAGGCGGCGCGCGGCGGCGTCGGGATCCAGGCGCGCCTCGAGCTCCGGTTCCTGGGTCGTGATGCCCACCGGGCAGCGCCCGGTCTGACAGTGATGGCAGTAGCCCGCACGCGTGCCTAGGGCGGCGTAGTCATCCGCGTGCAGCGGGGCATTGCAGTTCAAGGCCATCAGTGCGGCCATGCCGATCGACACCGCATCGGCCCCCAGGGCGAGCGCCTTGGCGACGTCGGACCCGGTGCGGATGCCGCCCGAGACGATGAGCTGCACCTTGCGGTGCATGTCCAGTTCCTGCAGCGCCTCCACGGCGAGACGTACGGCCGGCAGGGTCGGGATGCCGACGTCCTCGATGAAGCAGTCCTGCGTCGCCGCGGTCCCGCCCTGCATGCCGTCGACCACGACCGCGTCGGCGCCTGCCTTCACCGCGAGCATCACGTCGTACTTCGTGCGCGTGGCGCCCACCTTGACGTAGATGGGCTTCTCCCAGTCGGTGATCTCTCGCAGCTCGAGGATCTTGATCTCGAGATCGTCCGGCCCGGTCCAGTCGGGATGGCGGCAGGCCGAGCGCTGGTCGATGCCGGGCGGGAGCGTGCGCATCCTGGCCACGCGCTCGGTGACCTTCTGGCCGAGCAGCATGCCGCCGCCGCCGGGCTTGGCGCCCTGGCCGACGACGACCTCGATCGCGTCGGCGCGGCGCAGCTGGTCCGGCTGCATGCCATAGCGCGACGGCAGGTACTGGTACACGAGCGTCTTCGACGCCTCCCGCTCCTCGTCGGTCATGCCGCCATCGCCCGTCGTGGTGCTGGTGCCCATCGCGGTGGCGGCCAGCCCGAGCGCGCGCTTGGCATTCGCCCCCAGCGCGCCGTAGCTCATGCAGGCGATGGTGATCGGGATCTTCAGCTCGATCGGCTTGCTCGCGTGGCGGGCGCCGATGACGACGTTCGTCGCGCACTTCTCGCGGTAGCCTTCCAGCGGGTAGCGCGACATCGATGCGCCGAGGAAGACCAGGTCGTCGAAGTTCGGCACGCGGCGCTTCGCGCCCGAGCCGCGGATGTAGTACAGGCCCTCGCCCGCCGCCCGCTGGATCTCGGCGATGACGTGCGGGGGAAAGGTCGCGGAACCGCGCAGCTTGCGTTCGTCGATCATCGAGCGTCTGCCGCCGTTGCGGCACTGGCCGGACCGCGTGCCTGCGGCGGGCGCATCAGTAGCTCGCCGCGTGGTCGATGGTGAAGTTGTACAGGCGGCGCGCCGAGCCGTAGCGGCGGAAGCCGGCCGGATCGGCGTCGATGCCGGAGCGGGTCAGCAGGGCGCGCAGGCTCCCGACGTGCGCCGGCGTCATCGGCTGCTCCTCGCAGTCCGCGCCCAGGCTCGCGACGCTGCCGCGCACGTACAGCTCGGCCTCGTAGATTGAGTCGCCGAGGTATTCGCCGGCGTCGCCGCAGACCACGAGACGACCGGCCTGCGCCATGAATGCGCTCATGTGCCCGACCGAGCCGCCGACGACGATGTCGACGCCCTTCATCGAGATGCCGCAACGGGCGCTCGCGTTGCCCTCGATGACGACGAGACCGCCATGACCGGTCGCGCCCGCGGACTGCGACGCGTCGCCGGTCACGCGCGCGATGCCGGACATGATGTTCTCCGCGAACCCGGTGCCGACGTTGCCATTCACGATGACCGTGGCCTCCTGGTTCATGCCGGCGCAGTAGTAGCCGGCATGGCCCTCGATGGTGACCGTGACCGGCGCGTGGATGCCGACGGCGAGCGCGTGGCGGCCGTTCGGATTCAGGACCCGCCAGTGCGGCGACGCGGCAGCCTGCGGGGCGTGCAGGGCGGCGTTCAGCACCCGCACACCTGTCGCGTCGAGATCGATGGTCCTGGCGGTCATCGCGGCGGTATCAGTGCGTCCAGCTGTAGATGCGCCCCGGGGCCGGCTCCCAGCAGCGCGCCTGGTTCGCGCCGGGCAGCACGGCGATCGCACGGAACTCGGAGGCCATCGCCACCCAGTCGTCGGTTTCGGCCATCACCGCGGGCTTGCAGGCGATCGGATCGCGCAGCACCGCGAAGCCGTCGCGGGTGCCCACCGCGAAGGTGAAGAAGCCATCGAGCTGCCCGAGGGCCGCCTCGAGCGCCTGCTCCAGCGTGTCGCCCTCCCGCAGGCGCCAGGTCAGGAAGCCGGCGGCGACCTCGCTGTCGTTGTCGGTCTCGAACTGCACGCCGTGGCGCCGCAGGACGGCGCGCAACCGGTTGTGATTCGACAGGGAACCGTTGTGGACGAGACACAGGTCCTCGCCGGTCGAGAACGGATGCGAGTGCGCCGTCGTCACTGCGCTCTCGGTCGCCATGCGTGTGTGGCCGAGTCCGTGGCGGCCGGCGAGGTGGCGGATGCCCATCGCGTCAAGGAACGCGCCGGCCGGCCCGACGGACTTGTAGATCTCGATCGACGTGCCGCTGGCGGTGACGTGCAGGTCGGGAGCGTCAGTCCCTGCCCAGGCCTGGAAGGTGCCGGGCTCGGCGACACCGCTGACGACGGCGTGCGTGCCGTGCGGCGCGACCTCGCAGTCCGGTCCGAAACGCTGGCGGACGCGGTCCGCGAGCAGGTCCCAGTCGGTCGGGCGGTCGGCCCGCAGCGTCAGCTTGTGGCCCGGGCGGTCCCCGGGCCGGTAGATGGCCATGCCCGCGCTGTCCGGGCCGCGGTCGGTCATCTTCACGAGCATGTCACCCAGCAGCGCGCCGAGGTGGTTCTCGATGGCCGGGGTCTTGGCGAACAGTCCGACGATGCCGCACATGGGAGCTATCCCGTGAGATGCGGCATAGAATGCAATAAAAGTGCTTTGGAGTAAACACCCTGCGGTCAAAGCTATTATCTGGCTATATTACCTGGATTAATCTCCGCACTCCTTACAGCCGCATGGCCAAAACTGGCCCGGTGACGCCCGCTTTCCGGTGAGTGTTGCCGCGTTATGGCTAAAAACACGCCACCTAATGCAATTATAGTGACTCGCTGGATTATCGATCGCAGGCAGCCCGCCGTCATTCCCGGCTGCGACACATGAGCGAAAGCATCCGGATCGGCACCTTGAGCAGTTCGGCCGGGCCATGGGGCGCGTCGGACTCGAAGAACAGCGAGTCACCGGGACGCATGTGGAAGGTGCGGTTCCAGTAGCGATAGATGACCTCGCCCTCGAGGATGTAGAGAAACTCCAGACCCGGGTGCTCGAAGATTGGAAACACCTCCGATTTGTCGTTGAGTACCACGAGGTAAGGCTCGACCTGCACCGCGCCCCCCAGGCTCTGCCCGAGCAGGAAGTACTCGTGCCCCGACCGCGAGCCTCGCCGTTCGATCGGCAGGCCCTTCCCGGCCGGGATGAACGTGCAGGCGCGCCGCTTCTCGTAGCGGGAAAGGAGCGACGTGAACGGCACGTTGAGCGCCCGGGCGATCGCGTCGAGCGCCGGCAGGGACGGCAGCGCCTTGCCGCGCTCGATCTTCGACAGCATTCCCGCGGACAGGCCGGCCTGCGCCGCCACCTCGGCCACGGTCATCTTCAGCTGCCGGCGGTAATCGCGGATCTGGCCACCGATGGCGCCGGCAAGGCCGGGATCGCCGTCGTCACCGGCGACGTCGGCCGGCCTGGTGTCTTCGCGCATGTGGAGGTCCTGTCCGACGGCGCCGGCGTGGGCTTCAGGTTGCCGAACGGGCCGCGCCGCCGCGCAGCACCTGTGTGATCTGCGCCAGCACCGCAATGGCGATCTCCGCCGGCAGCCGGCCGCCGAGCGGCAGGCCGACCGGCGCATGGATGCGGGCGAGCGCCGCCTCGTCGAACCCGGCCGCGCGCAGCCGTTCGCACCGCGCGGCGTGCGTCCGACGGCTGCCCAGTGCGCCGATGAAGAAGGCGGGCGAACGCAGGGCCTCGACGAGGGCGGAATCGTCGAACTTGGGATCGTGCGTGAGCGTGACCACCGCCGTGCGCGCATCCGGCGCGAGGCGGCGCAACGCTGCGTCAGGCCACGCGGTGGTCATCTCGACCTCCGGAAAGCGCGCGTCGGTCGCGAACGCCGTGCGCGGATCGACCACGGTGACCCGCCAGCCGGCCAGCCGCGCCATCGGCGCGAGCGCCTGGGAAACGTGCACGGCGCCGATCAGCACCAGCCGCAGCGGCGGCGAATGGACACCCACGAACAGTCCGGCGTCGAGTTCCTCGAGCACGCCGCTGCGATCCTGAGCAAGGCGCGCGCGCACCCCCTCCAGAACCACCGGCGACAGCTCGAGCTCGCCGGAAGTCTCCACCGCGGTGACGAGCGCCTGGGTGCCGTCCACGAGGCGCGTGACCAGCGCTGCCGGCGTTCCCGCGGCCCGCAGCGCGCCCAGCGCCTGCAGGACGGCGAGCTTCATCGACGGCGCCGCGAATACCGGCGGCGGCGAACGCAGTGGAGGGTCGGCACGCGCCGATTATGCCCGAGCGGCGCGGGCGGCGAACCGGGCCGGCCGCCCGCGGTCAGCGACCGGGCAGCGTCAGGTGCACGCGCAGGCCGCCCAGGTCCGGCGAGCGGTCGAACCCGACGGTGCCCGCGTAGGCGGCCACGATGTCGTGCACGATCGCCAGTCCCAGGCCGTGGCCGGGGCGGGATTCGTCGAGCCGCGCTCCGCGGCCGGCAAGCTCCGGGATCCGCTCCGGCGGCACGCCCGGGCCATCGTCTTCCACCACGAGGTCGAGCCCCGCGCCACCCGCAATCGTCAGGCGCACTCGCCCTCGCGCCCACTTGCAGGCGTTGTCGAGCAGGTTGCCGAGCAGTTCGAGCATGTCCTCCAGTTCGCCGGCGATCGCGGCATCCGACGAGATGCGCGTTTCGATGGCGATGCCGCGATCCCGGTGCATCTGCATCAGCGTCAGCCGCAGGTCCTCGATGTCCGTCGCCGGCACGAAGCGGCGGCCGCCGCCGCGCGCGCCGGCGAGCCGCGCGCGGCGCAATTCGCGCTCGATCAGCGTTTGCAGGCGGCGGGCCTGGACGCGTGCGTCGGCGACCCGTTCGGCGTCGGGCGGGTTCCGTCCAAGATCATCGAGCAGCAGGTGCAGGGGCAGCTTGAGGGCATGCGCCAGGTTGCCCAGGCCCTTGCGCGAGCGCTTCAGGCGCACGGCCAGCGACGCGAGCAACCCGTTGATCTCGCGGACGAGCGGCAGGATCTCGTCGGGCACCGCCTCGGGCAGGCGTTCGGCGCGCCCTTCCTCCAGCGCGCGGACGTCCTCGGCGACGCGGGTCAGCGGCGCCAGCGACACGCGCAGCACCGCATGCTGGCTCAGCGCGAGCGACGCGAGGCCGGCGAGCGCGAGCAGCGCGACGGCCCAGCGGAAGCGCGCGCGATGCGCTTCGACCGGCGTCAGGTCCTCCGCCAGCGCGACAGTCACGTCGCGACCGGCCTTGCGATAGCCCGCGCTGCGCACGAGCAGGCGCTGGCCCCGGGGTCCCTCCATTTCCTGCAGCAACCCGCCGCCGGTGCCCGGCGGCTCGACCGCCAGGCGTTCGTCCCAGAGCGAGCGCGATGCCAGCTCGCCGCCGCCGCCGACGAGCAGCACGTAGTAATGTCCGGAAAACGGCTGCTCGAACACCGGCGCGGCACGGCGCAGGCGCGGCGCACCCGCCGCATCGAACTCCAGGGCCGCGAGCAGCGCCTCGGCTTCGTGGGTCAGCCGGGCGGCGACGAGATCCTCGACCAGCCCGTCGATCACGCGGTTGCCGGCGAACCAGAGCACGGCGGCGAAGGCGAGCAGGCAGGCGGCCAGCGCCGCCTGCAGGCGACGCGCCAGCGAATTCATGCGGGCGGATCCGCGACGAACACGTAGCCCTGGCCGCGCCGGGTCGCGATGCGGCCCTCGCCGAGCTTGTCGCGCAGGCGGCGCACGTAGACCTCGATGAGATTGCTGTCCCGGTCGAAATCCTGATCGTAGACGTGCCCTGTCAGGCGGGTCTTCGACAGCACCTCGCCGGGGTGCAGCATGAAATATCGCAACAGGCGGAACTCGGTGCCGGTAAGGGCGACGATCGCACCGTCGGCCAGGCGCGCGCACTGCTCGCCCTCGTCGAGCGTCAGGCCATTGGCAACGATTGCCGGCCCACCGTCGGCCAACGCCCGGCGCAGCACCGCCTGGATGCGGGCGAGCAGTTCCTCGAAATGGAAGGGCTTGCCCACGTAGTCGTCGGCACCGGCCTTGAAGCCCTCGACCCGCTCCTGCCAGGCATCGCGGGCGGTGAGGATCACCACGGGCATCCGCAGGTCGGCCGCGCGCCAGTGCCGCAGCACGTCGAGGCCGCTGCGCCCGGGCAGACCGAGGTCCAGCACCACGAGGTCGTAGGGTTCCTCGCGTCCGAGGTGCTCGGCGTCGATGCCGTTGCCGGCGACGTCGACGGCATACCCGTGCCGGCCGAGGTCGGCCGCCAGGCGCGGCCCGAGGTCGGGATCATCCTCGGCGAGCAGCAGCCGCATCAGTCGTCGTCGCGTTCGATCCTGGCGTCCAGCACCCTGGCGGTCGCGGCATCGACCTCAAACTCATGGACCCGGCCGCCGGCGTCGAGGAGCTCTATCTCGTAGACGTAGCGTCCGTCCTCGCGCTCCAGCTCGGTTTCGAGCACCCGGCCCGCCTGCCGCTCCGCGACCACGGCCAGAATCTCCTCCAGTGGCAGGATGGCGCCGGCGTCCCGCAGGCGGCGCGCTTCCCGCGGACCGACATCGGCTGCCGTCACCCCGGCAGCCAGCAGCAGCGCGACGACGCCGGCCGGCCGGCGGAGCCCGCCGGCCGGCCGGTGCGTGCCGCGACATGCGGAGCGTCCGTCCACGCAACGATGATGGCCGTGGACTTGCCGCCGCGGCAACCCGGACGTCAATCGTCGCGCTCGGACTGCAGGATCTCGCCGGTCTTCGCATCGATGTCGAGGTTCCACTCCTGGCCGTCCGCATCCCGTACCTCGACCTCGTAGACATAGCGTCCGAGCACCCGCTCGAGTTCGAGGTCGGCAACGGTCCCGGCGCGGGCAGCCACGGCGAGTTCGGCGATCCTCGCGGTCGGGAGCACGGCACCGTCCGCGCGCAGACGCTCGGCCTCCGCGAAGTCGATGTCGGCGAGTGCCGGGCCGGCGGCCAGGCCGAAGGTGGTGGCGAGAACGAGCGCTGCACTGAGCTGGCGGTTCATGGCGATACTCCTGCGGTGGGTGGATGGAGCGAACCTGCGGGTGCGTGCTCAGGCGGGCTTTCTGCCCGTGAGCATCGAGCGCACCAGGTTCTCGCGGTGGGCGAGGCTGCCGGCGATGACGCCCGCAACGTGCAGGCCGACCAGCAGCAGCGTGCCATTCGCGAAGAATTCGTGTATCTCCTTGATGAGGTGCCGGGTGGGCTTGTCGAACGCCGGCACCATGCCGGCGAGCAGGCCCTGCCCCTTGGCGCCGTACAGGGCCATGCCGGCGAGCGCGGTGAGCGCCAGCGCGAGAAGCAGGGCGACGACCATGGCCCCGCCAGCGGGGTTGTGGCCCAGGTAGCGGGGGGCCCGGCCGCGGACCAGGTCCCGGAGGTACGCCAGCGCCGCGGTCGGGGAGCGCACGAAACCTCTGAACCGGGCGTGGCGGGAACCAACCACGCCCCACAACAGCCGGAAGGCCACGAGGCCCGCGATCGCATAGCCGGCCCAGGCATGCAGCCACATGACCTCCTCTGCCGACAGCCAGGCGGTCACGAACGTGGCGACCAGGCTCCAGTGGAAAATCCGGACCAGCGGGTCCCACACCCGCACGGTGGCTTCTGCGTTCATGGGAGACTCCGGTTCATGGCGGTGATTGCCCTGACGAGCAGTCTGGCCAGCCGGCCTTAAACCAACCTGAAAGCCGCCGGCCGCCGCTTGGCGGAAACATCCATAGAATTTCAATTGACAATCAATTTTAGCAGGGCGATGATTGACGTGGTCCGGACCTGGCCCCGGTGCGCCGGCCCCGCCGGGCAGTCCGCCCACCCACCCGCGCACGGCGGCCGTCCGCGCGCTCCGCAGGCTGGCAGTTGAGGAGGCGAGCACGATGGGTTACCGCGTCGGTGTCGACATCGGCGGCACGTTCACCGATTTCCTGGTCACCGATGCGCAGGGCAACGCGCGCATCTACAAGACCTCCACCACTCCCCACGACCCCACCATCGGCCTGTTCCGCGGGCTGGAGAAGGCGGCGACCGACCTCGGCCTGTCGCCGGACGAGTTCCTGCAGCAGGTGGACGCGGTGGTCCACGGCACGACGATCACGACCAACGCCACGCTCACCGGCGAGGGCGCCCGGACCGGATTCGTGACCACGCGCGGTTTCCGAGACGTGCTGAACATGCGCCGCGGCCTGAAGGAGCGGCAGTTCGAGAAGTACCCGCAGCCCCCCGACCTCGTGCCCCGCCACCTGGTGCGCGTGGTTTCGGAGCGCGTGCTGGCCACCGGCGAGGTCGAGACGCCGCTCGCCGAGCAGGACGTGCGCGACGCAGCGAAGTACTTCCGCGAGCACGGCGCCGAGGCCGTCGCGGTGTCCTACCTGTGGTCGTTCCGCAATCCCGCCCACGAGCAGCGCACGCGCGAGATCCTCGAGGAGGAGCTGCCGGGCGTGTACATCTCGATCTCTACCGAGATCCTGCCGCAGATCCGCGTCTACGAGCGCCACTCCACGACCGCGCTGAACGCCTACGTCGGCCCGGTGCTGACGCGCTATCTGCGGCGACTGGGCGAGGAACTCGAGCGGCGCCGCTTCGACGGCACGCTGCTCATCATGCAGTCGAACGGCGGGGTGATGTCCCCGCAGGTGGCGCAGCGCTTCGCGTCGAACACCCTGCTCTCCGGGCCCGCGGGCGCGCCGCAGGCCGGCGTGTTCTACGGCGGCTCCCATGGTTTTCGGAACGTCATCACCGTCGACATGGGCGGCACTTCGTTCGACGTCGCGCTCATCAAGGACGGCATTCCGACCATCACCACCGAGGGCGTCATCGACGAGTACCGCATCGCCTCGCCGATTCTCGACATCCACACCATCGGCGCCGGCGGCGGCTCGATCGCCTGGATCACGAGCGGC
>CAYOJP010000140.1:0-9772 GCA_964404305.1 uncultured Gammaproteobacteria bacterium
GAGCACGACCGCGCCGGCCCGGGCGAGCACCTGCTGCTGCGACCGCTGGCCGGCGGCACCCCGCTCGCGGCGGCCACCGCGGCACCGACACGGTTCGCGGCCGGCCTGCCGGCCGGCGGCCTGCGCAAGCGCGTGCTCGCCCGCGCCGGGGAACGGGCATTGCTCCCTGTGGCCGCGGTCGAGGTCGAATACTGGAACTTCGAGCAGCGGGACCGCGAGGGTGCCGCGGTGCTGCGCATCGCGGTGGAGGCGCTGCGACACCCGGGCACGCGACGGCCCACGGTCTACGCGCGGCTGCTGCCCGCGAGGGGGCACGAAGCGCTCGCCGACGACGCGGCGCGGGCCCTGCAGCCGCTCGGCTTCGCTCTCCTCGCCGGTGATCCGCTGGACCGCGCGATCGTCACGGCCGGGGGCCGCTCGCCGCTCAACTATTCCGCGCGCCCGAAGGTCGCAGCCGCCCCCGACGAGCGCATCGGCCACGCCACCGCCCGCGTGCTGGGCGCGTACCTCGAGGTCGTGCGCGCCAACGTCGACGGGGCGCGCAGGGGCATCGACGACGAGTTCCTCCACGACCTGCGCACCGGGCTGCGCCGCACGCGCACGCTGCTGCTCAACCTGCGCGGCGTCGTTCCCGAGCCCGAGCGCGGCATGCTGAGGCGCGAGTTCGCCTGGGCGAGCGGGATCACCGGCCCGGCGCGCGACCTCGACGTGTTCGCGGCGCACCTGCCGGCGCTGCTTGCCGGGCTGCCCGCGCCGATGGCGAGCGAATCGACGCACCTGGCGGAGTGGTTGCAGGCGCGCGGCGCGGCGGCGGCCGCCACCTTGAGCGCGGACCTGGGCAGCGCGCGCTGGAACACGTTCCTCGCGACCTGGTCGCAACTGGTTTCCGACCTGGAAGCCGGACGGCGCGGAGGACGCGACGCCCTGCGCCCGGCCGCCCTCAACGTCGCACGCTCGACCAGGCGCCTGCTCGACGACCTGCTGCGCGCCGCCGGCGCCGCCAGCGTCGATACCCCCCTGCCGGCCCTGCACGAACTGCGCAAGACGGCCAAGAAGCTGCGTTATCTCCTGGAAGCCTTCGCGGAACTGCACCGGCCGCGCGTCGCCGCGCGCGCGGTGGCGACGCTGAAGGAGTTCCAGGACGAACTGGGCCTCGCCTGCGACGCGCGGGTGCAACTCGCGCTGCTCGGCACCTGGCGCACTGAATTGTCCCGACGCCCCGGCGCAACCCTGTGGCCCCGCGAGTTCGCCCGCTGCCTGGAGGAGCATCTCGCGGCGAGCCTCGGGCGGCCGCGCAGGCGCTTCCTGCACCGGCTGCACGACCTGCACCGCCGCGGAGCGTTCCGCAAGCTCGCGCGCGGCCTCGACGCCACGCTCGCCGGCGCCTGACGCCCGCCCTCCCCCGCGTGCAGACGATCGCGTCGTACAACCTGAAGGGCGGCGTCGGCAAGACCGCGGCGGCGGTGAACCTCGCGTTTCTCGCGGCGAGCGACGGCCTGCGCACGCTGCTGTGGGACCTCGACCCGCAGGGCGCGGCGAGCTACTACCTGCGCGTGCACGCCGAGGTCGCCGGCGGGGCCGCCGCCCTGATCGCGCACCGCAAGGCGTTTCCGCAGGCCATCCGCGGCACCGGCTACGAACTCCTCGACGTGCTGCCGGCGGACTTCTCCTACCGCAACCTCGACCTCGAACTGACCGGGCGCAAGCACCCGCGCGAACGGCTGCGCAGGCTGGTCGCCACGCTGGAGCCCGAATACGACCTCGTGGTGCTCGACTGCGCGCCGAGCATCTCGCTCGTCTCCGAGAGCATCTTCCACGCCGCCGACGCGCTGCTCGTGCCGGTCATACCGACGCACCTGTCCCTGCGCGCCTACGCGCAGGTCGCCGCCTTCGTCGCCGGGGACGCGGACCTGGCGCTCGATCTCATGCCGTTCTTCTCGATGGTCGACCGCCGCCGGCTGTTGCACCGCGAACTGGTGCAGGAGTTCGCGCGCGCGCACCCCGAGGTGCTGCGCACGTTCATTCCCTACGCCGCCGAGGTCGAGCGCATGGGCACGCACCGCGCGCCGATCGGCGCCTGGGCGCCGGCCTGCGGGCCGGCCCAGGCCTATGCCGCGCTGTGGGCCGCGGTGAAGGCGCGCCGGTTCGGCCCGGCGGAACCGGCCGGCGAATCCGCCGTGGAGCCATGACCGCGTCCGGCCCTGCGCCCCTGCCCGCGGCCGCGGACCTCGCTGCGCAGGTGAAGGCGGCCGGCCGGCGGCTCGGGTTCCAGACGATCGGCATCGCCGGCATCGACCTCGACCCCGACGCCACGCATCTCGAACGCTGGCTCGCCGCCGGCTGGCACGGCGAAATGCAGTACATGGCCCGCCACGGCAGCCGCCGCACGCGCCCGGCCGAACTCGTGCCCGGCACGCTGCGCGTGGTGAGCGCGCGCATGGACTACCTGCCGGCCGGCGCGCGCGACATGCAGGCGGTGCTGGACGACCCGACCCTCGCCTACGTCTCGCGCTACGCGCTCGGCCGCGATTACCACAAGGTGCTGCGCGCGCGACTTGCCCGTCTCGCCGACGAGGTGGCGGCACTCGCCGGCCCGCACGGTCACCGCGTGTTCGTCGACAGCGCGCCGGTGCTGGAGAAGGCGCTCGCGCGCAACGCGGGCCTGGGCTGGATCGGCAAGCACACCAACCTCATCGCCCGCGACGCCGGGTCGTGGTTCTTCCTCGGGGAGATCTACACCGATCTGCCGCTGCCGCAGGATGCGCCCGAGACGAACGAATGGTGCGGCACCTGCAGCGCCTGCATCGACGTGTGTCCGACGCAGGCGATCCTCGGGCCCTACCGCCTCGACGCACGGCGCTGCATCTCGTACCTGACCATCGAGCTGCACGGCCCGATCCCGCAGGACCTGCGCCCGCTCATCGGCAACCGCGTCTACGGCTGCGACGACTGCCAGCTCGTGTGCCCGTGGAACCGCTACGCGCAGCTCAGTGCCGAGCGCGACTTCGCCCCGCGCCACGGCCTCGACCGCGCCGCGCTGGTCGAGCTGTTCGCCTGGAGCGAGGCCGAGTTCGCGCAGCGCACGGAAGGGTCCGCGATCCGCCGCATCGGCTGGGAGCGCTGGCTGCGCAACGTCGCGGTCGCGCTGGGCAATGCGCCCGCATCACCCGCCGTCGTCGCGGCGCTGCAGGCGCGGGCGGATCATCCCTCGGAGTTGGTGCGCAGCCACGTGGCGTGGGCGCTGGAGCGGCAGGGGGGCGCCGGCCTGGACCGGGCGTCGCCGCCCCGGGTCGGGCAGCGACGAGTTCGGGCCCGCGACCCGCGTCAGTCGTAGTCGTAGCGCCCCGCGTAGCGGAACGCCGCGGCGAACTCGTGCATGTAGCCGGTGACGTGGTTGCGCTGCTGCTCGCTCAGCTCGCCGCGCCGGATCTGGTCGAGCGTCGCGGTGCCGCTGCCGGTATCGAGCATCTTCAGGAAGAACAGCGTTGCGTCCTTGCCGGCGAGCATCGGCACGAGGAAGGCGGTCTTCCACGACGGCTCCGCCATGTCGAACACCGCGCCGCCCAGCGCCACGTGCCGGTCCGCCTGCGCCAGGCTCTCCGCGTTGAACCGGCGCGCCGGCCCGGCCGGATGCTCGAACGGCTCCCAGGTGCGAGGGGGCATGACTTCGGTGCTCCGCAGCCGCGCCACGTAGTCCTGCTCCAGCGCCATCGCCTGCGCGCCCGACAGCAGGATGTTCAGGTAGCGCTGCGTCGGCGCGAGCGTGGTGTCGAGGAACGCCGGCAGCACGACGTAGGCCCAGGCGCGTTCCATCCCGCCCGCGTAGCGCTCGACGTCGACCTCCACCCGCTCGTAGAAGATGCCCCTCGCCTCGAAGGTGTCGATCGCGGCGAACGACTCCTGGCGGCAGCGATGCAGCACGCCGTGCACCGCATCGCCGGGATCCCCGGACTGCATGATCGTCGCCATGCCGCCCTGCGACGGAAACGGCGGCGTGACCGAGAACGCGAGCTTCCAGCCGCGCAGGATGCCGGGCTCGGACGCGAGCGGCTCGACACCCTTGGCGCGCAACGACGCCGAGTTCAGGTTGGAACCGTAGCCGAAGTAGATCACGCGTGCGTCTCCTCAGGGCAATCCGTGTGCGACCCCGGAAAGGTCCAGGACGGCAGACGCGGGCGCGCTTCGACTCTGCGCCTGGACCGATCTTTCGCGCCTGCTGCTCCCGGCAATAGTCCTGTCTTGCGGTCGACGAAAAGCTACCACACGACCTCGACCCCGAGCGTGCGGAACACCGGGTCGATGGTCATGACGGGAACGGCCTCCAGTCGCGCCTGGGCCGCGAGCAGGCGGTCGAACGGAGCGCGGTGCCCCGACGTCAGGGTGCCCGCGAGCACGGCATGCTCGAGCGTGATCGCTCGCCTGCGTGCGCGCGTTCGACCCGCCGGGAAAGACGAGTCCTGGCCTCGTGCACGTTAATCATTTCACGCATGGTCAGACCCTCGACGACAAGGCTTGGCCCAGCGCCTTAATCTATCTTGGATTCACCCCGGCGGCCGCGCTCACCACCGCCGCCGGAACTCCTCCCAGCGCTCCGCCATGACCTGGCGGAGAAGGGTGCGGCGGCGCTCGTCGCCGGCATGCCGTTCCCGCAGTTCCACGAGTGCGGCGCGCGCGGCGGCGCCGCCCAGCAGGGCGAGCGCCTTGATGGCGGCCTCGGCGGCGTAGGGGGCGCCATCGCGCGCGAGCCTGGCGAGCGCCGGCACGTCGGAGTCGTCGCCGAGGAAGGCCAGCGCGACGGCGGCCTGGGCCTGCGCGAACGGGTCGGCCTCGCCGAGCCCGGCGCGCAGCAGCGGCAGCACGTCCTCCCGCGCCGCCGGTTCGCAGCGCGCCGCGGTGTGCGCGATGGCGAACTGCAATGCCGGGGTCGCGAGCCAGTCCCACGCGAGCGCCGGCCGGCTGTCCCGGCGGTCGGCGCGGAGGTCGGCGAGCAACGCGCGCACCTCGGGCCGGCCGCAGGCGAACTGCAACTGCAGCACGGTGTTCGCCAGGGTCATCGGGTCCCGCACCGCCAGCGCCTCCACGAGGACCGGCAACGCGGCCGTGCCGGCGAGCATCGGATCGCGGGGCGCGGGGGCGGGCAGCACTGCCGGGGGCGATCGGGCCGTTCGCGAGGCAGGCGCCCCGGGCGGCGGCTCGCTGCACCCGCCGGGGCCGAGCGCCAGCAGCAGGGGCAGCAGGCATCCTCCGACCGGCAATGGTGGCACCGCGGCGGCAAGGACTCGCCGGTCGCGACGGCGGGCGGAAGGCGGCACCACGGTCATCGAGCGGCGGGCCAGCCGGGGCCGTTCGGGATCGCGGCACCGGCGCCGCGCCCGCCGCGCGTCCCTGGCCATGTGATAACCCGTTGTCTGCCCAAGCCTGCGCGGCGCATCAGTCGCCCCCGTACTGCCGGCCGGCCGCTGCGCGGGGACCCGCAGCCGCGCCTGCCGCCGACCGGCGCGGAACGTCCCTTGCAGAGGACAAGCTGCCAGGACCCGCGACCCCACATGCACCCTACCCAGTCCATCGCCACGTCGTCCACGGCGGCTGCCCCGCCAGGCAAGGGCAGCGGCTTCCTGTTCGGCAGCAACGGGCTGGACTTCGGCGATCTGCTCGACATCCTCAATCCCCTGCAGCACATCCCGATCGTCGGCAACCTGTACCGTCAGGCGACCGGAGACACCATCGGCGCGGCCGCGCGCGTCGCCGGCGGCGCCCTGTTCGGCGGGCCGGTGGGTGCGGGCATCGCGGCGGTCTCGGCGCTGATCGACCGCAGCCGGGGCGCACCGGGCGACCTCGCCAACGATACCGCGATCGTCGCCCGCGACGCCGCAGCAGCGGGCGATCTCGCGACGACCGAGCGACGCGGTGGCTGGCTGGTGAACGCCGCGCTGGCTCCACCGGCCCGGCTCGCCGCGCTCGCTGCCGAGTCGGGGACGGCCGGCCCGGCGGTCGCCGCGCCTGCGCTCGTCGTACGACCCGGCGGCTGGCTGGTGAATGCGGCCGTGGCGGCCCGGATCCACGAGGCCGAGGTGGCAACCCCGGCCATCGCCACCGTGCCGGCGCGGGCCGAGCGTCCCGGCGGCTGTATGTTAAACGCCGCGCAGGCGGCACTCCTGCACGAGACGGCCTGACTCGCGACGCGGGCAGTCGCTGCTCTCGGGGCGCGCATCGCCCCGGCCATCGCCTGCCGGTCGGGGCACGAACGCCGGCGGACATCCGCGACTGCACTGCCGTGCTAGGCTCCCCTCGCCCGCCGCGGGCTGCGCGGCACCCGGTCGAGGATGCAGGCATGGGGCTGTACCGCGAGTTCACCACGCAGGAAGAAATCGACGCCCAGTACAACGTCGAGGTGCACGTGCCGGACATGCGTCCGTACGTGGAATGGTTCATCGGCGACAGCGCGAAGGCACGCGCGGAGCTGACCTGCCGCCTCGACCAGCGCTTCGGCCCGACGCTGGAGGAAACCGTCGACGTGTTCCCGGCCGCCAGGCCCGGCGCGCCGGTGCTCGTGTTCATCCACGGCGGCTACTGGCGGCGGCTGACGAGCAAGGAGTTCAGCCTCGTCGCGCGCGGCCCGCTCGCGCACGGCTTCGCGGTCGTCGTCAGCAACTACTCGCTGTGCCCGAAGGTCACGCTCGACGAAATCACGCGCCAGAGCCGCGCGGCGATCGCCTGGATCGCGCGCGAGGCGACCACCTTCAACGGCGACCCGGATCGCATCATCGTCTGCGGCCACTCGGCCGGCGGGCAGCAGGTGGGCATGCTCGCAGCGACCGACTGGCCCGGCGAGTACGGCCTGCCGGCGGACCTCATCAAGGCCGGGGTGCCGATCAGCGCCCTGTTCGACCTGCGGCCGTTCCCGTACTCCTGGCTGCAACCCAAGCTGCAGCTCACCCGGGAGATCGTCGAGCGGCAGAGCCCGCTGTTCCACATCCCCACGCGCGGCCCGCGCCTGCTCGCGACGCTGGGCGGCGAGGAGACGAGCGAGTTCCATCGCCAGACCGGGGATTATCTCGAAGCTTGGCGGGCCGCGGGACTGGAGGGCGAACTGCTCGACCAACCCGGCTGCAACCACTTCACAGCAATCGCTGGGCTGCAGGATCCGGGCAGCGCGCTGTGCCGGGCGATCGCGGCGCTGGCCGGGGTGCGCTGACGGCCCCCGCCCGCGCCTGAGTTGCCCCGGGCGCGAGCCGCTGCCGATGGTGCAGCCGAAGGCGGCTGCACCATTGGCACAGACGTCGGCTCAGCTCCGCGCGGTCTGCAGGCGCCGGCGACGCAGCCCGGCCATCCCGGGCAACATCAGTGCGAGCGCCGTGGGGGCCGACACCGCGGCGACGATCGGCATCTCGATCATGACCAGGTTCACCCCGAACGTGTCGCCGCCGCTGACGCGGAAGAACGCGATGTCGTAGACGCCCAGGCGATCGATGGTCATCGTCAGCCGGCCGTTCGGACCAGACGGCGGACCGAGCAGCGTCGAGTCAAGCAGCGTCATGCCGAGGTCGAACACCTCCAGGACGAGGGAACCCGCGTCCGCGAAGCCGGCCTCGACGTGGATGAAGCTCGTCAGGCCCTGGTCGGTCGTGCCGGCGACCACGATACGGCCGTCGACCGGGCTCAACAGGTTGCAGTCGCCGCCACCGCTGATGCCGCAGAACGCATGCACGCCATCGCCATCGTCGAAGATGCCTTCCACCCCGCCGAAGGTGTAGTCGACGCCCTTGTGGATGTAGGCCGTGCCGACGTCGTCGACCAGTGCACCGAAAGCCGGTGACAATGCGACCGGCGGCACGCCCGGATCGTTGGCATCATGGGTCAGTGGCACTGCGAGTGCCGCCTGCACTGACCCGAGAAGCAGTGCGGCGGTGGCGAATCTCAGTAGCTCGCTCATGATGCTGCTCCTTGCGCGTAGGCCGGCCGGCCGGCTGGCCGAACCATGCAAGTTCCGGACGCTTTAAATAATTATATGGAATTTCATAAACTTGCATTTTCCCCCGCGATCACGATCAGTACGATGTGTAAATTCCGTGAACACCCGCGGGCGCAGCGGGTGACGGGCCGGACGACAGGGAGCGTCCGCCCGCAGGGTCCATGCGCGCGGGCATCCATGCCCGGTTCAGGCGTCAGTGAGGGGCCGCGGGTGGCCGGGCGGTAGCCCGTCGACACGGCACCTGCCCGCGGCGAGCCGCGGGCAGGTGACCGGGACCGACTAGCGGTTGCCGCTCGCGCGGCCACCGCCGCCGCCGCTGCGGTTGCGACCGCCGTTGCCGCGGCGGGCGGCGTGCGGGCGGGCGGGGCTGCTGCCGTCGCCCGAGCGCTGGTGATCGCGCCGGCCGTGATTGCCGTTGTGGCTAGGCCGCTGCGCGTTGTTCGACGGCGAGGACGGCCGGCTGGCCGACCGGGCCGACGGCTCGAAGCCAGGCGCGATCTGCAGCGGGATGTCCAGCTTCACCAGCCGGCGCACGGCCTCGAACTCCGAGCGCTCGTCATGGCTGACCAGGGCAACGGCGATGCCCTCCTTGCCGGCACGGCCGGTGCGGCCGATACGGTGCACGTAGTCCTCCGCGACGTGCGGCATCTCGTAGTTCACCACGTACGGGAGCTGGTCGATGTCCAGGCCGCGGGCGGCGATGTCGGTCGCCACCAGCACCCGCACGCTGCCGTTCTTGAAGCCGGCGAGCGCCTTGGTGCGCGCGCCCTGGCTCTTGTTGCCGTGGATCGCCGCGGTCGACAGGCCGTCGAGCTCGAGCTGCTCGGCCAGCCGGTTGGCGCCATGCTTGGTGCGGGTGAAGACGAGCACCTGCGGCCAGTTGCCGGAGCCGATGAGCCACGCGAGCAGCGCGCGCTTGCGGCCCTGGTCGCAGGCATAGGCCGTCTGCGTGACGGCCTCGGCCGGCGCGTTGGGCCGGGCGACCTCGACCAGCACCGGCGAGCGCAGCAGGCGGCGCGACAGTGAGCGGATCTGCTCGGGGAAGGTGGCGGAGAAGAACAGCGTCTGGCGCGCCGACGGGATCACCTTCAGCAGGCGCTCGATGGCGGGCAGGAAGCCCATGTCCAGCATGCGGTCGGCCTCGTCGAGGACCAGCACCTCGACCGCGGACAGATCGACCGTGCGCTGGTCGACGTGATCCTGCAGCCGGCCGGGGGTGGCGACGAGCACGTCGACGCCGCGCGAGAGGATCCGCGCCTGCGGGTCGAAGCCGACGCCGCCGAAGACCACCGCGGTGCGCAGCGGCAGGTGGCGGCCATAGGTCTTCACGCTCTCGGCGACCTGCGCCGCGAGTTCGCGGGTCGGCGTCAGCACCAGCACGCGCACCTGCTTGCGGCCCACGGCATGCGGGGACTGCGTGAGCTGCTCCAGGATCGGCAGCGTGAAGGCGGCGGTCTTGCCGGTGCCGGTCTGCGCGCCGGCCATGAGATCGCGGCCGGCGAGCACCACGGGGATCGCGGCGGTCTGGATGGGGGTCGGGGTGGTGTAGCCCTGATCGCGCACGGCGCGCAGGAGGTGCTCGTTCAGGCCGAGCGTATCGAAAGACGACATTCAGTCATGCTCCTCGAACAAGCCAAGGCGGCGCCTCGCCCACGGGATGCAGGCAGGCGAGATGTCAGCGGCTTGGCCTCGGCAGGGAGCAAGCGGCGACCGGTTTGCGAATACCGGCCGGGCAAACGTGGAAGACGTTGGCAGGGGTACTCTGGACGCGCGGAACAGGTGCGGGTCACGACAAACTGC
>CAYOJP010000141.1:0-5869 GCA_964404305.1 uncultured Gammaproteobacteria bacterium
TTCCTCGTTCCCCCGATTGCCATCCCCGCCCGCCCCGGAGTTACAGTGTGACTGCCGGCCGGGGGTGCCGACCCACGGGGTGCAGGGGAGGAGCAGCATGAACGCACAGTCCGCCACCGCGCGGCTCGATGACTTCCACTGGCCGCAGGGGGAGGGCGAACCGACCCCCTATGCCGTGTTCACCGACGAGGCCATCTTCGAACGCGAGCAGGCGCGCATCCACCGCGGGCCGACCTGGAACTTCCTCGCCCTGGAAGACGAACTGCGCGCCCCGGGCGACTTCAAGTCCACCTTCATCGGCACGACGCCAGTCGTCGTCACCCGCACGCGCGACGGCCGCTACGCCGCCTGGGTGAACCGCTGCGCACACCGCGGCGCGATGGTCTGCCGCAAACCGCGCGGCAATGCCCTCGTGCACACCTGCGTCTACCACCAGTGGGCCTACGACCAGGACGGCAAGCTGAAGGGCGTGCCCTTCCAGCGCGGCGTCAACGACAAGGTCGGCCTGCCGGCGGACTTCCGGCGCGAGGACCACGGCCTGCCGCCCGTGCGCGTGGAGGCCTACAAGGGCCTCCTGTTCGGCACGCTCGCGCACGACATGGAATCCCTCACCGATTACATCGGCCCGGAGATGCTGCCCTGGGTCGATCGCATCTTCCACAAGCCCATCGTGTACCTGGGCTGCACGCGCCAGTACTCGCGCTCGAACTGGAAGCTGTACTACGAGAACGTGAAGGACCCCTACCACGCGAGCCTGCTGCACCTGTTCCACACCACGTTCAACATCTACCGCTCCAACATGCGGGGGCGCTCCATCGTCGACGCCCGCAACGGCTTCCACTCGATCATCACCAGCACGCCGCTCTCCGACGCCGAGACCCGCGACGCCTACAAGGCGCAGAACATCACCACCTACCGCGAGAAGCTCGACCTCGCGGACCGCCGCCTGCTCGAAGTGCAGCCCGAGTTCGAGGAGCAGACCAGCAACAACATCCACTCGCTGTTTCCCAGCACCGTCATCCAGCAGATCCACAACACCCTGGCCGTGCGCCAGGTGCTGCCCAAGAGCGCCGGCGAGTTCGAGCTGGTGTTCCACTTCTTCGGCTACGCCGACGACGCCGCCGACCTGCGCGCCAAGCGCATCCGCCAGGCGAACCTCGCCGGCCCCGCCGGCTACATCTCCATGGAGGACACCGAGGCGACCGAACTCGTCCAGCGTGGCATCGCCTCCAGCGACCCGGGCGAGGGCACCTACCTGGGCATGGGCGACGAGGCGCGCGACCAGGCCTCCAGCCTCATCACCGAGCACCTCATCCGCAGCTTCTGGCGCGGCTACCGCCGGCTGATGGGATGGGGCAACTGATGGACGAGCGCGAGCTGTATTTCCGCATCGACCGGCTGTTCGCCGAGTACTGCGCCTGCCTGGACGAGGACCGCCTGGAGGACTGGCCGGGCCTGTTCCTCGAGGACGGCCTGTACCGGATGATTTCCCGCGAGAACCACGCCCACGGCTATCCCATCCCGCTCGTGTACTTCGACAGCCGCGGCATGATGATCGACCGCATCCACTCCCTGCGCCACGCCAACATCTTCCAGGAGCACCGCTACCGCCACGCGCAGTCCGGCGTGCGCGTGACCGGCCGCACGGAAGCCGGCATCGCGGTGACCTCCTCCTACATCGTCGTGCAGACCCTGCTCGACGGCGAGACGCGCCTGTACCAGGCCGGCACCTACCACGACGCGCTGGTAGAGACCGAAGAGGGATTGCGGTTCAGGGAGCGGACGGTGATCTACGACACGTCGCGGGTGCAGACGTTGCTGGCGACGCCGGTGTGAGTCGCGCGGCGCCGGCGGCAATGGGCACCGCAAGACCAGGCGGCGGAATCCGGGCCAGGGTGGCAGTGCCCCGTTGAGCGGCTCATCCTGTGAGAGCGTTGGCACCGGGAATCTGGACAGCGGTATAAGTGGATAATCCGCGCCTGAGGCCGGGCGGAAGCCCCGCCATTGCGCAGCAACCGAAGAGCCGCGCGGCGATATCAAGACGGCGCCGTAGCACGCCGCTTGCCAGAGTTGGCAAAATGCAGCCACATAGCCACCGCCACCCGCTGGCTGTAGAAATCGGACCGGGCCAGACGGCAAATCGAAAGGAGTGATCGCCGATGGAATCGCTACAGGATTTTCAGGCTGTCGCAACGCAGTACGTGACCGCGGGCGTGGTCAAGGTCGGCACGGCGCTGATCCTCTGGCTCATCGGTCGCTGGCTGATCGGCATGGTAGGCCGCCTGCTGCAGGAGGTGATGCAGCGGCAGAAGGTCGATCCGACCTTGATGCGGTATCTCGGCAATGTGCTGTCGGTAACCTTGAACATCGCGCTGGTGGTCGCGATCCTGGGCTATTGCGGCGTCGAGACGACCAGCTTCGCGGCTCTGGTCGCAGGTGTAGGCATCGCGATCGGCGCGGCCTGGGCCGGCCTGCTGTCGAACCTCGCGGCAGGTGCCTTCCTGATCGTGCTGAAGCCGTTCAAGGTCGGCGACTTCATCAGCGCCGGTGGCGTCACTGGCACGGTCAGGGAGATCGGACTGTTCGCCACGGCCGTCGACACGCCGGACAATGTCCTGACCATCATCGGCAACGGCAAGATCTTCGGCGATACCATCCAGAATTTCAGCGCCAATGCCTACCGCCGCGTCGAGTTGAAGTGCCAGCTCGCCGGCAATGCCGATCATGTCGCGGCGATGGAGCTGCTTCGCGCCCGGATGGCAAGCGTTGCGAATGTCGTATCCAAACCGGTGCCGGAAGTCGAGATCCTGGAGTTCAACCTGGTCGGGCCGGTGCTGGCAGTGCGACCGTTCTGCCACACAGACCACTACTGGCAGGTCTACTTCGACGGCAACCGCGCGATCCGCGAGTCGCTGGCCGAAGCCGGCTTCCCGGCACCGACACCGACGCAGCTCATGCTCACGCGTGCCGGCTGAGAGTTGCAGGACGTGGGCGGCCGCAGGGCGGTCCATGCGTCCGCGATGGCATTCGTGCGCGTCACCGGAATGGGAGGTTCAACATGCCGAAGTCATACCTGGCCAGGATCGCAGTCATTGCGGGAATCGGTGTCGGACTCGCGGGCGCGGCGCTGTCGGCTGACAGGCAGGACGTCGCCCGCGCTCACGTCGAACAATGGCTCGCCAGCTACGAGTCCGCCTGGGAGTCGCGCAGCGCCGACATGGCCGCCGCGCTCTTCACGCCCGATGCGCGCTACCGGGACGATCCGTTCAAGCCGGCGCACGAGGGCCGCGAGGCCATCCATGCCTACTGGGCCGGGGTAACGGCGGATCAGAGCGCCATTGACTTCACCTCGTCGGTGGAGGTGGTGGCGGGCAACACCGCGGTGGCGCCCTGGCACGCCGAGTTCACGCAGACGTCCACGGGCGCGAAAATCGTCCTCGACGGCGTGTTCATCCTGAAGTTCGCGCAAGGCGGGCTGGTGAGCGATCTGAAGGAGTGGTGGCACATCGTGGTGACGCCGGCGGAGAAGAAGTAGCGCCCGGCCCGCGGCGGCGGGCACCCCGCTACCCCAGCGTCGCCAACCCGTCGTAGTCCTGCGCCCGCATCAGTTCGTACACCTGCCGGCGGCGCACGCCGTTGTTGCCGCCGTCGAAGAGCGGCAGGGCCATCGCGTCCTGCAGCATGCCGGCCAGCGGCAGGTCGTGGTGGTAGCTGTCGATGCCGACCACGCGCATGAGGTCGGTGATGACGCGCACGGCCGTCTCGCTGCAGTACACCTTCGCGTGCAGGGCCAGTTCCAGGGCGCCGGGCTGCCGGCGGTCCATGGCGTCGCAGGCTTTCCAGGTCAGGAACCGGCAGGCCTCCAGCACCGCCTTGGCGTCGCCCAGCGCATAGCCCACGGTCGGGTGGTCGAGGATGGGGTGGGGGCCGCCGCGGCCGTCGCGCCTGCAGAAGCCCAGCGTGAACTCGAACGCGGCGCGCATGAGGCCGACGGCCATCGCGCCGACCAGGGCCGCGGTGCCGGAGAAGCTGGCATCGACGATGGGCTTGGCACCGCCCATCGGGCCGACGAGATTGCCCTTCGGCACGCGCACGCCGTTCAGGCGGAAGCGGGGGGAGAGGTGCGCGCGGTGGCCCAGCGTGTCCATGGCCGCGAGGTGCTCGATGCCGGGCGTGCCGCCGGGCACGATGATGATCGACAGGCCGGCGGGGTGGCCGTCGGCGGCGGGCGTGCGGCAGACGACGGTGAGGACGTCCGCGCCGCTGCCGTCCCAGCCGGTGGCGCTGGAGATCCAGTGCTTCTCGCCGTCGACGATCCAGTGGTCGCCGTCCAGGCGCGCGGTGGTGCGCGTGCCGTGCGGCGGGGCGGCGGCGAAGTTCGCGCTGCCGCCGGGCTCGCTGTTGGCCAGGGCCGCGAGCGGCGCGCCGGTGACGGCGAGGAACGGGGCGAGGCAGGTCGCGCGCTGGGCGTCCGAGCCGGCGATGAAGATCGGCATCAGCCCGAGCATGTTGGCGAACAGCGTGAGCGAGAGGCTGCACTCCACGGCGTAGAACTCCTCGGCCACCAGGGCGGTGTCGACGAGGCCGCCCATGCCGCCGCCGAAGGGCGCGGGCAGCAGGCGCCGGAGCCAGCCCTCGCGCACGGCCTGCTCGTACAGCGGGCGCGTGGCGGCGAAGCGTGCCTGCGGCGTGGGCAGGTGGCGCGTGGCGGCCGGCACGGTGGCGAGCAGGCGCCGGGCGAAGGCGCGGGCGTCCTGCTGCAGCGTGCGCTGGGCGGGAGCGAGGCTGAGGTCGATGGCCATGACGGTCTCCGGCGGCGGTCGGGTTGTCGCAGGATGCCACGTTGGCTAGGCTGCGGTTGTCGCGCCGTGCCCCGGTCCTTGCCGGCGCGTGCACGGCCCGGCCCCTCCTCACGCGCGGCACTGCCATGGGCACGCTGACCCGGAAAGTCTGGTCCACCGCCGCACTGCCGGCCGTGGCGCAGTTCGCCTGCTGGCGCGAGGCGATCTGCGAGGCCTTCGCGGCGCTGGACCCGGTCGCCGCCAGCGGCCCGGCCGCGCCGTTCCCGTCGCGGGTGGAACTGGATCCCTGCCCCGGCGCGGCCGTCGCGCTCGTGGAGTCATTGCCGCAGCGGGTGACCCGCGCGCAGGCGCAGATCCGGCGCGATCCGCGCGACCGCCTGTTCGTGAACGTCATGCTCGCGGGCGAGAGCGCCATCGAGCAGGGCGGCCGGCGCGCGCGGGTGAGGACCGGGGACGTCTACGTCGTCGATACCGCCCGGCCCTACGTGCTGGAGCATCCCGAGCCCTTCCGCCTGCTGTGCCTGGACCTGCCGCGCGCGGCGCTCGTCGGCCCGGGCCGGCCGGCGCCGGCCTTCGCGACGACGCGTCCGACGCAGCGGGGCCGCGCCGCGCTCGCGCTGGGCCTGCTGCGCGAGTTGCGCCGGGACATCGATGCCCTGGATGCCGACGATCGCGCCGATGCGCTGGGCGTCGTCTGCGGCTGGCTCGCGGAGGTGCTCGCGGCGGCCCCGGAGGCGCGCACGCCGGCCGGCACCCCGGGCCTGGTCGATCTGTGGCGCCGCGCCATGGACGTGATCGAGGCGCGCCTGCGCGAGCCGGGCCTGTCGCCGCGCGCGGTGGCCGCGGATCTGAAAGTCGCCGTGCGCACGCTGCACAAGGCCTTCGCGCTGCAGGGTGCCACGGTCGGGGGCACCGTGCGCGAACTGCGCCTGCAGCGCTGCGCGGCGGATCTCGCCCGCCGCCCGGGCCGGCGCACGGTCGCCGCCGTCGCCGCGGACTGGGGCTTTGCGGACATCCCGCATTTCCACCGCCAGTTCCGGCGGCGGTTCGGGCAGACACCGGGGAGG
>CAYOJP010000141.1:5969-9725 GCA_964404305.1 uncultured Gammaproteobacteria bacterium
GGTGCCGCTGGACGGCGTGCTCGAGCACTTCGACCTCGGCGGCCGGCGCTACGAGAGCCGCAAGGTCGGCCTGCTGTCGAACCGCAACTGCCTGCGCGAGGCGGGGCACGACGAGGTGCTGCTCAGTGCCGACCACGAGCCGGCGCCGGTCACCTTCTTCCGGGGCGACGGCGAGACCGAGCTGTTCGTGCTCCCGATGAGGACCGTGCTGCACCGCTACCGGCCGATCGAGGCCGGCGCCGCGGCGATCGACAAGCTGATCACTGGGCTGACGGGGAGCGCCCACGCCAGCGTCCTCACGCTGCCGCCGGGCCACTGCACGCCGCTCGAGCAGGTGTTCGTGCTGGCGAGCCGCTGACTGGCCGGCCCCGCGACGGCAACGCGCGTCCGCGCGGTTAAGATGGCGGTACGGCCCCCATCCGTACGAGGCGCTCGCTCATGTCCCTGCCCCACGGCGGTTCCACGCCCGCGACGTTCCGCCATACCGCCGCCGGCGTCGACTGGCACTGCGAGTCGCGCGGGCAGGGGCCGGCGATCGTGCTCGTGCCGTCCGGGGAGGGCGACTGCGCCTCCTTCGAGAAGACGGCTGCCGCGCTCGCCGCGGACTTCACCGTCCTGACCTTCGACATGCCGGGCTTCTCGCGCTCCAGCGCGCCGCCGGCGGGCTTCGACGCGTACTCGACCACGCAGGCGGCGAACGAGATCGCCGCGCTGCTGCGGTCGCTGGACGTGTGGCCGGCGACGATCTACGGCTGCAGTTCGGGCGGGCAGATCACGCTGTGCCTGGCGGCGGACCATCCCGATCTCGTCCGCCACGCCGTCGTGCACGAGGTGCCGCTGTGGAAGACGCAGTGGCTCGCGCACCTGCTCGCGCTCGACGACGCCGGCATCACCGCCGCCTGCCAGGCGCTGTTCCGCGACCAGATGAACGAGGATGCCGCGGCCTGGGACGCGCTGGGGCCCGAGGTCCACGCGCGCCTGGCGAAGAACTACGTCACCTGGGTGCGGCGCTACGTGGCCTCCCCGAAACTCCTGCGCGCCTTCACGCGCGAGGAACTGCACCGCCGGCCGCTGACCTGGACGCTCGGCGGGCTGACGCCCGTCTTCGCGTTCTATGACAACATCGTCACGGCGCATGACGCCGGCATCGCGCTCGGCATGCTGATGTGCCGGCACTTCCCGCAGGTCAGCATTCCCGCTGCGCTGGCCGACCACGTCGCCGGCTGCGCCCGCGCGTAGCGGGCGGTAGCGCTGGCAACGCGGTCGGGCGGTAACGTGCAGGGCCGGCCGCTGCGGGTCCCGTCGCCCTCGCGCCGGCCCTACGCTCTGGCGCTGCGTTCCGTACCCGCCACGCCCAGGCGGAACCCGCGGTAGCCATCCGCGGCGACGGCAGCGAGTTCGGCGGCGTACTGCGGCCAGCCGATGTAGGCGGTGAACACGCGCGGCTTGCCGGGGATGTTCGAGCCGAGGTACCAGGAGTTGCACGACTTGAACACCGAGCGCGAGGCGATCCCGTCGACGTGCACGAGCCAGGCGGCTTCCGCCTCCTCGGTCGACTCGATCACGGTCCTGCCCGCAGCGCGCATGCGCGTGAGGCAGTCGCCGATGAAGTCCACGTGCTGCTCGATGGACTTGAGCACGTTGCTCAGCACGGAGGGACTGCCCGGCCCGGTGATGGTGAACAGGTTCGGGAAGCCCGCGGGCATCAGGCCCAGGTAGCAGCTCGGGCCGCCGGCCCACTTCTCGCGCATCGACACGCCGCCGCGGCCGCGGATATCGATGTTGAGGATGGGGCCGGAGATCGCGTCGAACCCGGTCGCGAAGACGATGGCATCGAGTGCGTGCTCCCGGCCGCCGACGACCAGCCCCTTCGGGGTGATGCGCTCGATGGGCGCGTGCCTGACGTCGACCAGCCGCACGTTCGGGCGGTTGTAGGTCTCGTAGTAGTCGGTGCCGACGATCAGGCGCTTGCAGCCCACCGCGAAGTCGGGCATCAGCGCCGCGGCAGTGGCCGGGTCCTTCACGATCGACTTCAGCTTGCGGCGGATGAAGTCCTGCGACGTGGCGTTGGCGCGCTCGTCGAACAGGAGGTCCGTGAACACGCCGAGGAACCCTAGGCCGCCGCGTGCCCAGGCCTCCTCGTAGGCGCGTTCGCGTTCCTCGGGCGTGACCTCGAGCGCGGACTTGCCGGTCGTCTCGAAGAAGAACGCGAAGGGGTACTGCAGGTTGCGCTGGCGGAATTCCGGGTAGCTGCGCTTGATCGACTGCACGACCTCGGCCTGCAGGCGTTCGTTGTGCGCGGGGATCACGTAGTTCGGCGTGCGCTGGAAGACGGTGAGGGTCCCGGCCTGCTCCGCGAGCAGCGGGATCGCCTGGCAGGCCGACGAGCCGGTGCCGATGACGCCGACGCGCCTGCCGGCGAGGTTCACCGGTTCGTGCGGCCACTTGCCGGTGTGGTAGAAGTCGCCCTCGAAGCTGTCGAGGCCCTCGAACGGCGGCAGGTTCGGCGCCGAGAGGATGCCGGTGGCGAGGATGAAGTAGCGCGCCGAGAGGCGATCGCCGCGGTCGGTCTCCACGGTCCAGCGGCCGGCGCGCTCGTCGTAACGCGCGGCGGTCACGCGGGTGTGGAACTGGATGTCGCGGCGCAGATCGAAGCGGTCGGCGACGTGCTGCGCGTAGCGCAGCAGTTCCGGCTGGGTCGCGTACTTCTCGCTCCACTCCCACTCCTGCTGCAGGTCCTCGGAGAACTGGTAGGAGTACTCCATGCTCACGACGTCGACGCGACAGCCGGGATAGCGGTTCCAGTACCAGGTGCCGCCCACGTCGCTGCCGGCCTCGAAGGCGCGCACGCTGAAGCCGCGCTTGCGCAGGAGGTGGATGAGGTACATGCCGGCGAAACCGGCGCCGACGATGGCGACGTCGAGTTCGCGGGTCGTTGCAGCGGGCTGGCGGGCTTCGGACATGGGCGGTTACCGGGCGCGTCGGGGGAGAGGGGGCACGCCGACGCCTGCGGCGCGGAACCAGCCGCCGCCCGCGCCACGGGCACGTGCCGATCCGCAGCTTACGGATCGGATCGATCGGGGTAAAGGCGCGCCGGATGGCGATGCCAGGGTGCAAGCAGCATGCCCCGCGCAGGCCCGGCGCGCCGTGTTTCTCCGAATCCTCACCCTCGCGGCGCGGGCAACACCGGCTGCCGCGGTTCGCGGTGCTGCGGGGCCTTGCCCTTGACGCGGTAGGCGAAGGCCAGCACTTCGGCGACGGCGATCCACAGCGCGGGGGGCACTTCGGCGTCGAGGGGGATGGTGGCGAGGGCCTGCGCCAGCTCCGGAGACTCCCGCAGCGGCACGCCGTGCGCCCGGGCGACCTTCAGGATCCCGTCGGCGACATGGCCCGCGCCCTTGGCGGTGACGGTGGGCGTCGTCTTGCCGTCGTAGCGCAGCGCGACCGCGAGCGGCAGCGGGCGGCGGACGCTCATGCCCGCTCGCTCAGCAGGCGGGCGCCGGCCGCGGGCGCAACCGAGGTGCGCGGCGGGCCGCCCCGCGCGCAGGTGACCGTGCCGCCGCCGAGCCCGCAGTCGTGCAGGCGCGCCGCGAGCCAGTCGAGTTCGCAGGCGATGAGGTCCGCGGTCGCCGGATCCTGCGCCCACAGCGCGGCGTTCACCACGCCGCCGGTGAGCGCGACGCGTGCGTGCACGGGGCCCAGGCCGTCGAGGTCGACCGCGAGGTCGAGCGACCAGCCGGGTTCGGCGAGCGGATC
>CAYOJP010000142.1:0-9710 GCA_964404305.1 uncultured Gammaproteobacteria bacterium
CCCCCCGCGGGCGGCGCAGGTCACAGAACGGGGCCGGTCGTCCGGTGCGCCATCGGCTCACCGTTCCCGCATGGCGGCGTCGCGCGCCTTCAGGACCGGCTTGAGCAGGTACTGGAGCACCGTCCGGCGCCCCGTGAGCACCTCGACCGTGGCGACCATGCCCGGGATGATGGGCAGCCGCCCGTCGTGCCCCTCCAGCCAGGCACGCTCCGTGCGCACGCGGATCCGGTAGAAGGACTCCTCGGGCTTCTTCTCGTCGACGATGGTGTCGGCGCTGATGTGCTCGAGCGTGCCCTTCAGACCGCCGTAGATCGAATAGTCGTACGCCGTGATCTTCACCATGGCCGGCAGGCCGGGGCGCAGGAAGGCGACGTCCTTCGGCCGGATGCGCGCCTCGACCAGGAGCTGATCGTCCAGTGGCACGATTTCCAGGATGTCCGCCCCCGGCTGGATGACGCCACCGACGGTGGTCACCTTCACGTTCTTCACCGTGCCGCGCATGGGCGCGCGCACGACCGCGCGCAGCACCTGGTCCTCGCGGGCGACGTTCATCTCGGAGGTGGCGGCGAGCTCGGCCTCCTTCTCGGCCAGTTCGCCGCGGGCCTCGGCCCGGAAGGTGTTGCGACGCTCCTGGATCCGGCCGCGCAGTTCGGTCACCTCCCGCCGCAGCCGGAGCACCTCGACCTCGGACACCGCCCCCTGGGCGACGAGCGGCGCGGTCATGTCGAGTTCGGACTGCGCCAGCCGCAGGCTCGCGGCGAGGCTGCCGACCGCCTCCTCGAGCGTCTGCCGGCGCGACTGGTAGAGCTTGCGCTCGGTCTCGACGGCGGCGGGCTCCAGATCGGCCGGGAACACGGGCTCGGTGCCGGCGGCTTCGGCCTTGAGGCGGGCGATACCGGCCCGCAGCGCATCCTGCCGCGACTTGCCCTCGCGGAACGTGGCACCGAAGCGCGTGTCGTCGATCCGCAGCAGCACGTCGCCGGCGTCCACGATGTCGCCCTCGCGCACGCGCATCTCCGACAGGATGCCGCCTTCCAGGCTCTGGATGACCTGCTCGCGGCTCGAGGGGATCACCTTGCCCTCGCCCATCGTCACGATGTCGAGCCAGGAGGTGCTGGCCCAGATCCAGGCCGCGGCGAGTATCGCCAGCAGCAGCAGGAGCGTCGCGCCGGCGAGCGGGTTGGCGTCGATCAGCGCCGCGGTGCGCGGATCCGCGAGCAGGTCGCGATCGCCCCAGGCGTCCCGCCAGTCCCGACGCGTCGGCTTGGCCGCGGGCGCCGGTCGCGCGTTGTCGGCGGCCGGCTTCATACCTGCTTCAGCAACTGCTTGAGGATCTGATCGCGCGGACCGTCCAGCAGCAGGCGCCCGCGTTCGATCACGACGATGCGATCGACGAGGTTGAGCATGGTGGGCTTGTGCGTGACCAGCACGAGCGTGCGGCCCCGGGCGTAGTCCTTGAGCCCGGCGATGAAGTGCTGCTCGGCGGTGTGATCCATCGCGCTCGTGGGCTCGTCGAGGAGCAGGATCGGCGCGCGGGTGACGAGGGCGCGGGCGATCGCGACCGCCTGGCGCTGGCCCCCGGACAGACCTACGCCCCCCTCGGCGACCGGCAGATCGAACCCCAGGGGATGCTGCTCGACCATGCGGTCGAGGCCCGACAGCCGCGCCGCCGCCAGCACCTCGGCGTCGTCCGCGAGCGGCGCCCCGAGCGTGATGTTGTCGCGTACCGAGCCCTGGAACAGGCGCGGTTCCTGCGCGACGTAGGCGATGTTGCGGCGGACATCGGCCGGATCGAACTGCGCCGAATCGGCGCCGTCGAGCAGCACGGTGCCGCCGGTGGGGCGGTACAGGCCCAGGATGAGCTTCAGGATGGTCGTCTTGCCGGAGCCGATGCGGCCGAGGATCGCCACGTGCTCGCCGGCGGCGATGCGGAAGCTCACGCGTTCCAGGGCGGCGAGCCCGGCGCGGGGGTAGGCGAAGTCGACATTCTCGAAGGCGATGTCGCCCTGCAGTTCCGGGCGATGCAGGTATTGCCGGTCGGGGTCCCGCTCCCGCGGGCGGCGCATGATCTCGTCCAGCATGCGGTGCGAGACGCGGGCCTGCTGGTAGCGCGTGACCAGCGCCGCGACCTGCCCGAGGGGCGACAACGCGCGGCCGGAAATCATGACGGCGGCGATCAGCGCGCCCACGGTGAGATCGCCCGTGCCGATGAGGACGACGCCCCAGGCGACCATGCCGATCGTCGCGACCTGCTGCGCCAGCACGCTCAGGTTGACCACGAACCCGGAGATGAAGCGCGAGCGGACGGCTGTCTCCCCGGTGAGCGCGGTATAGTCCTCCCACCGGCGCTGCATGATGCCCTCGGCCGAGAGCGTCTTCAGCGTGTCGATGCCCTCGACCGACTCCACCAGCAGCCCGTGCTTGAGCGTGGACTCCTGCATGTGCTGGCGCATGAGCCGGGCGAGCGGGATCTGGGCAATGAGCGCCGCGCCCAGGACGATCGGCACGGCCGCCAGCGGCACCAGCCACAGCGGACCGCTGATCATGTGCACGACCCAGAGGAAGAACACGATGAACGGCAGGTCGGTCACGGTGACGAGCGTCGCCGAGGCGATGAAGTCGCGCAGCGACTCGAACTCGCGCATCTGCGCGGCGAACGCCCCGGGGGACGCCGGCATGACCTCCATGCGCAGCGCCATGGCCTGGTTGAACAGGGTGCCGGCCAGCAGGATGTCGGCCTTCTTGCCGGCGATGTCGAGGAAGTAGGCGCGCAGGTTGCGGGCGATGAACTCGAACGCGAGCGCGACGAGCGTGCCGGTCGCCAGCACCAGCAGTGTCTCCATGGCGTTGTTCGGCACCACGCGGTCGTAGACGTTCATGACGAACAGCGAGGTCGCGACCGTCAGGACGTTGACCACGAGCGCCGCGGCGGCCGCCTCGACGTAGAAGCGCCGGAAGCGCCAGACCACGCCCCAGAACCAGTTGCCCGCGCGCAGGCTGGCGGTCGGGTCGATGCGGCGGTCGGGGCGCGCGCGCGGTTGCACGAACAGGCAGTGGCCGGTATAGGCGGCGGCCAGTTCCGACACCGGCAGGCGGCGGGCACCGAACCCGGACTCCGGGAACACCGCCTCGGCCTGCCCGCCGGCCCGGTCGATGGCCGTGAGCACGCACGCGCCGCCGTCGGCGAGCAGCAGGACCGCCGGCAGCAGCAGCGGCGAGATGCGGTCGAGCCGGCGGCGCGCGAGCCGGGCCGAGTAGCCCTGGCCCTCGGCGGCGCGCACGAACAGCGCCGGGCTGACGCGATGGTCCTGCAGCGGCAGGCCGGCCGCCAGGGCGCGGGCCGAGACCGGCCGGCCGTGCAGGCGGGTGACGATGGACAGGCACTCGAGCAGCGGATCGTCCGGGGACGCCACCGCCGGCTGCACGGATTCCTGCGGAATTGCGGTCATGCGCGGCTACCGGACTCCGGGCAGGCGCCTGCCGGCACCGGGCACCCCGCCCGCCGCCTAGGGCTGCGCGACGTTGACGCCCAGGTTGCGCACGAGGGCGCCCTTGGCGGCCTCGACGAAATACTGGTTCACGAGATCCTCGTACAGGCCGCTGACGAGGTTCGAGCGCGCGGTGAACAGTTCGTTCTCGGCGTTCAGCAGGTCGAGCAGCGTGCGCCGGCCGAGATCGAACTGCGCCTTGTAGGCCTGCAGCGTGTCGGTGCTGGCCGTCACGTGCCGTTCGAGGTGGGCGATGCGGCTCTCGCTGGTCGCCCGCGCCTGCACCGCGACCGCGACGTTCTCGGCCACCGCGCGGCGGGTATCCTCGGCGGACTGCTCCGCCGCCAGCTTGCGCTCGACGCTCGCCTGCTCGGCAGCCTTGTCGGCGCCGCCCCGGAACACGTTCCAGCGGGCGACGACCATCACGGTGTTGTTGTTGCGGACACCCTCGACCCCGGACAGGTTGTCATTGCGGCCGAGGTTGCCCTCGACGTCCACGCGGGGAAAGTACTCCGCCTTCGCCACGTCGATGGCCTTGACGCTCGCCTCGACCTCCGCGCCGGCGCGCAGGATCGCCGGGTGCGTGTTCAGCGCCTCGTTGACCGCGGTATCGATGGCCGCACGCAGGCCGGCATCGGGCATGCGCCCGTCCACGAGCAGGCCCGACTCGGCGCGCCCGGGCGTCACGAGGTCCGCGGGCATCTGCCCGGTGACGCGCTCGTAGCTGCTCATCACCTCGAGCAGGCGGCCCTCGCGCGCGGCGAGCGTGCTCTGGGCGAGCGCCAGGCGCCCTTCCGCCTGCTGCAGGTCCGCCTTCTGGCCGACGCCGCTGCGGACCTTCGCCGCGACGTTGTCCAGCGTGCGCCGGTGCGCATCGACGTTGGCGCGCGCCAGTTGCACGAGTTCGCGGTTCAGGGCGACATCCAGGTACGCCTGCACGGCGTCGAAGGCCACCGACTCGCGGACGTTGCTGGCGTTCTGCTCGGCCGCGTCGAGCAGTGCGCCCCGGCGCTCCACCTCGCTGCGCGTGCCGAACCCGTCGTACACCAGCTGCCGCACCGACAACCCGAATTCGCGGCGCGCGAGCACGTCCTCGTCGGCGCCGGCGAGATTCAACGCCTTGACATTCATCTCCTCGGCGCCGATACCGCTGTTGAGATCGACGCTGGGGAAATACTCGCCGCGAACGCGGGCGACGTCGTAGCCGGCGGCCCGCGTTTCGGCTTCGGCCCGCGCGATCTGCGGATGGGTGGCGAGTGCCTGTTCGACGGCCTCGGTCAGCGTCACGGCGCCGGCCGGCCCCGCGACGACGAACGCACAGGCGGCAATCCAGCCCACCAGCGCCCGCCGCCTGACACCGGCCCGACCCTCCATCCCACCGCTGCTGTCGATGTCCGCGACCTTCATCTGCGCCCGAATGGTAAACCGACTGTGTCGGATTATGAAGTAACTTGGCACCTAAAGTATATAAGCCGCTGATTTAGGTTGCCAAGAGCCCCCACGGCCCCGGCCCGGTGCCGGCAGTCCAAGGCCGCTCCCGGGGAGCGCCGAGTGGAGGGCCGGGGCGCCACCCGGACCGCCAGCCGACCGATTCATATTAGTACGCCACCGGGTCCGAGGCCCCGGCCCGTCTGTCCCGGGCCGGCCCCCCTGCGAAGGGACGGATCGGCCACGGACCGCCCCGACCCCGCCCTCGACGGCCCGCCGGCGGGTTCCGCGCCGGGGCCGACGCCCGGATGCGACGCCATGATAGCGGGGCGATCAGCCGGAATGTCCAGCCACGGTGCTGAAAATCGCCGGCGGCGCCCTGCCTGCGCGCACGGCCGGCGAACCGCGCTCACGAAACTCAGGCCGCGACCTTCGGCAGCTTCCGCAGCGACTCGTCGATCATCGACTGCGGGTATTCGAAGTCGTCGAGCTCGCCGGCGAAGTAGCGATCGTAGGAGCTCATGTCGAAGTGCCCGTGGCCGGACAGGTTGAACAGGATGACCTTCGGCTCGCCGGTCGCCTTGGCCTGCAGGGCTTCGTCGATCGCGGCGCGGATGCCGTGGTTGGACTCGGGCGCCGGCAGGATGCCCTCGGTGCGGGCGAACAGCACGCCGGCCTCGAAGGTGGCGAGTTGCGGCACGGCGATGGCCTCGATCAGCCGCTCGTGGAAGAGCTGCGACACGAGCGGCGAATCGCCGTGGTAGCGCAGGCCGCCGGCGTGGATGCCGGGCGGCACGAAGTCGTGGCCCAGCGTGTACATCTGCATGAGCGGCGTGAAGCCGGCGGTGTCGCCGTAGTCGTAGGCGTAGTGGCCACGCGTGAGCGTCGGGCACGAGGACGGCTCGACCGCCAGCAGGCGCACGTTCCTGCCCGCCGCCTTGTCGGCGAAGAACGGGAACGCGATGCCGCCGAAGCTGGAGCCGCCGCCGCAGGGCGCAATGACGACGTCCGGGTAGTCGCCGGCCTTCTCGAGCTGCTTCTTCGCCTCCAGGCCGATGACCGACTGGTGCAGCAGCACGTGGTTCAGCACCGAGCCGAGCGCGTAGTTGGTGTCGTCGCGGCTGGCCGCCTCCTCCACCGCCTCGGAGATGGCGATGCCGAGCGCGCCCGGGCATTCCGGATCGCCGGCGAGGATCCTGCGACCGGACTCGGTGAGGTTGGTCGGGCTGGCGAACACTTCCGCGCCCCAGGACTGCATCAACGAGCGGCGGTAGGGCTTCTGGCTGTAGCTCACCTTGACCATGTACACGCGCACGTCGATGCCCAGCATCGCGCCGGCCATCGCCACCGCGCAGCCCCACTGGCCGGCGCCGGTCTCGGTCGCGAGCCGCGTGATGCCGGCCTGCTTGTTGTACCAGGCCTGCGCGACGGCGGTATTGGGCTTGTGCGAGCCGGCCGGGCTCACGCCCTCGTACTTGTAGTAGATCTTCGCCGGCGTGCCGAGCGCGGCCTCCAGGCGGTGCGCGCGGTACATCGGGGTCGGGCGCCACAGCCGGTAGATCTCGCGCACCTCCTGCGGGATCGGGATCCAGCGCTCGCCGGTGACTTCCTGCTCCACCAGCGACATCGGGAAGATGCGCGTCATCGCCTCGGGGGCGACCGGCCTGCCGTCCGGGCCGAGATAAGGCGACGGCCTGTTCGGCATGTCGGCGATGACGTTGTACCAGTGGGTGGGAATCTCGCTCTCGTCGAGCAGGATCTTGGTGTCGGCCATGGCGGTGCCCGTGCGTCCTGGTGAGGGAGTCGAAAACGGCGTCCGGGCCGGCGCGCGGCGCCTGTGGCACCGCCGGCCGGACCGGGCCGGCATGGTACCATGCGGCCCCCCCGGCGGGTCCGCTCCGCGTACCCCGGCCGCGGGGCCGTCCAACAGGCCCGCCCGTCTCCGCGACGGCGTCGCGCCCGCACAGGGGAGAGTCCAGACCATGCCGCTGACCGCCGAATCGATGGCCGTGCTCGAGGAACTGCAGAAGCAGGGCGTACCGCAACTCGACGACCTGCCCGCGGTCGAGGCACGGCAGTATTTCAACGCGATGTTCAAGACCGCGCCCGAGGACCAGGAACCCGTGGCCCGGATCGAGGAACTGCGCATCCCGGTCGCCGGCGGCGAGATCCCGGCCCGCCTGTACGCGCCGGCCGGCAAGGGCCCCTTGCCGGTGCTGGTGCACTACCACGGCGGCGGCTGGGTGTTCCTGAACCTCGACACGCACGACGGCCTGTGCCGCCAGCTCGCCAACGGTGTCGGCTGCGCCGTCGTCGCGGTCGAGTACCGCAAGGCGCCCGAGCACCGCTTTCCGACCGCGCTGGAGGACTGCTACGCGGCGCTGCAGTGGGTCGCGCAGCATGCCGGCAGGCTGGGCGTGGATGCCGGGCGGATCGCCGTCATCGGCGACAGCGCCGGCGGCAACCTCGCCGCCACCGTCGCCATCCTGGCCCGCGACCGCAAGGGGCCGGCGCTGTGCGGCCAGGTCCTGACCTATCCGGCGGTGGACGCCACGCTCGGCCACCCCTCGATCCGCGAGAATGCCGATGCCCCCATCCTGACGCAGCGGGCCATGACCTGGTTCTACGGTCATTACCTGGGCGGGCACAACCCGAAGGATCCGCTCGTTTCACCCCTGCTGACGGCCAGCCTCGGCGGGTTGCCGCCGGCCTTCGTCTCCACGGCGGAGATGGACCCGCTGCGAGACGAGGGCGAGGCCTATGCCGCCCGCCTCGCCGCCGCCGGCAACGAGGTCACGGTCAAGCGCTACCTCGCGGTGTTCCATGGCTACGCGCTGATGGGCAAGTTCATCCCGGAGGCGCGCACGCTGGTCGCCGCCCAGGTCCGCTTCCTCAGGGCCTGTTTCGGTCTCTGAGCCGGCACGGCACGGGGGAGCGCCGCGACGGTCCGCGGCGGGCGCGGAAAGTCGCCGGGTCCCGGTCTCGCCCGCAACGCGGACGAACCGGGATCGGCGTACAGGGCCTGCAGCGGGGCACTGCGCCTGGCGAGGCCGGTTCCTGACCCCCGTCACGGCCTTGAACGCGATCTGCCTTATCGTCCAGCGAGTTCAGCAGAGGATCGTCGATGAGCGGAGCAACGTGGATACTGGCGGCCGAATCGAGCCGCGCGCGCCTGTTCGTGCAGAGCGGGACCGCGTTGGAGGAGCGGGAGGACTTCGCCCATCCGCGCGGTCGCCTGCACGGCCGCGACATCACCACCGATCGCACCGGGCGCAGTTTCGGCGTCGGGCCGACCCATCACGGCATGGAGCCGCGAACCGACACCGGCCGCGTGGAGGCCGAGGCCTTCGCCCGCGAACTGGCGGCGCACCTCGACGCCCTGCGCACGTCCGGGCAACTTGCGGAGCTGGTGCTCATCGCGCCGCCGGCCTTCCTGGGCGAGTTGCGGGCATGCCTGTCCGCGCCGCTGACGAAGCTCGTCGTCCGGGAACTCGACCACAACGTGGTCGAGGAAACCCCCGCTGCGATTGCCGCCCGTCTGCAAGGCTGACGTCCCGCGCCACCCTGCGCGGATGACACCGACGCTCCCTGCCGCCCCGAGGCGGGCCGGATGACGCTGCCCGCCCTCGTCGCTGGCGACGTGGAGCAGGTGGCGCCCGGCGTGTACTGCCTCGATACCGGGCTGTTCGGCCCGCGTCGCGTCGCCGCGTGGCTCGTCGGCCAGCCGGGCGCCTGGGCGTTCGTGGACTGCGGCCCGGGCCGCTGCGCGCCGCGGTTGCTCGCCGCGCTGGGCCGCCTCGACATCGATCCGGGCGAGGTCGCCTACGTGCTGCCCACGCACGTCCACCTGGACCACGCCGGCGGCGCGGGCGCCCTCCTCGCGGCGCTGCCGCGGGCCCGGCTGCTCGCGCATGCGCGCGGCGTCAGGCATCTCGTCGACCCGGCCGCGCTGTGGGCCGGCGCAGTGGGCGTGTACGGCGAGGCACTGCTGCTGGAGCACTACGGCGCGCTCGTCCCGGTGCCGGAAGCGCGCATCGCTGCCGTGAGTGACGGCATGACCGTCGCGCTCGGCTCGCGCACGCTGCGGTTCGTCGATTCGCCGGGACACGCCCGCCACCACTACGCCGTGTGGGACGAAGCCTCGCGCAGCCTGTTCGCGGGCGACACCTTCGGCCTGTGCTATCGGGAGCTGGACTCGCCCGCCGGTCCCTACGTGCTGCCCAGCACGAGCCCGGTGCAGTTCGAGCCGGAAGCGTGGCCGGCCACCCTCGATGCGTTCATTGCGCTCGAGCCTCTGCGCGTGTGCGTCGCGCACTACGGCGTGGTGCCCGATCCGGCGCCCCGCGCGCAGGATCTGCGGCGTCGCCTCGCCGACTACGCACGCATCGGCCGCGAGCTGGCGCAGCAACCGGACCGGCATGCGCGCCTCGTGCGTGCCCTGCGCACGGCCGCCCATGCCGAGCTGCGCGCGCTCGGCTCCCCGGCGCGGGCCGCCCGGATCGACGCGATCCTCGACCTCGACCTCGACCTGAACGCGACCGGCATCGAGGTCTGGCTCGATCGCGCGGCGGCGAGACATGGCGGCTGAAGCCGCGCCTGCGGGAGCACTGTCCCAACGTTGGTGCGTGGCTCCTGCAGGAGCGGGCTTGCCCGCGATGCTCTTCGCCGCGGTCGGCGCCGATCCCTATCGCGGCTGAAGCCGCTCCTACAGGAGTACTTGCTCGGCGTCGAAACGAAACTTCCTGCAGGAGCGGGCTTGCCCGCGATGCTTTTGTTCCAATCGGCGCCGGCAGC
>CAYOJP010000143.1:0-9664 GCA_964404305.1 uncultured Gammaproteobacteria bacterium
TCCGCACCTGACGTTGGGCAGCACGCCTGTAGGAGCGGCTTCAGCCGCGATAAGCATCGGCGCCAGCCTTGGAAAGAGGATCGCGGGCAAGTCCGCTCCGGCGGGCGCTGCAGCACCGCCATCAGCCGACGACCTCGTCCTGCGCCCGCCATGGCGGACCCACGATCGCGATGAACTGCAGCGTCTCGACGCCGGGGTTCTCGATCCACTGCTCGGCTCCCGGCGGGATCAGGATGGCATCGCCCGGGGCGACCGCGCGGGCCTCGTCGTCGACGTGCATCCGCCCGGCGCCGGCGAGGATGTAGTACGCCTCGTGGCTCGCGAGCCGGTGCGGCAACGTCGCCTCGCCCGGGGCGACGCTCGCCTGCGCGAGCGAGAACGGCATACCTCCGCCATCGTTGCGGGGGTGCAGAACCTCGCGCAGCCGGCACCGATCGCCGGCGACGAACTCCGGGCACTCGATCGTCCGCTTCAACAGCATGCCCGCCTCCTGGCCGGGCGCTTACCAGCGCCCGCAGCGTGACCTTACAATGCCTGCATGCCCCGCTACCTCGGCCAGCCGGAGTTCGATCACGCCAGTGCGCCGAGGGTCGGAGTACTGCTCGTCAATCTCGGTACGCCCGCGGCGCCCACTCCCGCGGCCGTGCGCCGGTACCTCGCCGAGTTCCTGTGGGACCCGCGCGTGGTGGAGGTGCCGCGGCCGGTTTGGTGGCTGATCCTCAATGCCTTCATCCTGCCGTTCCGCGCGCCGAAGTCGGCGCACGCCTATGCGCAGATCTGGACCGCGGAGGGCTCGCCGCTGCTCACGGTCTCGCGCCGCCAGGCGCAGGCCCTCGCTGATGCGCTTGCGGCGCGGCACGGTGACGCCGTCCGCGTCGATCTGGCGATGCGGTATGGTAAGCCATCGATCCCGGAAGCGCTCTCGCGCCTGGGTGCCGCCAACTGCGAGCGGCTGATCGTGCTGCCGCTGTACCCGCAATACTCGGGCTCGACGACGGGCTCCGTGTTCGACGGCGTCGCGATGGCCCTGACCGGCATGCGGCGCATCCCGGACCTGCGGTTCGTCGCCAGCTACCACGACGACGCGCCGCACATCTCGGCGCTCGCCGCCTCGGTGCGCGAGCACTGGGTCGCGAACGGCCGCGCGGAGCGGCTGCTGATGTCCTTCCACGGCGTGCCGATGCGCTACCTGCTCGACGGCGATCCCTATCACTGCCACTGCCACAAGACGGCGCGGCTGCTCGCCGAGGCGCTCGAACTGCCGGCGGACGCCTGGCAGATCGGCTTCCAGTCCCGGCTCGGCCGCGCCGAGTGGCTGCGGCCGTACACGGACGAGACGCTCGTGTCCTGGGCGAAGGCGGGACTGCGCAGCGTCGACGTGGTCTGCCCCGGCTTCGCCGCCGATTGCCTGGAGACGCTGGAGGAGATCTGCATCCGCGGGCGCGAGAGCTTCGTCGCGGCCGGCGGCGAGCGGCTCGCCTACGTGCCCTGCCTGAACGACCGCGCCGATCACATCGCCGCGCTGGCCGCGCTGGTCGAGCGCCAGCTCGCCGGCTGGCCGCAGGGCGAGCCAGGCTACGATCACGCCGGCGCGACGCGGCTGCGTGCGGCGAGCGCCGGGCGGGCCCGGGCGCTGGGCGCCGAGAAGTGATCCGTGATCCGACATGTGAGTCGCACGGAGGCTCGCCGCAGGACGCCCCCGTCGGGTACTGCCGAGCATCGCCCGTTCGGCGTGGCCAACACCGACTCTCCAACCCGTCGGTCGTGCCAGTCACCGATTACGGATCACGGCGCCGCTCACTTCTCCACCGTCACCCCGCGCCAGAACGCGATGTGATCGCGGATGTTGGCGGCCGCGGTCTTCGGCTCCGGGTAATACCATGCCGCGTCGGCGTTGACAGCGTCGCCGACGACGACATCGTAGTAGCTGGCGGTGCCCTTCCAGCCGCAGACCGTGTGGGTCGTGCTGGGGCGCAGGTGTTCGGACTTCACCGCGTGCGGCGGGAAGTACACGTTGCCCTCGACGATCTCGTACCCGTCGCTCTCGGCGATCACGGCGCCGTTCCAAATGGCTCTGGCCATCGTTGTCGTCTCCTCGGTTGTCCGGACCCTGCCGGCGGCCCGCGGCCGGCGGCGCCTCACTCCCCGTAGACGGTCACCACCACCGAGCGCCGCTGCGGCCCCGTACGATGCTCCCACAGATAGATGCCCTGCCAGGTGCCGAGCGCGCAGCGGCCCCCGGCGATCGGGACGGTCAGTTCCGCGCCGGTGAGCACCGCGCGCACGTGCGCCGGCATGTCGTCCGGGCCTTCGGTGTCGTGCCCGAACAGCGGATCGCCGTCCGGCGCCAGCCGGCGCATGAACGCCTCCAGGTCCGCCCGCACCTGCGGATCGGCGTTCTCGCACAGCAGCAGGGACGCACTGGTGTGCCGGACGAACACATTGCACAGGCCCCGGTGCACGCCGGCCGCGGCGACCACGCGCTCCACCGCCGGCGTCAAGTCGTGCGTGGCGCGTCCCCGGGTCGCCAGCGTGAGGGTCTCCTGCGCGACCACCGGTTCAAACGCCCGCCGGCCGCAGCGTGAACACCGGACGCACGTCGCCGGTGACGACGCCGTGGTGATTCAGGATCGGCGGGCAGGCGGCCAGCGCCAGCGCATCCTCTTCGTGCCCGTCGCGCAGCCCGAGCTGGCGCAGGACCTCCAGGGTCACGACCTCGCGGGCACGGGGGGCGCCGTCGGCGATCTTGATCGCGATGCCCAGGCCGTGACTGCGGATGGCGAGCGCCTGCACACCGTCGGCGCCCGACTTGGCGACCCAGTCGCCGCGTCCCGCATGCATCACCAGCAGATCGAGCCGCTTCAGACCCGAGACCAGGCCCGCATGCCCGGTCATGGCCGCGCACACCCTCGCGCGCTCGGCCGCCAGCCGCGCGGCACCGGCGCCGCCGAGCCAGGCGTACGCCGTCGCGAGCCGGGCCAGCGGCACGGCGTAATTGGGGGCGCCGCAGCCGTCGACGCCGCAGACGAGTGCCGCCGAATCGATCCCGAACGCAGCGGCGACGACCCCGCGCACGCACTGCTGCACGGGATGCTCCGGGGCGAGGTAGCCGGCGAGCGGCGCACCGAGCAAGCCGGCGAGCGCGAGCATGCCCGCGTGCTTGCCGGAGCAGTTGTGGTGCAGCGGCGTGTAGACGTCGTCATGCATCGGCCGCTGACCCAGCGCATCGAGGTAGAGCGGCGCGTGGGTGCCGCAGGCCAGGTCCTCCTTGGCGGCACCGCCGCGCGCCAGCGCCGCGAGCACGGCATGCGCGTGCCGCGGCTCGCCGGAGTGGCTGGCGCAGACGATCGCCACGTCCGCGTCCTCGAAGGCGAGCGCCGGAAAGCCGGGGTGCGAGAGCAGCGCCAGGGCCTGGAAGGGTTTCAGGGTCGAACGGGTCCAGGTGAGCGCGTCGGGATCGCCGCATGCGTGCACGCTGCGCCCGGCGCCGTCGCAGACCACGATCGACCCGTAGTGCACGCTCTCGACGGCGCCGGCGCGGGTGGCGACCGCCAGTGGCACGTGCGCGGGAAGGGGTCCCGTCACGGCGGCGGCGCCGCGACCGCCGCGCTCACGGCCGCTCGCGCAGGACGTCGGCCACCGGCCGGCGGTCCATCCGCGGCACGTCGGCCGGATAGCCGTACCACAGCAGCCCGACGAGCCGCTCGCGCGCGGCGTCGATGCCGGCGGCGGCGAAGAAGCGCGGGTCGCGCGTCACCGCACCGGTCGTCCACTTGACGCCGATGCCGTCGCTCCACAGCGCCAGTTGCAGGTTCTGGATGGCGCAGCAGACGGCGGCGTAGTCCTCCTGCGCCTGCAGCGGGTCGTCGGCGGCCACGCAGGTGACGGCCAGCCAGCCGGGCACCTCTCGCCAGCGCGCGAGCTTCGCCGCCCCGGCAGCCGCGCCCTTGGCCGCGACGACGAGGACGGCATTCAACTCGGCGATGGCCGTCGCGGTCACCGGCCCGAGCAGGTAGAACCGCCACGGCTCGGTACGCCGGTGGTTCGGCGCCCAGCGCGCGGCGTCGATGGCGGCGAGGATGCGCTCTCGCGGCGGCGGCTCCGGCCGGAACGCATGGATCGTGCGCCGCTCGCGGAGCGCCTCGTGCAGGGTCTGGCTCATGCCGCGATTCTATATAAATACGCGCGCGGGCAGTCGCCCGGCTCCCCCGCCCCTCAACCGGCCTCGCGGACCCGCTGCCGGATGAGGCCGTGGAAGCCGGCGCCGTCCGCTGCCTGCCAGCGCCAGCCGAGGTGCTCCCCGCACCCGCCGCAGACGGCATGGCGCCAGGCGTGCCCGGGGAACCAGGTGGCCTCCAGCGTGGGCTCGCCGGCGTCGCGGCAGCCACCGGCCCGCACGAACAGGCGCACTGTGTAGACGTAGCCCTGCGGGTTGGTAAAGGTGTACTCGTGGCGGCCGCCGACCACGAGGGCGTCCGCGACCCGGGCCACCGCATGCTCGCAGCCGGCGCACAGGAGCCGGTCGTCCGGTGCCCCGTCCTGCTCGGCGGTCCGCTCCAGCGCGCCGGGATCGCGCCCCGCGGCCGGCGTATCGCGCAGGTTCATGGCGGGAACGGCGCGCGCATCAGAACAGCATTCGCACGCCCACGAGCGCCAGCACGGCGGCGAAGATGCGTCGCAGCACGTGCATCGGCAGCGCATGCGCCGCCGCCGCGCCGCGTGGCGCGGTCAGGACGCTGACGCCGGCGATGGCGATCGCGGCGGGCAGGTAGACGTGCCCCAGGCTCCAGGCCGGCAGGCCCGGTTCGGCCCACCCGGCGACCGCGTGGCCGAGGGTGGCGGCCAGGGCGATCGGCAGGCCGCACGCGGCCGATGTGCCAACCGCACGGTGGATCGAAACGCCCACCAGCAGCAGGTACAGCACCATGAAGATGCCGCCGCCCACGCCCAGCACCGCGGACAGCGCGCCGATGACGAGGCCGGCGGCGGACAGCGCGAGCGCGCCCGGCAGGGGTCGTTCCACGCTCTTGTCGACGCGCACGAGCATCTGCACCGCGATGAAGATCTCGAAGATGCCGAAGGCGATGCGCAGCGTGCGGGTCGGCAGCACGTCGGCGAGCGCCGCGCCCGCGAGGGCTCCGGCGATGATGCCCGGCGTCAGCGCCCGGAACACCGGCCACAGCACCGCGCCGCGCCGCTGGTGCGCGCGCGTCGAAGCGGCCGCGGTGGCGACGACGCTCGCGAGCGACGTCGCCACCGCCAGGTGCATGAGGAGGCGCGGCTCGAAGCCCTGGGCGAGGAACATGAAATAGAGCGCCGGCACGATGATGATGCCGCCGCCCAGGCCGAGCAGGCCACCGAGGAAACCGGCGATCGCGCCGAGTGCCAGATAACCGAGGACGATCACGTGGGCCCGCCCGTGTCGAGTGCCGCGGGCGATTGTCCCACGATCGGCCTGCCGACCGGGAGCGCCGGCGCGACGGCCGCGCGGTTGCGTCACGCGCCCGCGCACCGGAAAATGCTCGACTCATGCCCGCTCCCGCAAGTCCGCGACCCCGCCCGCCCCGGCCTCCTCGATGCAACGCCTGATCGTTGCCGCGCTGCTAGCGGCCCTCGCCGCCGGCACCTGCGCGCCGGCCGTCGCGACGGACGACGACGCGGGCCGGCGCGCGCAGATGCGCACCGCGCTGCGCGCGGCCGCGGGAGGCGACCTCGAGGGCGCGCTGCGACTCGCGCGCGGCCTGGAGGATCATCCGCTCCATCCCTATCTGCGCTTCGAGCACCTCAGCCGCCGGATGCACAAGGTGCCGCGCGCGGAGGTCCGCGCATTCCTCGCCGCCAACGAAGACACCTTCATCGGCGACCGGCTGCGCACCGAGTGGCTGAAGCACCTGGGCCGCAACGGGCTCTGGCACGAGTTCCTCTCCGACTACCGCCCGCAGGCCGAGACGAAGCTGCGCTGCTGGCAGCTCGTCGCGCGGGTGCGCACGGGCGCCACTGAAGGGGTAGCGCGCGATGCGCTGCCGTTGTGGATGGTCGGCGACTCGCAGGCGCCCGAGTGCGATCCGGCCTTCGCCGTCCTCTACGCCAGCCCGCTGCTGAACGACGACACGGTCTGGCAGCGCATGCGACTCGCACTCGCCAACGGCCGCCCGCAACTGGCGAGCGTCCTCGGCCGGCGGCTGTCGCCAGGGCTGCGACGCTGGGTCGAGCCCTGGCTGCTCGCGCACGGCGAGCCGCTGCGCGCCCTGCGCGACCCGCGGCTGCGGTCCGACGCGCCGCCGGCGCGCGAGATCGTCGTGCACGCTTTCGCGCGGCTCGCGCGCACTGACCTGAAGCGCGCGCTCGCCGCCTGGGACGAGCGCCGCGATGCGCAGGGCCTCTCCGACTACGACCGCGCCGCGATCGCGCGGTCGCTGGCGCTCGCGGCGGAGTCGGCCGCGCACCCGCGGACGAAGACCCTGCTCGACGAGGTGCCCGCGCTCGGGGTGGAGGCGCGCGTGCAGGAGGCGCGGCTGCGCGAGGCGCTGCGCGGCGAGGACTGGGCCACGCTCGTCCGCTGGACCGACGAGCCGCCGGCGCCGGGCATGGAGGAGCTGCGCTGGCGCTACTGGCGCGCACGCGCGCTGGAGAGCGTCGGGCGGACGGCGGAGGCGCAGCCGATCTATGCCGAACTGGCGGCGGAACGGGACTACTACGGATTCCGGGCCGCCGACCGGCTGGGCAACGGCTACCGCATGCGCAACCGGCGGGTGCGCCTGGGCGAGGCCGAGCTCGCCCGTCTGCTGCTGCGCCCCGGCATCGCGCGCGCCCGGGAGTTCCACGCGCTCGGGATGGTGTTCGAGGCGCGGCGCGAGTGGTGGTACGAGACCTCGCGCATGGCCGCCGACGATCTGCTGCTCGCCGCCGCCTACGCGCATCGGCTCGGCTGGCACGACCGTGCCGTGCTGACGCTGGCGCGCGCTGGTGTCGTCGACGACCTGCTGCTGCGTTTCCCGACGCCCTACGAGGCGATCGTGGCCCGCCAGGCCGAGCGTACCGGGCTGCCCGTCGCCATCGTCTACAGCATCATCAAGTCGGAGAGCGCCTTCATGGCCGATGCGCGCTCTCCGGCCGGCGCCATGGGGCTGATGCAATTGCTGCCGGCGACGGCGCAGGAAACCGCGCGGCGCATCGGCCACAAGCTCGTCCGGCCCGAGGATCTCTACGATCCCTCCCTCAATGTCTCGCTCGGCACGGCCTACCTGAAGCACATGCTCGATCACTACGAGGGCAACCTCGCGATGGCCGCGGCGGCGTACAATGCGGGGCCGGGCCGCGTGCGTGCCTGGCGGCCTGCCACCGGGTGCATGGACGCCGAGCGCTGGATGGAACTGGTGCCGTTCCGCGAAACGCGACGTTACGTGCGCCAGGCCTTCTTCAACGCCACGGTGTACCAGTGGCGGCTCGCGCTGCCGACCCTCCGCATCGAGGACCGGCTGGCGCCCGTCCCGCCGCGCCACACCCGCGCCGCCACCTGTTGACCGGCCGTCGGGTGCGTACGGCCCGGAGAGTGCCATGAAAAGCGGTACGATTGCCCTGCTCGGAGGCGCCGGCTTCGTCGGCGCTCACCTCGCCGCCCTGCTCGTCGAGCGTGGCTACCGGGTGCGGATCCTGACCCGCCGGCGCGAGCGGCATCGCGACCTGCTGGTGCTGCCGACCGCGACGTTGTTCGAGACCGACGTCCACGCCCGGGAGGCGCTGGCCGCCGCTCTCGCCGGCTGCGACGCGGTCGTGAACCTCGTCGGGATCCTCAACGAGCGCGGCGACGACGGCAGCGGCTTCCGGCGCGCGCACGTGACGCTGGCGCAGAGCGTGGTCGCCGCGTGCGCGGGCCTCGGCATCGGCCGCCTGCTGCACATGAGCGCCTTGAACGCCGACCCGGGCGGCCCGAGCCACTACCTGCGCACCAAGGGCGAGGCCGAGAACCTGGTGCATGCGGCCGCGCATTCCGGATTCGCGGTGACGAGCTTCCGCCCTTCGGTGATCTTCGGGCCGGGCGACCGGTTCCTGAACCGCTTCGCCGGCCTGCTCGCGGTCTCGCCGATCCTGCCGCTCGCGCGGCCGCAGGCGCGGTTCGCGCCGGTGTACGTGGGCGACGTCGCGCAGGCCTTCGTGCGGGCACTCGAGGATCGCGGGACGGCCGGCCGGCGCTACGAGCTGTGCGGTCCGCAGGTGCTGAGCCTGCTGGATATCGTCCGGTATTGCGCCCGTGTGCGCTGCCTGCGCCGCGGGATCGTCGGGTTGCCCGACTGGGCGTCGCGACTGCAGGCGGAAGTCCTCGAGCACGTGCCGGGCAAGCCGCTGTCGCGCGACAACCTGCGCTCGCTGGCACGCGACAGCGTCTGCACCGGCGAGTCCGGACTCGCGGCGCTCGGTATTGCGCCCACCCCGATGGGCGCGATCGTGCCGCAGTACCTCGCACCGCCCGCGCCCGGTGGCCGGTACGGCGCCGCCCAGCGGCTCGCGCGGCGCTGAGCGGGCGCGCCGGGAGCGTCGCGCGATGGAGGTCTACAAGGTCGGCGGCGCGGTGCGCGACCGGCTCCTCGGCCGGCCGAGCGCGGACTGCGACTGGGTGGTCGTGGGCGCGACGGGGGCCGCGCTCGAGGACCTGGGCTATCGCCGCGTCGGGCGCGACTTTCCGGTGTTCCTGCATCCGCAGACCCGCGAGGAGTACGCGCTCGCGCGTACCGAGCGCAAGACCGGGCGGGGCTACGGCGGATTTGCGTTCGATACCGGAGCATCGGTCACGCTGGAACAGGATCTGCAGCGCCGCGACGTCACGATCAACGCGATGGCGGAGGACGCCGCAGGTCGCCTGATCGACCCCTACGGAGGCGAGCGGGATCTGCGCGCGGGGATCCTGCGGCATGTCTCGCCGGCCTTCGTCGAGGACCCGCTGCGGATCCTGCGCGTCGCGCGCTTCGCCGCGCGGTTCGCGTTCACCGTGGCGCCCGAGACGGTCGCCCTAATGCGCGCAATCGTCGCCGGCGGGGAACTGGGCGCGCTCGCGCCCGAGCGCGTGTGGGCGGAGATCGAGCGCGCGCTGGGCGAGGCGCACCCGCGGCGCTTCGTCGAGGTGCTGCGCGAATGCGGCGCGCTCGCCTTCGTGCTGCCCGAGGTGGAGGCGCTGTTCGGCGTGCCCCAGCCCGCGGCCCATCACCCCGAGATCGACTGCGGCGAGCACGTGCTGCTGGCGCTGGACGCCGTGGCGGCGGCCGGCCCCGATGCGCGCGTCGCCTTCGCCGCGCTGGTCCACGATCTCGGCAAGGGCACCACGCCCAAGGCGGATCTGCCCCGCCACATCGGCCACGAGGCCCGCAGCGTGGCACTGATCGACGCACTGTGCGACCGCCTGCGGGCGCCCGCCGCCTTCCGCGAGCTGGCGCGGCTGGTCGCCCGCGATCACGGCAACTGCCACCGCGCCGGGGAACTGCGCCCCGGCACGCTGCTCGAGCTGCTCGAACGCACGGACGCCTTGCGCCGGCCGGAGCGGTTCGAGCTGTTCCTGCGTGCCTGCGAGGCCGATGCGCGCGGCCGGCTGGGCCGGGCCGGCGCGCCCTACCCGCAGGCGGCGCGCCTGCGCGCCGCGCTCGCCGCCGCGGGCGCCGTCGATGCCCGCGCC
>CAYOJP010000144.1:0-9492 GCA_964404305.1 uncultured Gammaproteobacteria bacterium
CCATATCGACAGCCCGCGCCACTGGGCAAGGCATCTTGTCCGCATCCGCGATCTCCAGGCACGCACCGGCGGCTTCACCGAGTTCGTGCCGCTGCCGTTCGTGCCGATGGAGGCGCCGATCTACCGCAAGGGACGCACGCGCCGCGGCCCGACGACCCGCGAGGCGCTGCTGCTGCACGCGGTGGCGCGCCTGGCGCTGCATCCGCGCGTGCCGAACATCCAGGCGTCGTGGGTGAAGCTGGGGCGGGACGGCGTAGCCGCCTGCCTCGACGCCGGCGTGAACGATCTGGGCGGCACGCTGATGAACGAGTCGATCAGCCGCGCCGCCGGCGCCGCGCACGGCCAGGAGCTGCCGCCCGACGACATGGAAGCGCTCATCCGTGGTTGCGGCCGCACGCCGCGCCAGCGCACGACCCTCTACGGCGACGCGCCGGCCGAGCGCATCGCGGTAGCGGCCCGGCCCGGGCCGCTCGAACCGGTGCGCAGCACCCCCGCGCGCGAGTACCTGCGAGCGCGCCGCGACGCGGCGGTCGCCGGTCAGTAACGGCGTCAGTCCCGCCGGCGCGCCGTTGCCGACGGCTTCTCGCCGAACCGTTCCCGGTACTGCTGGGCGAAGCGCCCGAGGTGGGTGAAACCGCAGTCGAGGGCCACCGCGCTGACCGACGACCCGGAATCGCGCTCCCCCGCCAGGGCCGCGTGCGCGAGCTCGAGCCGCCGTTCGCGCAGCCAGGCGAGCGGCGTGGTATTGCAGTGCCGGCGGAAAGCGAGCTGCAGCGCGCGCGGCGAGACGCCGGCGACCTGCGCCAGATCGGCCAGGTCGAGCGGATCGGCCAGGTGCGCCCGCGCGTACGCGAGCACCCGCTGCAGGTAGTCGGGCACCCGCGCGGCGGGCTCGGTGCCGGCATCGGCACGGGTCAGGCGCAGCAGCAGGGTGTACAGCGCCTGCTCGATGGGTGCGCTCACGGCCGGGTCGTCCAGGCCGGGCGTCGACGCGTCCAGGTCGGCGCAGACCACGCCCAGCAGGCGCGCCAGGCCGGGAGCGGCGGCGGACACGTCGAACGGCCCGCGCGCGAACCCGGGCAGGCGCCGTCCGCCCGTGCCGGCCGCCCGTAACGCGGCGGGCTCGACCCACAGGACCAGCAGGCGGCAGCCCTCCGACAGCTCCAGCCGCGCCGGTCCGGTCGCCTCGATGGCGCACATGCGACCGGCGGACATGGTGACCTCGCAGCCGCGCTGGCCGAGTCGCGACTCGCCTTCCAGCGCGAGGACGAACTGCACCGCCTCGCTGCGCGGCTCGATGCTGATGCGCACCTGCGGGCCGTAGCTCAGGGCGTGCACGCCGATGCGCCCGAAACGCGCGCCGTTGTGCACGAAGCGCAGGTGGCGGATGCCGGTGCGCAGGGTCAGCCGGTGCGGCCACAGGAACCCGCCGAGGTGCGCCTCGGCCTCGGGAACGCTGGTCGTGCTGCACAGCCGCCGGGAAGCGAGCGGCAGGCGCGGCAGGACGGAGGCTAGGGCGGGGGCGGTCATGGCGTCTGGCAGCGACGTTAAGCGCGCCGGGCCGCGAACGCAACCGGGCGGGCCTTCGCGGCGCGGATAGCCCGGTCCGGGGGGGGCATGCTGTAATCCGCGGCAATTCCGGGGCCCGCGCCCCGGTCGCCATCGTCCAGGAGGATTCCACCGTGCGCTTCAGCACCATGATTTGGCCGCATTCGAGCACTCACCTCGACCCCGTCGTCGAACTGGCCCAGGTCGCTGACCGCAACGGCTTCGAGTCGGTCTACATCGGCGACTCGCAGATGATCTGGAACGACTGCTGGGTGGCCCTGGGCATGTGCGCCGCGAAGACCGAGCGCGTGCGCCTCGGCACCGGCGTCACCAACCTGGTCACCCGCCACCCCGCCGTCACCGCGAACGCGATCATGTCGGTGAACATGGCGAGCCGCGGGCGCGCGGTGCTGGGCGTCGGCGCCGGTGACTCCGCCGTACGCACCGCCGGCATGTCCCCGCTCAAGCTCGTCGACATGCGGCCGCGGCTGGAGTACGTGCGCGCGCTGCTGGACGGCAGGGAAGTCGAACCGCTGATCGCCATCGGCGAACGCCGCGAGGGCACCTGGGGCATGGTCGACAAGGTGCACCTGGAGGGCGCGAAGGAGTGGGGGCACCTGCCGATCGAGTTCGCCTGCATGAGCCCGAAATCGGTCGAAGTGGCCGGCGAACTGTGCGAGGGCGTGATCGTCGACGGCCACATGGGCGGCAACGCGGAAGGTGCCCGGGCAACGGTCGAGGCCGCGCGGCGCGGGGCGGCGAAGGCGGGCAAGGATGTCTCGCAACTGCGCTTCGTCGCCGCGATCGACGGCGCCATCGAGGACGAACGCATCGTCGCCCTCGATCAGGTGCGCCAGACCGCCGCGCGCAACATCGCGCGCAAGCCGTACCTGCCGGACTGCATCGGAGTCGAGCACGCCGACGTCGTCAAGAACGTCACCGAGGGCTACCGCTTCTACAAGCACCTCGATCTCACCGCCCAGCACCGCAAGCTCATTCCCGACGAGGTGGCGATGAAGTGCTGCATCGCCGGCACGCCCGCCGACTGCATCGCCAAGGCGAAGGAACTGGCCGGCGCGGGCATCACCGACATCGCCGTGTTCATCACCTCGCAGGATCTCGAGGCATCGCGGCGCAAGCTCGAGCGCTTCGCGAAGGAAGTGATGCCGTACGTGTAGGTGGCGGGGGTGTACCGGGCGATCGACGTCGGGGAGGTCGTCGCGACCGTCGAGCGCCTGCGGCGGCGGATCGAGGATCGCTTCCCCGGGTCGGGTCTGGCGTCCGTATGCGCGGAGCTCGTGACCATCGGGCACGAGACTCGCGCGCGGTCGCGCTGGATCGCGCGTCCGCAGGTCGTCCTGCGCGTCGCGGTAGCGGCCCTCATGCTCGTGCCGCTCGCCGCGCTCGCTTGGAGCATCGCGAGTCTCGACCTCGCATGGAGCCGCCTGACGCTGCCCGACCTCGTGCAGGTTACCGAGGCGGCCGTGAACGAACTGGTGCTTCTCGGCGCCGGCGCGCTGTTCCTCGTCACCGTGGAGACCCGCGTCAAACGGGTTCGGGCGCTGGCCGCGCTGCACGAGCTGCGCTCGATCGCACACGTGATCGACATGCACCAGCTCACCAAGGATCCGGGCATGCCCACCGGGGCGGGGCTGGAGACCGACGCCTCGCCCGTGCGCACTCTGACGGCGTTCGAGTTGTCGCGCTACCTCGACTACTGCTCGGAGATGCTGTCGCTCGTCGGCAAGCTCGCCGCGCTGTACGCGCAGGAGATGCGCGATGCGACGCTGCTCGGGGCAGTCAACGAGGTCGAGGATCTCACCACCGGCCTCAGCGGCAAGATCTGGCAGAAGATCGACATGCTCGATCGGGCGGGTCCCTGAAGGCGCCGGGCCGCCTCAATCGACGGATTCCCCCGGTGGCGGGAGGATGGGCGGCTGCTCGAACAGCCGCGAGTGGAACCCGCGCTGCGCCATGCAGGCCTGCGTGGCGGGGGCCTGCAGCAGCGGCGAGTGCACGACGAGCGCCCAGCGCCCGTCCGCCGCGGAGAACAGCTCCAGGAACATCGACTTCTCCATCGACACGCGGCCGCGCCACAGCAGCCGCGCCTCCCAGTACGCTTCCAGGCTCGCCCGCAGCCGCGGGTAGTCATCGCAGAATTCCGTGAACTGCACGACCTCGCGGCCGGTACGGCGTTCGAACTCGGCGGACGGTATCGGCGGCGGAGGATCGGCGAGCGGCGGGGGCGTGTCGTAGACCGATTCCGGCCCGACGCCCGAGATCTCCCCGCCCTTTTCGAGCAGCAGCCAGCTCGAATCCGTCGCGACGAACAGGAAGGCCTCGGGATTCTCCTCCGCCGATGCGGGCTCGCGCGCGTGCCCCCACCACAGGAAGCGCGTCACCTCGGGTTGCTTCAACAGCGCGTCGTAGGTGGGACCGATCGGCTCGGCCGCCGCCGCCGCCTGCGCGAACACTAGCAGCAGCGACAGGTCGATGGCGGACGTGGCGCGCAACGGGCGGCGGACGGCGACGGGGATGCGGCGCCGGAGGCGGGCGCGGAGGCGCGCACGCTGCACTGGCTCAGAACTGCAGGTCGAGCGCGCGGCACAGGAAGCGCATGAACGGCTGCGCGGCGGCGAACGACGCCGCGACCTCCTCGACGAAGTCGGGCTCCGTGATCGCCGCGTGGTCGAGAGTGCGCAGGCCCAGGAAGTCGGTGCGCCGCAGGTCGTCCACGAACGGGTGGTCCGGCGGATAGCCGCGCGGCGGGCGCTTCAGGCTGTCGCCGGCCAGGGCGTACTGGCGCTGGAAGTTAGCGTCGTCCCGCGCCGAGCGCCACATGGCGGGCTGCGCGAGGATGCGCTCGCGGATGCGCGCCAGCGCCCCGCGGTCCGGGCGCCAGCAGCCGACGCCGAGGAACACTTCGTCCGGCGCGATGTGAACATAGTAGCCGGGGGCATGCACGTCGCCGGCGAGGGCATGTCGGAACTGGATGCCGACGTTGGTCTTGTAGGGGCGCTTGTCGCGCGCGAAGCGCACGTCGCGGTACACCCGCATCAGCGAGCCGCCGAGGCGCCTGGCGACCGCGCGGTAGTGCGGGGAGATGGCCCGCAGGCGCGGCTCCATCGCAACGATGAACCGCATCGCCGGTTCCAGCACCTCGTTGTCGTAGCGGGCCCGGTTCGTCTCGAACCATTCCCGGTTGTTGTGGCGGGTCAGGTCCTTCAGGTAAGCGAGCAGGGACGGCTCGAACCCGCCGAAATCAGGTGGTTCGATGCTGGCCCTGCGCTGGATGCGGGCGGTCATGGGCCCCGATGCTACCCCGCCCGCACGTGGCGGGATACCGGGGGCAACCGGAGCGCCCGGAAAGGAAAAGGGACCCGAAGGTCCCTTTTCCGCACTTCAACCCGGGAGCGAAAGCTCAGCGGTTGTAGATGTACATCGTCACTTCGAAGCCGAAGCGGATGTCATTGAAAGCAGGAGTCTGCCAGGTCATGTTCGATTCCTCCGTTGCAGGGTGTCTGGTCGCTCGAGCGATGGCTCTCGCACTCAAAGGACTGCATCGGTCATGCCAGCTTTAGCGGCATCGATGCGCGGCCCTAACCCGTTGAAAATAAAAAGGACTCAGCAGTCCCGGCATGGCCAGGCCCGGTGCGGGCAGGTTCCTTGGTCGATAGCAACCAGCATGGCGGTCCACAGGCAACCAGCCTGCGTGGAGCGGACCGTCCGTCCACCTCCCGGATCGGCCAGCAAGGATCTTCGGCCCGCGGCGGATAACGGCCGGTCGCGGGCGTCCGAGCTCAGAAGGTCACCGAGAGGCTGACCGAGCCGAACTCGTGATGGTCGGGCTGGCCGTCGAACTCCTTGGTCCGGAAGACCTGGGCGTAGGACAACTTCATGCGCCCGAAGGTGAAAGCGGCCCCGACGAGCAGATCGCCGACCAGGGGCCGGCTGTCCACCGAGTGACTGTCGCCGAAGGTGTTGCCGTCAAGGAAGAGGTCGCGCCCGACGGCGCGGGCCGTCAGGGCGGCAAAGGCATGCGCGCCGAACCGCCCGGTCGATACCGCATCGTTGTCTGCCGGTCGCTGCAGCGCCGGCGAATTGGTTTCCCCGCCCGGGCGCGCGAAGGAGGTGCCGAAATCGCGGGGCAGGTTCCAGCCCAGGCGCACTTCGGCGCCGGCGCTGCCGTAGACGAGCACGTTCCCGAGCACCGCGCCGGCATGGGCGATGGCGTCGATGCCGAGCGGGCCGGCGATGCTGCGGTCGAGCACGCGCCGCTTCTGCTCGTAGATCAGCACCAGGCCCGGCTCGTTGTCGAGCTGGTTGTCCCAGCCGCGCGCTCTCGGGATGTCGCGCATATCGTGCACCAGGTCCTGCGCTTCCTGGGCGAGCGAGGCGGGGCCGACCATGCCGGCCTGGATCTCGACCGTGTCGAGACGCCGATCGGTCTTGCTGTGGAAGGCGACGCCGGCATAGAGCCAGCCCGCGTATGGGCGATCGTCGGGCACGAGCGCCGTGCTGCGCACGTCCTCGGGCGTGAACATCTTCTGCCCGATCACGAAGGCCACGTTGCGGCTGCCCTCGCGGCCGTGCACGAACGGCAGGTAGTCCGGCAGGCGCCTGGCGAACCCCGGCAGCCGATCGGCGAAGGCGTTGAGGTCGGTGGAGACGAAGCCCAACTCGATGCCATTGGTGTACTGGGCATCGGTATCCCCGAACAGGTCGTTCTCGAACATCACGTTGACCGTCCAGCGGCGTGCCGCGTCCGCCCAGTCCGAATACCTGGCCGGCTGGGCGCCGACGGCGGCTGGCAGCAGGAGCAGGAGTGCGAGTGCGGTGGGCAGGCGCGGGGACATGGCGTCGGGACCGGGAGGTGGGCCGTGGATCGTAGGAGGCCGGCAGGCCCGCTGCAATGACGAGGGCCGCAGGACCTGCGCGGGCGTTCCGGGCGGTACACTTACCCTGCCGCAACAACGTAACGGGAATCCCGCCCATGGCCGCCATCAGCCACGTGCTCGTCGCCGTCGATCTCTCGCCCGCGTCGGTGCAGGCGCTGCGCACCGCGGTGGACCTCGCCGTGCAACTCGACGCCGAGCTCACCGTGCTGCACGTAGTGACGGTGCAAGCCGCCTCGGCGCTCGCCGCGACCGGCGACGAGCCGACCGCGGCCGACGGGGCGCGTCTCGACACCTTCCTCGAGGAGCACGTCGGCGGGGTGCTGACGGCCCATCGCGGTCTCGCGCACGGCGAGCCCGCCACCGAGATCATCCGTGCCGCGCACGAGATTGGCGCCGACATGATCGTGCTCGGCACGCACGGGCGCGGTGGTCTGGCGCATCTGCTGCTCGGCAGCGTCGCCGAGCACGTGCTGCGCGACGCGCCGGTGCCCGTCATCGTCGTGCGCCAGCGCTGAGGTCCGCCGCCATGACCGGCACCGTGCTCGTCACCGGCGCGAACCGCGGCCTGGGCCTCGGGTTCGCGCGCCACTATGCCGCGCGCGGCTGGCGCGTGCTTGCCGGCTGTCGCGCGCCGGAGAACGCACCCGGGCTCGCGCGCCTGGCGGAAGCCGCGAACGGCGCCGTGACGGTGCTGCCCCTCGACGTCACGAACGCCGGCCAGGTCGCCAATGCCGGGGCGATGGTCGGCAATGGCCCGCTCGATCTCCTGGTCAGTAACGCCGGCATCTGGGGCCAGGAGCGCTCGCGCTTCGGCCGGACCGACGAGGAAGCGTGGCTGCAGGCCTTCCGGGTCAACTGCATCGCGCCAATCAAGCTGCTCGAGACCTGCGCCGATGCGCTCGCGCGTGCGCCTCGCGGAGTCGCCGCGCACCTGACCAGCCGGATGGGCAGCATCGCCGACAACTCGATCGGCGGCTACTATACCTACCGCAGTTCCAAGGCCGCGCTCAATGCCGCGGTCCGCTCCGCCGCAATCGATCTGCGCCCGCGCGGCATCGTCGCCATCGTCCTGCATCCAGGCTGGGTCCGCACCGACATGGGCGGCCCCGGCGCGACGCTGTCGATCGACGAGAGCGTGGGGGCGATGACCGCGCTGTTCGAACGCGTAACGCTCGCCGACAGCGGCAGGTTCTTCCACTGCGACGGCAGCGAGCTGCCCTGGTAGCGCGGAGGCGCGGGCGGCTGGAGGCGGCCCTGCGCGCCGACTGTCTTGGGCGCGCTGTCCCGCGGGTTCCCGCAGCCGGGTATCGGCCATGAACGAGAACGCCCGCCCGCGCGAGCTGGCCGCGCAGATCGATCGCCTGCTGCGGGCCTCGCGCGTGCGGGACGCGCAGGCTCTGCTCGCCGGCAGCCGACTGTCGCCGCAGTCCGCCGATTACCGGCTGCTCGAATGCCTCGTGCTGCGGGCGGCCGGCGACGACGTCCGCACGCTGGCCGCGACCCGGACCTGTCGCGCGCAGTTTCCGTCGGTCTGGCAGTTCGTGGAACTCGAGTTGTCGCTGCTCGTCGGCGCCGACGCCGACGCTGCGGCGATCGATGCGTGCCTGCGCGACCTGCACGCCTCGGGCGCGCCGCCGACGCTGGCTCACGACTGCCATGCACGCGTGCTCCTGGGGCGCGGCGCCGTCGGGGACGCGGTCCTGTTGCTGGAGCAGGCCGTGGCCGCGGACCGCGTGCCGTTGTCGGGGGCCGTGGCGTCGCACCTCATGGACGGCTGTTTCCGGCTTGGCCGCCATGCCGAATGCCTCGACTGGCTCGAACGCGCGCTGGCCCGCGATCCCCTCTCGCGCTGCCCCGGCGCGAAGGTGACGGGCGCGCTGTACTGCTGCCATCCCGACGACCTGGGGGAGGCGCGCCTCCGGCACCTGCGCGAGCGGTATCCGGACAACTCCGGGTTGTTCGAGGCCCACTGCTCGCTCCTGTTGCTCGCGGGGCGCGTCGACGCACTGGAGATGCTGCTGCGACAGCCGCCGGTTGCGGGCGGGCGGACCCGTCTCAAGCTGTACCGCATCGCGGCGGCGGCGGGCCTGGCACATCTGTTTCCGGCGGAAGCCGGGGCCGAACTGCGGGCCGTCCGGCGTCGCGCCGCGCAACTGGCCCGGCGTTACCCGCCGCGGCGCGCCACGGTGGACGGATTCCCGCGCGGTCAGCACTGGTTGCATGCGCGCGGCCCCGAGCCGACCGGCACCGTGATCGCCTTCTCCGGCGGCAATGGCCACTTCGGCATCGCGGTCCGCGAACTCGACCAGTACCTCGCCGCGCTGGGTCTCGACGCCGTGTACCTGCGCGATCCCGCGCGGCAGTACTACTTCCGCGGCATCGAAGGTGTCGGCCCCGGACCGGCGGACCTGGCGGCGCTGCTCGACCGCCTGCAGCCCGCGATGCCGCTGCATGGCCTGAGCAGTTCCGCCGGCAGCCTGGCGGCGATGGCGCTGGCACGGATCGTCCCGGTCGCCGGCCTGCTGCTGTTCGGGCCGCTCACGTTCGTCCCGGAACGCTACGACGACCTGCCGGACTACGACCACGAGTGGCGCATCCTGCACCACTACTGCCGCGTGACCTATCCCGACCGCATCGTCGATTACCGCGAACTCTACGGCGCGCACCCGCCGCGCCATCCGGTGCACATGGTCTGCGGCGGCAACGACGTCGAGGGGACCTGCCACGTCGCGCGCATGGCGGGCGTCGCGAACGTGCACGTGCAGGTCGTCCCCGACGCCGGGCATACGGTCGCGAAGTGGCTCGATCAGCGCGACGAGCTGATGGCGGTCCTTGCGTCGCGTCTCGTTCCCGCCGCGACCTGATTCCGTCGCCCGCCGGCGTCCGGGCCGAATGGCAGAGTCCTCGCGCCGCGCCGCCCAGCCAGGCGGGCGACACGCGCAGCGCGCTTCTGCCCGGTTGTCTATATAGCAGAGCGGAAATGCAGGTCACTCCGGTCGGCGCCGGTGCCGGGCGGGTCCGCCGCGACTCGCTCGAGTACGTCCCT
>CAYOJP010000145.1:0-3148 GCA_964404305.1 uncultured Gammaproteobacteria bacterium
CGCGAACAGCGTGAATGCGCCGACGCGCCCGGCCAGGTGGCTGGCGGTGGCCCAGGCGAGGGCGAGGCCGTCGAAGGTGCTGGTACCGCGGCCGATCTCGTCCACCAGCACGAGACTGCCGGGCGTCGCGTTGTGCAGGATGTTGGCCATCTCCGTCATCTCGACCATGAAGGTGGAGCGGCCGCGCGCGAGATCGTCGTTTGCCCCGATGCGGGTGAAGATGCGATCGAACGGGCCGAGGCGCGCCGCTGCCGCCGGCACGAACGCGCCGGCGTAGCCCAGGATGAGGATCAGGGCCGCCTGGCGCATGTAGGTGGACTTGCCGCCCATGTTCGGACCGGTGATGACGAGCATGCGCCGGCCCCCGTCGAGTTGCAGGTCGTTGGCGACGAAGACACCGCGGGTCGCCCGCTCGACGACCGGATGGCGACCGCCGATGATGGCGAGCCCGGGCTCCCCGGCGAGTTCCGGCGCGACGAGATCCAGGCTCTCCGCCCGCTCGGCGAAGCACGCCAGCACGTCGACCTGCGCCAGTGCGGCCGCCGTCGTCCGCAGCGGGGCCAGTTCACCGGTGACCCGGGCCAGTACCTGGTCGTAGAGTTCGCGTTCGCGCGCGAGCGCGCGCTCGTTGGCCGACAGGGCCCGGTCCTCGAAGGCCTTGAGCGGCGGCGTGATGTAGCGCTCCGCACCCTTGAGCGTCTGTCGCCGCTGGTAGTCGGGCGGGACGTCGCGGCTGCGGCCGCGCGTGACCTCGATGTAGTAGCCGTGCACGCGGTTGTACCCGACCCGCAGGTTGCCGATGCCGGTGCGCGCCCGCTCGCCGGCCTCGAATTGCACCAGCCAGCCGGCGCTCGTTTCGCCCAGCCCGCGCAACTCGTCCAGCTCGACGTCGAACCCCGTCGCGATCATGCCGCCATCCCGCGCCACGGCCGGGAGGGTTTCCACGAGGGCGGCCGCGAGGTATGCATGCAGTGCGCCGTGCTCGCCCATGCCGGCGAGGAGTCCCCCGGTGATGGCCGCATCGACGCGAGCGAGCGCGGCCCGCACCGCAGGCACGCGCGCCAGCGCCGCGCGCAGCTGGCCCAGATCGCGCGGCCGGGCGGTGCCGACCGCGATCCGGGACAGCACCCGTTCCAGGTCCCCGACGCCGCGCAGTCCGTCGCGAAGTACCGGCGCCAGGCGCTCCGACAGGAGCGCGGCGACGCAGGCGTGGCGGGCGCGGGGCACGGCCGGGTCGCGCAGCGGTTCGTTCAGCCAGCGGGCCAGCAGCCGGCCGCCCATCGGCGTCACCGTGGTATCCATCACGCCGACCAGGCTGTGCTCACGGCCGCCGGACAGGTCGGCGTTGAGCTCGAGATTGCGACGCGTGGTGGCGTCGAGCGTGACGTACTCGCTCGCATGCTCGAGCCGCGGTGGCGACAGGTGCGGCGGATCGGACTGTTGCGTCTCGCGCAGGTAGGCCAGCAGGGCCCCGGCAGCGCCGAGCGCCGCGCTCGAGTCGACCCACCCGAAGCCGCCCAGGTCGGCAACGCCGAAGCGCTCGCGCAGCGTGCGCCCGGCCGCCTCCCGGTCGAAGCGCCAGCCGGGCATTCGCACCGTCGCCCACGCGCCGGCCGGCGGTGCCGGCCCGTCATCCGGGTACAGCAGTTCGGCGGGCTGCAGCCGTTCGAGCTCGTTCGCCAGCTCCTGCGAATCCGCGGGTTCCCGCAGCGAGAAACGGCCGCTGGACAGATCGACGCTGGCCAGGCCCCAGCCGGCACCGGCCGGCACGAGCGCGACGAGCAGGTTGTCGCGGCGCTCCTCGAGCAGGGCTTCCTCGGTCACGGTGCCGGGCGTCACGATGCGCGTCACGCGCCGTTCCACCGGTCCCTTGCTGGTGCGCGGATCGCCGACCTGCTCGCAGATGACGACCGGCACGCCCTGGCGCACGAGGCGGGCGAGATAGCCGTCCACTGCGTGGTAGGGCACGCCGGCCATCGGGATCGGCTCGCCCCCGGACTGGCCCCGCGCCGTCAGGACGATGTCCAGGAGCGCGGCCGCCCGCCGGGCGTCATCGAAGAAGAGTTCGTAGAAATCCCCCATCCGGTAGAACAGCAGCTTGTCCGGATACTGCGCCTTGATGCGCAGGTACTGCGCCATGACCGGTGTGTGGCGCTCGGGCGTGTCGACGGGCACGGACATCGGTGCGGGCGGGGCGGACTCCCGGAGCGGGCGACCGCCGGAGGATCAGGGGCCGGGCAGGAAGGCCGGGGACTGCATCCGGACGATAGCCATGGCATTGAGCGGTATCCGCGGCGTCGGCTCGGCGTACAGGCAGCGATCGGGGAACGGCGCCGCACCCCCCGCGGCGGTCCGCTCGTCGCGGAAATCCTGCACCATCAGCGACCATTCCGGGTTGGTCATCGGATCCCCGGCGTCCGGCGACCAGCCGGCCTTGTACAGCGCGAGCAGGGTGACGATGGTCTCGTTCACCAGCGGCACGTACAGCGGGTAGCAGTAGGTCACGCGGATCTTCAGGAGGTTCGCATCCTGGATGCTGACCCCGCCCTTGATGGTGTCCGGGCGGTACATGAGGCTGTCGTTCGGAATCTCGAATCCGTCGTCGACGTCGATGCCGTGGTTGCTGGTCTGGAAATGTTCCGGTCGCGGATTCAGCATCTCGATCTGCGCGTAGACCTGGTTCGGATTGGCCACGGTCGGCGGGTTGCTCGGCAGCACGCCCTGGCAGATGCCGTACGGATCGCCGCCGTACAGGTCCGTACGCACGACGCAGCGACCGCGCCTGACGTCGTCCACCGAGTCGTCGTGCGTATACAGCGCGGCCATGCCGCGGACGAACGCGTTCTCGATGAATGTCATGCGTGCGTTGTTGAGTGCGCCCGAGCGCGCGGCCTCGAAGGTGGCGTAGTTGAGCGTCGTCTTGGCGTGGTAGATGAGTGCGAACTGCAGCGCCCCGAACACCAGCATGATCAGCGTCGAGCCGATGATCACCGTCTCGACCATCGCCTGACCGCGAATGCGGCGTGGAGGGGCTGCGCGCATGAAATCAGTCTAGCACCGGCGGGGGGCGCACTCCCGCGACCGGAGCCTCACTCGGCGATGTCCGGCCGGGACCCGGACGAATCGTCCTGCGGGTCCCCGGCATCGG
>CAYOJP010000145.1:3248-3491 GCA_964404305.1 uncultured Gammaproteobacteria bacterium
TCGGCGATGTCCGGCCGGGACCCGGACGAATCGTCCTGCGGGTCCCCGGCATCGGCAGCGCCGGGCCCGGACGCAGCAATGGGGTCCAGTGCGGGTCCGGTCGATGGCGCAGGCCCCACGCCCTGTCCGGCGGGCGTCGCGGCCTCGGGTGTCGCGGCCTCGGGTGTCGCGGGCTCGGGTGTCGCGGCCTCGGGTGTCGCGGCCTCGGGTGTCGCGGCCTCGGGTGTCGCGGCCTCGGGTGTC
>CAYOJP010000145.1:3591-9375 GCA_964404305.1 uncultured Gammaproteobacteria bacterium
GCGGCCTCGGGCGTCGCGGCCTCGGGTGCCGCGGCCTCGGGTGTCGCGGCCTCGGGTGTCGCCGCTTCAGGTGTTACGGTCTCGGGCGGAGGAGGTGTCGCCGAGGGCGCGTCGGCGACAGCGCCGGGAACCGGGCGCAGCAACTCCGCGACGCCGGCCGCCAGGCGTTCGGCGCGGTCCCGCAGCGGATCGTCGGCACCCGCATACTGGTTCATCTGGGCGAAGGTCGCGGCCGCTTCCCGCAACTGCGTGAGCCCCATGTTGTGCCACGCCTTCACCATCGCGGCGTCGCGCACGAGCGCTTCCCGGTAGGCGGCAATGGCGCCGTCCGTCTGCCCCAGGCGGGCCCGGGCATTGCCCAGGCGGAACCAGGACTCGGCAACCCGTGGCGCCTGGGCGACGAGGGTCGCGTAGCGATCCGCGGCCGTCTGCCAGTCGCCGGCGGCATAGGCCGCGGCCGCGTCGCGTTCCATCGCCAGGGCGTCAGCCGGCGGCGGCCCGCTGCGCACCAGCCGGTCGGCCGGACACCCGGCGAGCGTGCCGAGTAACGTTAGAGTGAGCGCGAGACGACGGTGGTCAGGCCGCATTCCAGCGAAGTTCATCGCCCGGTTCCAGGCCGATCGTCGCGGCGCGTCCGGCCGCGATCTCGAGGGTTGCCACGGCCCGACGGCAGGCCGACAGGCGCAGTGGCGCGAGCCCGGGCACCACCCTGGCGATGCGCCAGTCGTCGTCGAGATAGACGACGTCGATGGGGTATCGCATCCCGAACGTGTGGACCGATCGGCAGGGGGTGAGCAGCAGGCCCTCGTCGGGCCCCGGAGCCGGGCGGCCCAGCAACCCGCGGGCCCGTTCCCAGGCGCTGGTCGCGCACGCGACCCTGCCGAGTACCGTCCGGCCGGACGGCCCGGCCATGCGTCCGACGATCACAATGTTCCCTGGGTCATGAACTTCATGACGATCGGGAAACCGAGTACCACGAAGGTGACCGGGAAGATGAACGCGATCAGCGGGAAGACGAGCTTGACGGGCGCTTCCATAGCGACCTTCTCGGCGCGCTGGAAGCGTTCGTTGCGCCGCTGCTCGGCCTGCACGCGCAGGACCGCCGCGAGGCTCGAGCCCATCCGCTCGGCCTGGATCATCGAGCTGACGAAGCTCGTCACCTCGGTGATGTCGAGCCGATCGGCCATCCGGCGCAGGGCGTCGGCGCGCGACAGGCCGGAGCGCAGGTCGCGCAGCACGATCCCGAACTCGTTGCGCAGCGGTCCGGGCGGCGCCTTCTCCAGGGCCTGCCCGAGCGCGCCCTGCAGGTTCAGGCCCGCCTCGACGGCCATCGTGATGAAGTCGAGGTACACGGGCATCGCCCGCACGACCGCCGACTCGCGTCGCCGGCGCGTATCGTTCAGCCAGACGGTCGGAAACAGGAAGCCGGCGAACGGTGCGACGATGTAGACGATCGGCAGTACGTTGAGCGGCAGCGCGGTGTCGACGTAGATGGTGATGAGGAGGGCGCCCACGGCGGTCAGGATGCGCAGCGCGACGAACTGCTCGGCCGTCAGCATGTAGCCGACGCCGGTCTTCTGCAGCCGGTCGTCGGTGCGCTCCATGTACTCGTACGGCAGGAACCCGCAGACGAACTGGGCGACGATCCGGATGAGCGGCCACAGGGGCCGCATCAGTGGCGGGATCGGGTCCATGAAGGAGCGATCCTCCTCGTCCAGCATCTCGTAGAGCTGCCGGAAGAACATCAGGACGGCGAACACGCAGACGGCCCAGCTCGCCAGCGTGATCGGGTACATCGAGCTCGTCAGCCACTGCGGCAGCATGCGGGCGGCCTCAGACGTCGATCGAGGTGATCTTGCGGATGAAGAAATTGCCCAGCGCCAGCCAGACGACGATGCCGGCCAGGACGGCCCACCCGACCTTGGTCGTCCAGAGCATCGACATGGCCTGCGGCTCCAGCAGGTACAGCAGCACCGCCAGCAGGACCGGCAGCAGGGTCATCACGATGCCCTGCAGCTTGCCCTGGGCGGTGAGGCTCTCGATCTTGCCCTCCATCATCTGCTTGCGGCGCAGCGTGTCGGCGAGCGACTCGAGCGTCTCGGCGAGGTTGCCGCCGACCTCGCGGCTGATGCGCATCGCCGAGAGCACCATGCCGAAGTCGGCCAGCGGCACGCGCTTCTCCATGTTCGAGAGCGACTTCTCGTAATCGAGGCCCAGGCGCTGCTCGCGCATGAACAGCTCGAATTCCTGGCTGAGAGGGGCGGGCTGTTCCTTCACCAGCCCCTCCAGCGCGATGTTGAGACTGGCCCCCGCGCGCATGGCTCCGGACACCATCATCAGGCCGTCCGGAAGCTGGCGCTCGAAGCGCTTCAACCGCTGCTTGCGCATCGAGCGGTAGAAGAAGCCCGGCAGGATCATCAGCAGCGCGGCGAGACCGACCGCCGACACGGGATCGCCGGTGACGAGCCACAGGATGACCGGCAGGACCGCGATGGCGATGATGTTGAGGTAGAACAGGCGCTGCGCGTCGATGAACAGGAACATGTCGGCCATGTTCGTGCTCGCGCTCTCGGTGAAGGTCGCCTGGTAGCTGCCCATGAAGCGCTGGCCCTGCACGAGCACGAGCCAGGCCAGCGAGCCGGCCGCCACGGCCACCGCGGCGATGAAGCCGACGTAGGCCCCGCTTCCCGCCAGCCAGTAGAGGAACTCCATCACTGGAAGATGCTCATGTCGACCGGAATGCCGCGGGCCCGCAGGTCCTCGTAGAATTCCGGCACGCGTCCGGTGGCCTCGAAGCGGCCACGGACCTTGCCGTGCTCGTCGAAGCCCTGCTGCTGGTAGCGGAAGATGTCCTGCATGGAGACTGTGCCGCTCTCCACGCCGGTGATCTCGCTGATGTTGATGATCTTGCGGCTGCCGTCGGAGAAGCGGGTGATCTGCACGATGAGATCGACCGCGGAGGCCACCATTTCGCGGATGGCGATGGCCGGAAGGTCCATGCCCGACATCATGACCATGACCTCCAGGCGCGAGATGAGGTCGCGCGGGGTGTTGGCGTGCGCGGTGGTGAGCGAGCCGTCGTGGCCGGTGTTCATGGCCTGCAGCATGTCCAGCGCCTCGCCGCCGCGGCACTCGCCGACGACGATGCGGTCGGGGCGCATGCGCAGGCAGTTCTTCACCAGGTCGCGGATGTGGATGGCGCCCTTGCCCTCCAGGTTGGGCGGCCGGGCCTCCAGGCTCACGATGTGCGGCTGGTTCAGCTTGAGTTCCGCCGCGTCCTCCACGGTGACGATGCGCTCGCCGGCCGGGATGTAGTTCGACATGACGTTAAGCAGCGTCGTCTTGCCGCTGCCGGTGCCACCGGAGATGACGATGTTCTTGCGCTGCTCCACCGCCACCTTGAGGAACTTCATCATGTTGGCGTTGGTGGCGCCGAAGCGCACGAGGTCCTGGTCGGTCAGCTTCTGCTTGGAGAACTTTCGAATCGTGATGCACGGCCCGCGCAGTGCCAGCGGCGGGATGATCGCGTTCACGCGCGAGCCGTCCTTCAGGCGCGCGTCCACCATCGGCGAGCTCTCGTCGATGCGCCGGCCGAGCGGCGAGACGATGCGCTCGATGGCCGACATCACGGCATCGTCGCTGGAGAAGGTCACCGTCGACTTCTGCAGCCGGCCGCCCTTCTCGATGAAGATCTCGTCGAACTTGTTGACCATCACCTCGGTGATGTCCTCCTGGGCCAGCAGCTCCTCCAGGGGGCCGAGGCCGACCGCCTCGTTCAGGACGTCGATCTCGAGCTGGGCGCGGTCGACGTTGGCGGGCAGCTTGCCGCCCATCTTCTCGACGATCTCGTGGATCATCTGCTGCACGTGCTTGCGCAGCTTGTCCTCCGACATCGAGCCGATGTCGGTGCGGCGCAGGTCCATCGCCTCGAGGAGCTCGTGGTGGACGCGGTTGCGCCACTTGTAGCGCTCCTCCTTGAAGATGGTGGAGTCCTCCTTGATCTCGACGTGGCGCGGCACGCCGATCATGGTCTTGACGTCCTCGATGTCCTCGCTGTACTCCTCCGCCGACGTGCTCTCGTCGAGGCCGACGCTGATGTAGTAGGAGGCGACCCGGATGACGTCCGAGGCGCGCAGCGGGCCGTAGCGCTCGACCTTCTCCTCGTTGACGTAGGTCCCCGGGCTCTTGCTCTTGTCCTCGATGAAGATGCCGTCGGGCGTGCGCGTGAGTTCGGCGTGGTGCGGGGCGATGCGCCAGCCGCGCAGCTGGATGAGGTTGTCGCGGGCCTTGCCGATGCCGCACTCGTTGATGGGGCAGCGCACGCCGTGCACCTTGCGGCCCTTCTCGTCCTTCACGATCACGTCGAACATGGCGCGTTCTTCCGTCCTGTCGGTGTGGCTATTCGATCAGCTCGATCTGCTCGCTGTCGACTGCGGACTTGTACCTCTCGAGCAGGCTGCGCTGGCGCTCGATGCGCTGCTTGTTCTTCTCGTCGGACGCGTCGACCACCGTCGGGGTGACAAAGATCACGAGCTCGCTCTTGCGATTGCGGAAGTTGGTCGAGCGGAACAGCGGTCCGAACACCGGCAGGTCGCCGAAGAAGGCCAGCTTGCTCAGGTCCTCGCCGGAGTCCTGGTTGACGAGGCCCGAGATGACGAGCGTGTCGCCCGCCCGCATGCTGATGTCGGTCTCGGTCTTGCGCGTCAGGAAGCCCGGGATACCCTGCACGGCCACCGAACTGTCGACGGCGCTCACCTCGGTGAACACGCGCGCCACGATGTTGTTCTCGACGTCCACCACGGGGCTGATGCGCAGGCTGATGCCGAATTCCTTGAACTCGACGTTGGTCTGGCCGAGGGATCCGGTGGTCGGGATCGGCAGTTCGCCGCCGGAGAGGAACTCGGCCTCGCCGCCGCTGCGGGCGGACAGGGTCGGCTCGGCGAGGATCAGGGCGTCGCCGGCGGAGACGAGGAAGTTGATGCGCGAGGTGATTTCGGAGGCGATGCCGAAGAATCCGCGGGCAACGCCCTCGCCGGGGAGCAGGACGTCGTCGAAGCTCGTGCCGGACGGTACCCGGAACCGGGAATTGGTCGCCACGTCGGCGGACAGGCCGGCCGAGGGGCCGGCGATCGGGTTCGACCACTCGATGCCCAGGTCCTGCAGCTTGCTGGTGTTGAACTCGGTGATCTTGACGTTCATGAACACCATCTTGTCGGCGGGCAGCATCGGCGCGTTCTTCTGGGTGAGGTCGAGGATGCCCTCGTACTCGCCCTTCACGGTCTCGAGTATCGGCTCCCACACGGCCTCGACCCGCCCGGACAGGACGATGCGCTCGCCGACCTCGCGGACGGTCAGGCCGGGCACGTCGCGCAGGAGGTCCTGCACCTCGCTCGTGCCCTTGCGCGCGAACGAGCCGCCGACGGCGATGGTCATCGCGCGCTCGCTGCCGTCCTTGAACCAGACGTGCATGGACGTGACGCCCTCGCCCTCGGCGAGCAGGATGAGCTGCCCGTTCTGCAGGGCCGAGGTACTGACCAGCTTGGTATTGCCGACCGCGACCCGTTCGATGCCGCCCATCTTCAGGACCTTGATCTCGCCGACGTACATGCTGACGAGGTCCTCGGCTTCCTGCGCCTGCGCGGTTGCGCCGACCAGGGCCAGCAACAGCAGCGTTATCCGGTAAAGTCTCATGTTGGGCTCCCGCCTCCAGTCAATCCCACGCCGCGCCGGCGCCGGGCGCACGATGCCGCGACCACGCTCACTCCAGTACCGGGATCTCGGCCG
>CAYOJP010000146.1:0-9148 GCA_964404305.1 uncultured Gammaproteobacteria bacterium
CTCGACCCCGAACAGCTCCGACTCGATCAGGTCCTCCGGGATCGCTGCGCAGTTGATGGCGACGAACGGCCCGCGGGCGCGGGAGCTGCGCTGGTGGATGCGGCGGCCGAACATCTCCTTGCCCACGCCGGTCTCCCCCAGCAGCATCACGGTCACCTGGCTGGGCGCCACGCGGTCGACCATGTCGCAGGTGGCCCGGAAACCGGCCGAAGCGCCGACCAGTTCGCCATCGCCGATCTCGGCGTTGAGAGACTCGCGCAGGTGCTCGACCTGGGTCTGGAGTTCCAGCAGCCGGTCGGCGAGGCTGTCGGGCCGGAAGTAGCGCCGATCGACCTCGGCGTCGGGCCAGCGGTCCTCGGGTTTACCGACGATGCGGCAGTGCGGATCGCCGCGGGCGATGCACTCGACCTCGCGAAACAGGACCATCCGGCCGAACAGCTCGCTCGTGTAGCCGCAGGCGTAGCCGATCTGCATCCAGCAGGCCGGCTCCGTCTCCAGCCCGAAGATCTCGCGGTGCACCGCCGCCTCGACCGAGTCCTCCCAGATGAACTCGCCCTCGCAGTGGTTCAGCGCGCGGTTCATGTCGAACCGGATCGGGCGCACGTTGACGACGCCCTCCAGGTTGTGGAGGTGCGGCCCCAGCACGAACATGTCGGAGTCGCTGGCGTTGGGGTACATGCGCCGGATGAAGCGTGCGTCCCGCGCCCCCGAATCGTGCCCCATCCGGGTCAGCACGCCGCGCGCGCGGTCGCGCCCCAGCGACTCGATCAGCTCCCGGCGCAGCGCCCCCAGCGCGGTCGCGTGCATCAGGACCATCCGCTGGTCGTCGAGCCAGATCTTGCCGGCACCGGTGTCGAACTGCAGGCGCGACTTCAGATCGGCGTCGTCGATGAGGTCCTGCTGGCGGGTGCTCATGGCGCGTGGCGTGGCGTGGCGGCGGAGCGCCGGGTGGCCGTCTTGTAGCACGCCCCCCCCGCCGTTTCATCCTGCGTCGCACAAGCCGCGCCCCGACCGACGCTATAATGCGGAACCGGTTCGCGGGGACGCCCGCCCGGACACCGACCAATCGAGGGGGAGAGACTCCGCATGAGCGCCACACCGGAAATCGGCCGCACGGTCCAGGCCGCGGGCATCGCGACCAACTACCACGATGCCGGCCACGGCGACAATGTCGTGCTGCTGCACGGCTCCGGCCCCGGCGTCAGCGCGTGGGCCAACTGGCGCCTCGTGATCCCGGCGCTGGCGGAGCGGTTCCGCGTGCTGGCGCCCGACGCAGTGGGCTTCGGGTACACCGAGCGTCCGGCCGGCGTGCGCTATGACCTCGATACCTGGGTCGGCCATGCGCTCGGCTTCTTCGACGCGATGGGCATCGGGCAGGCCCACGTCGTCGGCAACAGCTTCGGCGGCGCGCTGGCCATGGCGCTCGCGATCCGCCACCCGGAGCGGGTCGGGCGCCTGGTGCTGATGGGCAGCGGCGGGCTGGACTTCCCGCTCACGCCGGGCCTGGACGAGACCTGGGGCTACACGCCGTCGGTCGAGAACATGCGCCGCCTGCTCGACCTGTTCGCCTACGACCGCAACCTGGTGAACGACGAGCTCGCCCGCCTGCGCTACGAGGCGAGCATGCGCCCGGGCATCCAGGAGGCGTATGCCAGCATGTTCCCCCCGCCGCGCCAGGACGGCATCCGCCGCATCGCCAGCCGCGAGGAGGACATCCGCGCACTGTCCCACCCGACGCTCATCATCCACGGCCGCGAGGACCGGATCATTCCCGTCTCCAGCTCGCAGCGCCTGTTCGAGCTCATCCCCAACGCCCAGTTGCACCTGTTCGGCAAGTGCGGCCACTGGACGCAGATCGAGCACAACGCGCGCTTCAACCGCCTGGTGACCGACTTCTTTACCGAAGGAGCGTAATGCGGGGACGGGGGTCGGTGAACCGTGGATTCCGTGATCCGTGATCCGTGATCCGGGGATCGTGCTCGCGGAACGCTGCCGGCCCACCCGGGCCCCCGCGAGACGCCTGCCCGCCGACCGCCGTCCATATCCAGGCAGCGCTCACTGATCACGGATCACGGATCACGACATGAAATTCATCGTCATCGGCGCCGGCGGCATCGGCGCCTACTACGGCGCGCGACTCATCGCCGCGGGGCACGAGGTCGTCTTCGTTGCCCGCGGCGCCCACGGCGATGCACTGCGCACGCGCGGGCTCACCATCGAGCACCCGGAGTTCCGCTGGCAGGGACCGGTCGCGGTGCGGTCGCTCGACGGGCTCGCCGCGATCGACCCGATGAGCGTCGATGCCGTGCTCGTGTGCGTGAAGGCCATGGCCACCGCCGGGATCGCGGCCGCGCTCGCCGCCTGGGCCGGCGAGGTTCCCGTCGTCGTGGCCTCGCTGCAGAACGGCGTCGACAACGAGGCCGAGCTCGCCGCGGCCATGGGGCCGGGCCGCGTGCTCGGCGGCATCGCCCGCCGGATCGGCGGCCACGTGGTCGCACCAGGTCACGTGCAGGCCACCGGCATCGCCGAAGTGATCCTCGGCCCCTGGCCCAATACCGGCGCCGCCGCCGATCCGGCCCTGGCGTCCTGCGCAACGGCGATCACGGCGGCACTCGCGGCGGCCGGGCTGCCGGCTGTCACCAGCGACGCCATCGACCGCGAGCTGTGGCGCAAGCTGATCCTCAACAACGGCTTGAATCCCCTGTCCGCCCTGGCCAGGTACGACACGCGGCGCATCACCGACGATGCGCTCCTCGGCCCGGTCGCGCGGGCCATGATGCGCGAGACCGCGCGGGCGGCCGCCGGCGACGGCGTGACGATCGGCGATGCCGAGGCGGACGAGATGTTCGAGCTGATCCGCCGGTTCGACCCGATCAAGACTTCCATGCTGATCGACCTGGAGCACGGCCGCGCCCTGGAGATCGACGCCATTCCGGGCGCCGTGCTGCGCCGGGCGCAGCGCATCGGGCTCGCGGTCCCGTACACGGAAACCGTGTATGCCCTGCTGAAGACCGCAGTCGGCGCCGCGTGAGCGGCGCGCCCCCCGGCCACGCGGCCGGCGGCGGCCGCGGCCGGGCGGCGGCCGGCTACCTGGTCGCGGCGACGCTCGCCGCCTCGCTGGGGCACGAGTACGTGCCGGCGCTGCCCGCCTGGGTCGCCGGGGCCTGCAGCTGGCTGGCGGCGCTGCTCCTGGCCCCCGCGGTGACCCGCATACCCCGGCTGCAGGCACTGGCGATGGCGGGGGTCGGCGCGGTCGCAATCGGCTGGGCCATGCGCGGACACGCGGCGGCGCTGCCGTGGCAGGAGCTGCTCACGGCCAACACCGGCGTGCTCGCCATGCTCGCCGCGGTCGGGTTCCTGCGGCTCGTGAGCCGGTCCGGGGTGCACGGCGAGGAACCGCTCCCCCGCGGTCCGCGCGCGCTCGCGCACACGCTGCTCGGGACCGCCCTGCTCGGCGCGGTCATCAACATCTCCGCCATCATCATCGTCGGCGATCGCATCGGCCGCAACGGCACGCTGTCCCGCCTGCAGGGGCTGACGATGTCGCGCGGCTTCATGGCCACCGCGATGTGGTCGCCGTTCTTCGCCTCCATGGCCGTCGCCGTCCACTACGCACCCGGCGTCAGCCTCACCCAGCTCGTAGCAATGGGCCTGCCGATCGCGATCGTGTCCATGGTCGCGACGGTGTGCGAGCTCGGCCGGGACCCGCAGGCGGGCGAGTACGTCGGCTTTCCGCTGCACCTGGAGGCGCTGGCGCTGCCCTGCGGGCTGGCCTGCCTCGTGCTCGCCGGACACCGGCTGGCGCCGGCGCTGCCGATCCTCGTCGTCATTTCGACCACGGCCCTGGCGCTGACCGCGCTCCTGGGCGCGTGGCGCCGCGGCCGCGCGTTCCCCGGCATGCTGCTCGGGCACGTGCGCCGCGAACTGCCGAGGATGTCCGGCGAATTCGTGCTGTTCGTCGCCGCCGGCGTGCTGGCCGTCGGCATCTCGACGCTCGCGCGCGCCTCGGGCTTCGAGCTGCCCTTCTCCGGCTTCGGCGCCCGCGAGGCGAGCCTCGTGCTGATTGCCACGGTCATTGCCGGGATCGCGGGCCTGCACCCGATCGTCAGCGTCACCACCTGGGCCGGCCTCATGGGACCGCTGTCGCCCGATCCGGCGCTGCTCGGCCTCACCTGGCTCATGTGCTGGTCGCTGGGCGTGACGGTGTCCCCGATGTCGGGCCTGCACCTGTTCATCCAGGGCCGGTTCGGCGTGCCCGCGTGGCAGCTCGCGCGCTGGAACGCGCGCTACGGAATGCTGATGCTGGCGGTCTACATCGCCGCCCTCCACCTCTACGACCGCCTGCTCTGACCGCCATGCACCTCGCCGCCATCGCCGACATCGTCCTGCCGGTCTACCTCGTCGTCGCCGCCGGCTGGGCCTATGGCCGGTTCGCGCGGCCGGCGGTCGAGTCGCTGAACCGCCTGGCCATCGACGTGTTCGTGCCGGCGCTGATGCTGCACGGGCTGGCCACCGCGCGCTTCGACCTCGGCGGCAGCGGCCCGCTGCTCGCCGGCGGCGCGCTGATCCTGCTCGGCAACGCCGCGCTGGCATGGCCGGCGGCTCGCCTGCTCGGCGTGTCGGTCCGCGGCTTCGTCCCCGCGGTGAGCGCGAACAATACCGTCAACGTCGGCGTGCCGATCGCGGTGCTCGCCTTCGGCAGCGAGGCGCTCGCCCCGACCCTGCTCCTCGCCCAGATGCAGATGCTGCTCACCCTGACGCTCGGGCTGTGGCTGATGGAGGGCCGGCCGCGGCCGGGCGCCGTGCTGCAGTCGCCGATCATGATCGCGATGGTCGCGGGCCTCACGCTTTCGGCGCTGGAAGTGCGGATCCCCCGGCTCGTGGACGTGCCGCTCGAGATGCTGGGCCGCAGCGCCATCCCGCTCGTGCTGTTCGGCATGGGAGCGCGCTTCGCGAGCGTCCCGGTCACGGCAGTGCCGGCCGGGCTGGCCGGCGCGGTCCTGCGCCCGCTCGGCGGCCTCGCGGCCTGGCTGGTCGTCGCGCCCCTGCTGGGCCTGTCCGCCCGCGACTCCGCGATGCTGCTCGTGTTCGCCGTGCTGCCGCCGGCGGTCGTCACCTTCCTGTTCGCCGAGCGCTACGGCCGCGATCCGGGACTGGTCGCGACGATCGTCGTGCTCGGCAACCTGCTCGGGATCGTCACGCTGTCGGCGGCGGTGGCCTGGGTGACGGCCACCGCGGGCTGACGGGCGCTCGCGGTTCGCCCCCGGCGCAGGGCATCGCGGGCAAGCCCGCTCCTACAGGGAGTTTCGTTCCGACGTCGAGCGAACGTTCCTGTAGGAGCGGCTTCAGCCGCGATTGGGTTTGGCGCCAGCCCCGGGGAGGGCTATCGCGGGCTAGCCCGCTCCTGCGGGAGCGACGCACCGGGCGTCGAACGAAACGCCCGGGTCGGTCCGCCCACCCGGAACTCGCGTCTGCACACCGGGCGCGGATGGCATATCCGCGGCATCCGCTTTAGATTCGCACGGGCGGCCTCCCGCCGCGAAAGGCACCCCATGGACCGGTTCGACCGCATCCTCGCCCTGCACCGGATCCTCGCGGAGCGACGTACCCCGGTGGCGCGCGTGGACCTCGAGCGCCGGCTCGAGTGCTCGCGGGCCACGGTCAAGCGCATCATCGACGACATGCGCACCTACCTGGGCGCGCCAATCGAGTACGACCACGAGCGCAACGGCTACTACTACGCCAGGGGCGACGCGCTGTACGAACTGCCGGGCCTGTGGTTCAACGCCTCGGAGATCCACGCCCTGATGACGACGCTCAAGCTGCTCTCCGACGTGCAGCCCGGTCTGCTGGAGCCGCACATTGCTCCCCTGCGCGAGCGCATCGCGGGCCTGCTGCACAAGCGCGCGGGCGGCAATCGCGAGATCGAGCACCGGATCCGCATCCTGCAGATGGCGCCGCGCAGCACCGATCTCGAGACGTTCCAGCGCCTGGCGAGCGCACTGGTGCGCCGGCGCCGGCTGCGCGTCCTGTACCACGGCCGGGCCCGCGACGAGGTCACCGAGCGCTGGGTGTCCCCGCAGCGCCTCTCGTACTACCGCGACAACTGGTACCTCGACGCCTGGTGTCACCTGCGCCGGGCGCTGCGGAGCTTCTCGATCGATCGGGTGCGCTTCGTCGAGGAGGGCGAGGCGGCGGAGGAGATCGACCAGGCCGCGCTCGACCACTACTACGGCTCGGCCTATGGCATCTTCTCGGGCACCCCGCGCGCGGAGGCGGTGATCCGCTTCACGAGCGACGCCGCGCGCTGGGTCGCCGACGAGCAGTGGCACCCGGGGCAGGCCCGGCGCGTGTTGCGCGACGGCTCGCTCGAGCTGCGCGTCCCCTACTCCGATCCGCGCGAGCTGACGATGGACGTCCTGCGCTACGGCCCGGACGCCGAGGTGCTGGCGCCGCAGGAACTGCGCGAGCACGTGGCGGCGCGCCTGCGGTCGGCGGCGGCGCAGTACGGGCGGCGGGGACGCTGCCGCAAGGAGTGCTTCGCGGTACCACACGACGCACTTCGTGGTACCGGACGCTTCCCCGGGCATCGCCCACCCGGCCCCAGTACCCTGCGCCCGCCGGCAATCCGAGCGCGCAGTCCAACCCCGCGCCACCGTTGCCGCCATGCAGGCCGTGCCGCCCGGCGCGGCGCGAGTTCAGGCGCAGCTGCGCTGCTCGAGGAACTCCGCGTAGATGTTGATGATGTCGGGCCGCTCGAAATGCAGGAAGTGGCCGGCGTCCTCGACGATACGCGACTGGCAGTTGGCGATGCGGTTGGCGGCGATGTCGACGTCCTCGAGGTCGAGGATGGTGTCGTTGGCGCCATTGATGATCAGCGTGCGCGCCGTGATGGCGTTGAGGTCGATCAGCTCGTCGATGTGGCTCACGCTGTCGACGAAGCGACAGTGGTTGACGAACGCGCGCGCCTGATCCTCGTCCATGCGCTCGAACTGCGCCACGATGCGCTTCTTGTACATCGGCGAGATGTTCTGGCCGAAGCGCTCGATGATGAGATGGCCTCCCGCTTCGCGCGCGCCGGATTCGTACAGCCGGCGGCCTTCGCGGATCACGTCGCGCATCTCGGCGCTGGGCTTGACGCCGAAGCTGCCGAGCACCAGCGTGTCGACCGCCGCCGGCAGCCGCGAGGCATAGGCGCTGACCACCAGCGTGCCCCACGAGCAGCCGACCAGCGTCAGCGGCCCGCCGCGGTCGGTTGCCGCGACGATGGCCCGCAGGATCAGGTACTGTTCCTCGAAGGTCGTCTCCAGCGGGCCAGTCAGCGTCCGGGTGCGGCCGAGCCCCGGCATGTCGAAGGTCACGACGCTGTAGTCGCGCATGAAATGGTTCACCAGGCTGCGCCACACCACCATGGTCTGCTGCGCCCCGCTCACGCAGACCATGAGCCGCGGCGACTCGCCATAAACCCGGTACGGAACCACGAACCGCCCTGCCACGACTTCGCCCTTGTCGATCTTCATTGACCCTGGTGCTCCATCTTGTCTCGCTGCGCCGTTACATCCCGGTGGCCGGTGCACCACCCGCCACCCGCGCCCCCGCGAGCGCGGTGGCCGTGCCGAGCAGGCGATCCGCGTCGACCACGGCGTTCGGCCCGAACCAGATCGACCACAGCACGCGCGCGAATGTCGCGTCCCGCAGTTCCAGCGCGACCTCGTCATCGTACACGGCCTGCAGCCTGCCGCCCGGCAGCCAGCGCAGTGTGAACCTGTCCTGCCTGTCCACGTCGCTCGCTATGGCTGCGAGGAACCGCTGCAACACCGCTTCGGTCTCCGCCAGTTCCCCTGCCGAAGCCACCTTCTCGTAGCTCTCGCGCAGCCCGTCGCGCAACTGGGCTGCCCGCAGGTGGCGCGCGAACACCAGCGTGGCCTGCTTCGCGTGCGCGTCCGACAGTACCTGCTGCCGCGCGGCCTCGGGCGTTGCGGCGACCCTGACATCGAGGTAGTGACCTATCGCATAGATGTTCAGGAACAGTATCTTGCGTACGGCGAGCCCGGTCGCGGCCAGATCGTAGTCGGCGCCATCGGCGGTGAATGCCACGCGGGCCGGGAAGACCGCGCCCGTGGCCGTCTCTACCAGCGTGCCATCGTCGGCCGCCGTCGGCCACGCCAGCACCCACACCAGCAGCAGCGACCAGCCCGCCGCCGCACGGGTCCGCCCGCGGGTGCCTGCCATCCTCACGCCTCACCCCGTCGATCGGCCCGCTGCGCAGCCCGTGCTTTCCACGCGAACCAGGCATCGGGAGCGAGCTTGTTCAGCAGGCGGTCCAGCGGCGACACGAGTGCCAGGTTCACCAGCCCGCGCAGGCGCGCGCCGAGGCGTTCAGATGGAAATCGCAGCGACAGGCCATAGCCGCCGTCGAGATAACGTACCTCGTGCCAGAAGCCGCTGGGCATGAACAGGGTCTCGCCCGGTCGCAGAGTGACGTCGTAGCCCTGCGCACGTGCCAGCCGCGGGTAACGCCTGTAATCGGGCCGCTCGACGTCGACGTAACTGCGCACGGTGAACGGGTGCCGGTACAGGTTGGCGCCCTGGTCGGGTGCGAACAGCACGATGCGGCGGCGCCCGTGCAGGCAGGTGTGCAGCACGTGCGAATTGTCGATGTCGTAGTGCAGCGGCGTGACCGAGCCGCGGCAGCCGAAGAACGTGAACACGAAGCGGCGCGAAAAGCCGTCAGCCAGGTCCGGCAGCGGCACGTCGGCGCGCAGTTCGGGGATCTCGCTCGCGATGTTGTACAGGAACATGCGCAGATCGCGCTCCTCCGACAGCACGGCGCGCAGGAAGTCGCCGAACTTCATCGTCGCCACGCTCGACATGTAATTCGCGCCGCGGGCAATGAAGCGCGCATCGTAGACCGGCACCGGCTGGGCGCCGTAACGCTGGGCGAGATACTGCGGCGTCCACTTCGCGAGCGCCGGCCAGCCGCGCGCCAGCCCGGTCAGCACGACCGGCCGGGCGGGGTGCTGGAAATCGCGGAAGAATGCGTCCCGGTCGAGCCCTTCGATCCGGGGCACCGGCTGCAACTCGATGCCGGGGGCACCGGCGATAACGGCGCAGGTGCTGCTCACGCGGCTATGCAACTGATTGCCAT
>CAYOJP010000147.1:0-9054 GCA_964404305.1 uncultured Gammaproteobacteria bacterium
CCGTCCGGGATCAGCACGAACGACTGGATCCCGGCGCGCGCCGCCTAGGCCGCTGCCGAGGCCGAGGTGATGCCGGTCGAGGCGCAGATGATCGCGCGGCTGCCGGCAGTGACGGCCTGCGTCACGGCCATCGTCATGCCGCGGTCCTTGAACGAGCCGGTGGGGTTCAGGCCCTCGAACTTCACGTACAGCTCGACGTCCGCGCCGACGTCGCGCGGCAGGTTCTCCAGCCGGATGAGCGGCGTGTCGCCCTCGCACAGGCTGACGACGCGCGCGTTGCCCGGCAGCGGCAGGCGCGCGCGGTAGCGCTCGATGAGTCCCAGATAGCGCCCGCTCATGCCAGTTCCTCCCGGCGCAGCCGCACCACCGGCCCGGCGATGCTGTCCAGGGCCTCGATGCGCCGGATCGCCGCGTCGATGTGCCGCTCCTCCACCACCTGCGTGAGGATGATCACCGGCACGCCGGTCGCGCCAGCGGCGGGCTCCTTCTGCAGGATCGCCTCGATGCTGATGCCGAGGTCGGCGAGGATGCGCGTGACGTCGGCGAGCACCCCGGGGCGGTCCGCGGCCAGCATGCGCAGGTAGCAGGCGGTGCGGGTGTCGGCCATCGGCAGCACCGGCACGTCGGCGAGCGCGTCGGGCTGGAACGCCAGGTGCGGCACGCGGTTGCCCGGATCGGTCGTCAGTGCGCGCACGACGTCGACGAGGTCCGCCACGACCGCCGAGGCGGTCGGCTCGGCGCCCGCGCCGGCGCCGTACAGCAGCAACGGACCGACGGCGTCCCCGCGCACCAGCACCGCGTTCATCACGCCGTCGACGTTCGCGATGAGGCGTCGCTGAGGCACCAGCGTCGGGTGCGCGCGCAGTTCGATGCCCGCGGGCGTCCGGCGCGCGATCCCGAGGTGCTTGATGCGATACCCGAGCTCGGCCGCGTACTGCACGTCCTCGCGCGTGATCCCGCGGATGCCCTCGACGTGGGTCTTGTCGTGCTGCAGCGGGATGCCGAAGGCGATGGCGGCGAGGATCATCAGCTTGTGCGAGGCGTCGATGCCATCGATGTCGAACGACGGATCGGCCTCGGCGTAACCGAGCGCCTGCGCCTCGGCCAGCACGTCGGCGAACTCCCGCCCCTGGTCGCGCATGGCCGTGAGGATGTAGTTGCAGGTGCCGTTGATGATGCCGGCCAGCCACTCGATCTGGTTGCCCGCGAGGCCCTCGCGCACCGCCTTGATGACCGGGATGCCACCCGCCACCGCCGCCTCGAAGGCGACCGTAAGGCCGGCTGCATGCGCGGCCTCGAAGATGCGGTTGCCGCGCGTGGCGATGAGGTACTTGTTGGCGGTGACCACGTGCTTGCCGTTGGCGATCGCGGCAAGCACGAGTTCGCAGGCGGGCTCCAGCCCGCCCATCAGCTCGCAGACGATCTCGATGTCCGGATCGTTCACGACCTGCCACGGGTCCTGCGTGACGCGGATGCCCTCGATGGAATAGTGGCGCGGCTCCCGCAGTTCCTTGGCGGCCACGTGCGTGATCTCGATGCCGCGCCCGGCGCGGCGGGCGATCTCTCCGGCATTGCGCTGCAGGACGGCGAGAGCGCCGCCGCCGACGACGCCGGCTCCCAGCAGGCCGACCCGGACCGGTGCGAGTGCGGTCATGGCGGCCTCAGGCCGCGCCGGCCTGGTCGGCGCGGCCGCCGCGCAGCATGGCGCGGATGCCGCGCACCGCCTGGCGCGTGCGGTGCTCGTTCTCGATCAGGCCGAAGCGGACGTAGCCCTCGCCGTACTCGCCGAAACCCACGCCCGGCGAGGCGGCGACGCGCGCGTCGGCGAGCAGCCGCTTGCAGAATTCGAGCGAGCCCAGCCCACGGTGCGACTCGGGGATGGGCGCCCAGACGAACATCGTGCCCTGCGGCTTTTCGACCGGCCAGCCGATGGAGGAGAGGCCCTCGCACAGCACGTCGCGGCGCCGTCGGTACATTTCGCGGATCTCGGCCACGCAGTCCTGCGGCCCCTCCAGCGCGGTGATCGCGGCGACCTGGATCGGCGTGAACGTGCCGTAGTCGAGGTAGGACTTGATGCGGCCGAGCGCCTTGATGAGCGTCGGGTTGCCGACCATGAAACCCACGCGCCAGCCCGGCATGTTGTAGCTCTTCGACAGAGTGAAGAACTCGACCGCGAGATCCTTGGCGCCCGGTACCTGCAGGATCGAGGGCGCCACGTAGCCGTCGAACACGAGATCGGCGTACGCCAGATCCTGCACGACCCACAGGTCGTGCTCCCGGGCGATGGCAACCGCGCGCTCGAAGAAGGCGAGGTCCACGCACTGCGTGGTCGGGTTGCTCGGGAAGTTCAGCAGCAGCATCTTCGGCCGCGGCCAGGAGTCGCGGATAGCCTTCTCCAGTTCGGCGAAGAAGTCGATGCCCGGGCCGATCGGCACGTGCCGGATGTCGGCGCCGGCAAGCACGAAGCCGTACGGATGGATGGGGTAGGCAGGATTCGGCACGAGCACGGCGTCGCCGCGCTCCACGGTCGCCATCGCCAGGTGGGCGAGCCCCTCCTTGGAGCCGATGGTGACGATGGCCTCGGAGTCCGGGTCGAGATGCACGTCGTAGCGCACGCGATACCAGTTGCAGATCGCGCGGCGCAGCCGCGGGATCCCGCGCGAGGTCGAGTAGCGGTGGGTGGTCGGGCGCTGGGCGGCCTCGATCAGCTTGTCGACGATGTGCGCAGGCGTCGGCTGGTCGGGATTGCCCATGCCGAAGTCGATGATGTCCTCGCCGCGCCGCCGGGCCGCCATCTTCAGCTCGTCGATGGTGTTGAAGACGTAAGGCGGCAGGCGCTCGATGCGCGGAAAACGGGTGTCCAAGGGCGTGCTCCGGGGTCGGGGTCCGTCGGCGCGCAACCAGGCGCCGATCCAAGCGCATGATTTTAGCGGTAAACCACCGGTGATTTCGAGGCCGGAACGGGACCGGGAGGCGCCGTGCTGTGGCAGACTGTCACCCTGGTGCACGTCGCGACCGCCAACGCCATCACGCCATGACCGCCCTGCTCGAGACCGCCCGCTCCGCGCTCCTCGCCCCGACCGGGCTCGCCGACGGGGATCTGGCCCGCGTCCTCGACCGCGCGCTGTCCGGCGCCGTGGATGCCGCCGACCTGTATTTCGAGCGCACGCGGTCGGAGTCCTGGGTGCTGGAGGACGGCCTCGTCAAGGAAGCGAACCACGGCATCGACCAGGGCGTCGGGGTGCGCGCCACGGCCGGCGAACGCACCGGCTACGCCTACACCGACGGCTTCGAGGCCCCCGCCCTGCTCGACGCGGCCGCCGCCGTGCGTGCCATCGCCCGCCAGGGCGGCCCGGCGACCGGCATCGCTCTCGCCGCCCGCGAGCCGCGGGCGCTCTATCGCGCCGACGACCCGCTCGGCGCCCTCGACGACACCGCCAAGGTCGGCCTCCTGCGCGCGATCGACGCCGAGGCCCGGCGCCAGGACCCGCGCATCCAGCAGGTGATCGTGAGCCTCGCCGGCCGGCACAGCGTGATCCTGGTCGCCGCGAGCGACGGCACGCTCGCCGCCGACGTGCGCCCGCTCGTGCGACTGAACGTGACGGTCATCGCCGTCCAGGGCGGGCGCCGCGAAAGCGCGTCCGCCGGCGGCGGCGGGCGGGTGGACTACGCGCGCTTCCTCGGCGACGCGGGGCTCGCCCTGGCGCGCGAGGCCGTGCGCCAGGCACTGGTGAACCTGGAGGCGGTGGACGCGCCGGCCGGCACGCAGACCGTGGTCCTCGGCCCGGGCTGGCCCGGCATCCTGCTGCACGAGGCGATCGGCCACGGGCTGGAGGGCGATTTCAACCGCAAGGGCACCTCGGCGTTCGCGGGTCGCATCGGCGAGCGCGTGGCCGCCCCCGGTGTCACCGTCGTCGATGACGGCACGCTCGCCGACCGGCGCGGCTCGCTCAATGTCGACGACGAGGGCACGCCCACGCAGCGCACCATGCTGATCGAGGACGGTATCCTGCGCGGCTACCTGCTGGACCGCCACAACGCGCGGCTGACCGGCAGGGCCTCGACCGGCAACGGCCGGCGCCAGTCGTACGCGCACCGGCCGCTGCCGCGCATGACCAATACCTGCATGCTGGCGGGCACGCACGCCCCCGAGGAGATCATCGCGTCGGTCGATCGCGGCCTGTACGCGGTCAACTTCGGCGGCGGCCAGGTCGACATCACCAGCGGCAAGTTCGTGTTCAGCGCCTCGGAGGCCTACCTCATCGAGGGCGGGCGCATCACGCGCCCGGTGCGCGGCGCGACCCTGATCGGCAACGGCCCCGACGTGCTCACGCGCGTGCGGATGATCGGCAGCGACCTCGCGCTCGACCCGGGCGTCGGCACCTGCGGCAAGGACGGCCAGTCGGTGCCCGTGGGCGTAGGCCAGCCGACATTGCGCATCGACGACCTGACGGTCGGCGGCACGGGCTGAGCCACGAAACGGACCCGCCAACCGCACGACGGCTGATATCCGCAAGCGCCGGTGCCGGGCGGGTTCGCGGCGACCGTGAGCGCGCAGGACGCGCGCGACGGAAGCGTACATGGACGTACTCGAGCGGGTCGCGGCGGACCCGCCCGGCACCGGCGCAGGCCGAAGCGCCCGACATTTCCGCTCAGCCCCGGAGCGGGAGCGGCGCAGGCAGCAGCGGCGGACATGCCTCAACCCGCGCCGCCGCCGTAACGCCGGAAAGCGCCCCGCAGGCCCACGAAGCCGGCGGCCGCGACGCAGCCGAACACCCCGACGTACGCGAACAGGTGTGCCGGCGACAGGCCTTCCAGCCGGCCGGCGGCGAGGCCGGCGAGCAGGTTGCCCAGCGCCGCGCCCATGAACCATACGCCCATCATCTGCCCGACCAGGCGGCGCGGCGACAGCGTGGTCACTGCCGACAGGCCCACCGGGCTCAGGCACAGTTCGCCCACGGTATGCAGGAAGTACGTCGTCACGAGCCACATCGGGCCGACGCGGGCATCGCCCGTCACGTGGCTCGCCCCCCACGCGAGCACGAGGAACCCGGCACCCAGCAGCGCGAGGCCCAGCGCGAACTTGACCGGCAGGGACGGCGCGCGCGCATCGAGCGCCACCCACGCAGCGCCGACGACCGGGGCGAGCGCGATGATGAAGAAGGCGTTGATCGACTGGAACCACGTCGCCGGCAGCTCGAACCCGAGCAGCACCCGGTCCGTATGCCGCGAGGCGAACAGGTTCAGCGTCGAAGCCGCCTGCTCGAAGCCGGCCCAGAACAGCGCCGCGCCGACGAACAGCGCGAAGACGAGCGCGACCCGGCCGCGCTCGCCGGCATCCAGGCCGGCCGCGAGCATCAGCCACGCCGAATAGCCCGCCGCGACCGCGACGATGACCACGCCGGTCGCGCCGGCGAACCACTCGACCGTCGCCGGGATCGTGCCGGCACGCGCGAGCGCGAATGCGAGCAGCGCCACCCCGAGCGCGAGCGCCATGCCGGCGGCGATGCGCGCGAGCAGCGCACGGCGGGCACCGGCATCGAGCACGCGCGGCCGGCCGGCGTTGCCGAGCCGGTCCGCCCCGAGCCGGTACTGGACGAGGCCGAGCACCATCCCGACGCCCGCGCAACCGAACCCCAGGTGCCAGTCGACGCGCTCGCCCAGCCCGCCACAGGCGAGCGGCCCCAGGAACGCGCCGACGTTGATGCCCATGTAGAAGAGCGTGAAACCGGCATCCCGGCGCGCGCCGGCGTCGTCGCCGTACAGTTCGCCGACGATCGCGCTGACGTTGGGCTTGAGCAGCCCGGTGCCGATCACGATCAGGACCAGCCCGCCGAAGAACGCCGGTCCGCTGGCCAGTGCCATCGTGAAATGCCCCAGCGCGATGATCACGCCGCCGTGGAAGACCGCCGCGCGCGCACCGAGCAGCCGGTCGCCCAGCCAGCCGCCGGGCAACGCGGCGAGGTACACGCCCGCCGAGTACAGTCCGAGGATCGCCCCGGCCCGCGCGTCGGTCATGCCCATGCCGCCGGTCGCGACTTCCGCGGTGAGGAACAGCACGAGCATGCCCCGCATGCCGTAATAGGAGAAGCGCTCCCACAGCTCGGTGAAGAACAGCGTCGACAGTCCGGGCGGGTGTCCGGAGAAGGCTCGCACGGGGGCGCGCTCCAGGGATGCCGCGAGGCGGCGAAAGGGCAAGCCTGAGCGATCCGGGCGGTCCGGGGCAACCCTCGCCCGCGCTCTCGCGCTCAAGCCGGCTCGCACCCGCGCCGATACCGGAGCGAGGGCGGGCCGACGCGACTGGCCCGAGTGCCGTCCGCAGCACACCGCCAGCGCGCGGCCCGCCCCCACCGCAGACAGGTACATGCAACCGGAACGCTTCCACGAGTTGAAGGCCACCGGCAACCTGCCCTCGCCCACGGGGGTGGCACTGGCCCTGCTCGAACTGACGAACCGCGACGACGCGACGGTTGCCGACGTCGCGCGCCTGCTGGCGAGCGACCCGGCGCTCGCCGGGCGCGTGCTCAAGTTCGCGAACTCGCCGCTGTCCGGGCGCTCGCGTCCGGTGGTCTCGCTGCCCGAGGCGCTGCTGCTCGTGGGCCTGCACGTCGTGCGTCAGCTGGTGCTCGGCCTGTCGGTCGTGAGCGCGCACCGCAGCGGCCGCTGCGACGGGTTCGATTACGACCGCTACTGGTCCGCCGCGCTTGCGACCGCCGTGGCCGCGCAGGCGCTCGCGCGACGCGACCGCGCATTTCCGCCGGATGAAGTGTTCACCTGCGGCCTGCTGGCCGGTGTCGGGCGGCTGGCGCTGGCGACCGTCCACCCGTCCGACTACGCCAATGCGCTCGCGACTGCCGGCAACGGCCCCGTCACGGCCCTGCTCGCCGCCGAGCGCCAGCGCTTCTACATCGATCACGTCGAGCTGGGCGTCGCGATGCTGGCCGAGTGGGGCGTGCCGGCCCTGCACCGGAGCGGCGTCGCTGCGCAGTACGACCCCGGGCATGCCGGCACCGACCCGCGCGCGTCCGCCCTCGCCGGCTGCCTCGCCGAGGCGCGCCGCTTCGCCGCCGTGCTCACGGCCGCCGAGGACAGGCGGGAGCACGCGCTCGCACAACTGCTGGAGGAATCGCCGCCGGGGCTGGACCTCGACGCGCTGCGCACGCTGCTGACCGAGATCACCGCGCAGTGGCGCGAGTGGAGCCGCAACCTGGAGCTGCCGCTGCCCGCGACCGCGTCCCCCGGGGACGGGGAGAGCGACGACCCGGCGCACGGGACCGCACGCAATGGCGTCCGGGTGCTCGTGGTCGACGACGACGAGGCGCCCGTCGTGCTGCTGCGGGCCCTGCTCGGCGCGGCGGGCTACGTCGTGCGCGGCGCCAGCGGCGGGCGCGAGGCGCTGAAGCTGGCGATGGAGTGGCAGCCGCACATCGTCGTCAGCGACTGGCTGATGCCGGATCTCGACGGGCTGGACCTGTGTCGCGCGCTGCGCAACACGCGCGAGGGCCAGGGCATGTACATCGTCATCGTCACCGCTCACGGCGGGGAGGAGGTGCACGTCGCCGCCTTCGATGCCGGCGCCGACGACTACATGCAGAAGCCCATCGTGCCGCGCGTGCTGGCCGCCCGCCTGCGCGCGGCGACCCGCGTCATCCGGCTGCAGGACGAGGTGGCGCACGAGCACGAGGAGATCCGGCGCTACCTCGCCGAAATCGCCGTCGCGAACCGCCGCCTGGAGCAGGCCGCGCTCACCGACCCGCTCACGCAGTTGCCGAACCGCCGGCACGCGATGCAGCGCCTGCGACAGGTCTGGGCCGCATCGCGCCGCGCGGGCGACAGCTACGCCTGCATGCTGATCGACGTCGACCACTTCAAGCAGATCAACGACACCTGGGGGCACGCCATGGGCGACCAGGTGCTGTGCGAGGTCGCGGCGCTGCTGCGCTCGACCGCGCGTACCGACGACGAGGTGTGCCGCATCGGGGGCGAGGAGTTCCTGGTGATCTGCGCCAACAGCGATGCACAATCCGCCCGTGCGACCGCCGAGCGGCTGCGCGAGGCCGTGGCCAAGCGCGGCTTCCTGATCGGCGCCGAGACGCTGCGCCTGAACGTCAGCATCGGCGTCGCTTCGCACCCGGCCGAACTTAGCGAGCCCGATTGCATCATGGCTGCGGCCGACGACGCGGTCTACCGTGCCAAGCGGGCGGGCCGCAATCGCGTGTGCGAATCGCTGGCACCGGCCGGCGAGGCGCCGGTGGTGCAGTTGCTCAAGGTGGAATGAAAGGCTTCCGGCGCCCGTGCGTGCCGAGCCACGCAGCGGCCGTTCAGAGCAGGGCGAGCTCGTAGTTCAGTATGAACCGCACGTCCTCCCGCGACAGTCCGTCGTCCGCATCGAGCGTCGCGTACCGGAACCGGAACCACAGGCCAGGCACGAGCACGCGCTCGGGCTTGACGTCGACGGTCAGGTCGAGTTCGTCCCGATCCGGATCGCGGCCGGCCCCGTGACCACGCGCATATTTCACGTTGACGCCGACGCCGGGCAGGCCGAAGCGCCCGGGTTCGTACGCCATCGCCGCGAGCCATGCGCGCTCGCCGGCGCGGTCGAAATTGCTCGGCATCAGCGACAGGTAGCTGGGCGAGCCGCCGAACGGCGTGCGGAGCGCCGCATCGGCGTCGGTGTAGCTCGTGGCCAGGGACAGCACCGCGGCGCGGTAGCTGAGCGAGGCCCGGGCGCCCAGGTGGTACGTGCCGCTGCGCCCCCCAGTTCCTCGCCGATACTGCCCTGGTAGGTGGCCTGCAATGAGTACAGGCCGGAGACCCCCGGGTACGGGCGGAACACCCTGGAGGCTTGGGAGTAGGCAATGTCCAGCAAATCCCAGGCGGCATAGTTGATGACGGTGAGGCTGGTGTCCCCGTCCGGATTCCAGCGCGCACCGGCGAGCGTCGCGCCTTCGTCGGTCCCCTGGAAACCCGCGGCCTCGGTGAGCGGGATGAACCGATCGGAATCCCAGGGCTTGATTCGCGTCACGTGGCCGACCACCCACTGCAGCGCGCCCG
>CAYOJP010000148.1:0-9044 GCA_964404305.1 uncultured Gammaproteobacteria bacterium
CCGTGGTTGAACATCGACGTCGCGTTGAGCAGCACCTCGAAGACCACCACCGCCACCACCGGCGGACCGAGGACCACGATGGTGGCGAACTTGATCAGCATGGACAGGAGGATCTCCAGCGGATGGAAGCGCGCCCCGGTGGTCACGTCGTAGTCGGGGTCGGCGTGGTGCACGCGATGCAGCCGCCACAGCACCGGCACTGCGTGGAACATGACGTGCTGCAGCCAGATCGTGAAGTCCATGACGATTACCGCCACCGGCACCGCCGCCCAGAAGGGCACATGGAACTGGTTGAGCACGCCCCAGCCGTTCGCTGCGCCGAAGGCCGCCAGGCCCGCGCCCGCAACCGGGAAGACCAGCCGCAAAAGCGCGGCGTTCAGTGCCACCAGCCCGAGATTGCCGGGCCACCGCAGGATCCTGGAAAGCGTCAGCGCGCGCCGCGGCGCCACGACTTCCCAGCCAGCGACGAGCGCAAAGGTGCCCAGGAAGACGCCCAGCCGGATGGCTGCTTCGTGGCCGAGGACGAACTGTTCGAGTGCCATGACGTGCTCCGACGACCTGCGGCGCGAGCGCCGCTGGCCTATTGCCTGATATTCTAACGATCATTAGAATATACACCATGAATAATCGAACTCTCAAGGATCTCCTGTACGAACAGGTGGCCCGCGTCGGCAAGGCCCTGGCCAGCCCCAAGCGGCTGGAAATCCTGGAAATGCTGGCGCAGAGCGAGAAGTCCGTCGAAACGGTGGCGGCGGCCGTGGCCATCGACGTCAAGCTCGCCAGTGCGCATCTGAAGGCGCTGAGGGAGGCCCGGCTGGTCCAGAGCCGGCGCGAGGGCAGGCGCATCTTCTACCGCCTCAGCGGCACCGATGTCGCCCGACTCGGCGTGGCAGTTCGGCAGGTGGCCGAAGAGCATCTGGTCGAACTGCGTCTGACGCTGCAGCAGATGCTCGCCGAGCCCGAGCGCCTGGTACAGACAGGCCGCAAGGAACTGCTGGCGCAGGCCAGGCGCGGCGAGGTCGTCGTACTCGATGTGCGGCCGGCGGAGGAATACGCATCCGCGCATCTGCCTCACGCGCGCTCGATCCCGCTGGCGGAACTGGCGCACCGGCTTGCCGAGTTGCCGCGCGACGTCGAGATAGTCGCCTACTGCCGCGGGCCGTACTGCCTGATGTCCGATGAAGCGGTCGCGCTGCTGACGAACTCCGGCTATCGGGCACGCAAGACGCTCGACGGTGTCAGCGACTGGCAGGCGGCGGGCCTGCCGGTCGCACGGACCGCCACCGTGTGAATCGTTGCCTGGTCGCGGAGCCGAATCCGATCGCGACTCCCGGCCGGACCACCGCGCCACCGGCGTTGCACGGGACGCCGGCGCAAGCCTTCGGATCCGTTCATCGTCGGGTGCTGGCGCTCCCCGACGCGCGGCATCGCCCTTCGGCGGGACCTGACCCGGTGCTGACCCTCAGGCCGCGCCGTCGCCGCGTTCGCGCACCTGCGCCTGCACCAGGCCGTCGAGCAGCAGCAGCAACCGGCGCAGGATCGTCGCGACGCTCACCCGCTCGCCGAACTGCTCGGCGATGAAGGCGCCGTTCAGCGTCGCGCGGCACAGCGGGGCGAAGTCGTCGGCGAGCTGTCGCGCGTCGCTGGCGCCCAGCGGCTGGAACAGGCCGGCGAGCAGGGCGCGCCACCAGTCGAGCGAACGCGAGCGGATCTCGTCGACCCGCGCGCGGAACGCCGGCGAGACGTCGTGCGCCTCGAGCATCATCACGAGCAGCACGCGCAGGAACAGCGTGTTGCGCGACAGCCGGTCCGAGATCACGGCCACGGTGTCCTCGCGCGCGGCGTCGCCGGGCGCCTGCGCCGCCGGGGGCGGCACCGCGACGGCGTCGAGGAACGCCTGTGCGCCCTCCTCGATCACGGCGAGGAACAGGTCCTCCTTGCTGGCGAAGAACCAGTACAGGGAACTGGCGTTGATACCCGCCTCGCGGCAGATCATCGAGATGCTGGTGCCGGCGTAGCCCTTGCGCGCCACGAGGTCGCGCGCCGCGGCGAGGATGCGCGCGCGCGTGCCGGCACGGTCGGTGCGCGGCCCGGCCGGAGTGGGGGCCGGCTCCGTCGTCATCGTCCCGGCGCCCCGCCGCTCACGCGTGCCCGGCCACGCGGTAGCCGGCGATCACGTCGTGATGGTCGGCCGGCAGCAGCCCGCAGTGGATGCGCGTCCAGCAGTTCGGGCAGAAGTACTCGCGGAACACGACCGGCGTGTCGACGAACAGCGCCGGCTCGGCCGTGACCCCGGGGCCGGCATCGGCCGGGGGGCCGTCGCGGCGCGCGACGTGCAAGTGCGCGTCCGGCGCTTCCAGCACCTGCCCGCAGTGCCGGCACGCGACCGCCTCGCGGCCGTCGTCGGTGCGTCCGATCACCAGGTTGTCGTCGAGCGGTCGCGCGCGCGCCGATTCGATACGCCCGCCGGCCGGTGCCGCCGGCAGCGTCGCGCCGGCGCGGCGCGCGTCGAGCAGCGACTGGCGCAGCCGCAGCGTGCCTTCGGCATCGACCCGCCCCGCCTCCAGCGCGACGCCGTACAGCGTGCGCGCGGCGAGCCCCGAGACCCGGCCGTTGGCCACGTCGCGCGCGACGCGCTCCGGCTCGCGGCGCAGCGGATCGCCGTAGCCGCCGCCGCCCTGGCAGTGCAGGAACAGCACGTCGCCCGGCATCAGCACGTCGCCGGTCATGCACTGCGTCACCTCGACGTCTCCGCCGCAGGCAGCGAGCGTATCGGGCAGCGTGCCGCGCGCGAACGCCTGCGCGACGCTGCTGCCGCGCACCACCAGGTTGCGGCTGAGGTTGCCGGGGGCGCCGCCGGCGAGGCCCTGGTTCTGGGCCGTCGCCATGCCGGCGCTGGAGAGCACGAGCGCCGCAGGCAGCGCGGTGCCGTGCGGCAGCATCGCGACCGATGCGCTCACGCCGCCGCGCTGGCGCCCGGGCCCGCCCGAATCGGGCTCCTCGCGCCGCCACAGCATCAGCAGCGGGTAGAGCAGTTCGGTGATCTCGACGTCCGGCGACTTGCCCATCGGAATGCAGAACAGGCCGCCCGTGTCGATCCCGTCGGCCACCGGTCGCGCGCCGTAGCCGCCGGACATCGAATCCATCACGAGGTTGAGGAACGGCACGGGCTGCGCCGGGCGCTGATCGAGGCCGGCGACGACGGCGGTGTTCCAGGTGCCGCAGCACGAGGCCTGCACGTTGCCCTGCATCGCCACGTCGCGATCGAGCATCTGCGACAGGCACTGCGAGGCCAGGCTGCCGATGGCCCAGGCGGTGGCGATCGGCGCCTCGTTGACCGCCGCGGGGAACGTGGCGTTGTTGAGCGTGCCCTCGGGCGTGACGATGTCGAAGCACCGCATCAGCCCGCCTGCGGACCACGGGATGTTGCCCGCCAGCGTCGGCAGCAGCGCGAGCATGATGCCGCCGCGCGAGCCCGCGTAGGTGCAGTTGATGACGCCGGCCTGGGGCGCGGTGCCGGCGAAGTCGAACATGAGGTGATCGCCCGCCTTGGTCATCGCCAGCTCCAGGCGGTGCGACCGGCGGTCGCCGCGCACGGCCTGGTCCTGCCAGCCGGTCGCGCGCCAGGTGCCGTCGGGCGCGGCCCGCAGCTTGTCTCGCAGCCGCTGCTCGGCGTCGTCCATCATCCGCTTCATCACCGCCTTGACCGTGTCCGGCCCGTACTGCTCCACCAGCGCGAGCAGGCGCCGCCGGCCGACCGAGTTCGCGCCGACCTTGGCGCGCAGGTCCAGGCCGATGAGCAGCGGCACGCGCGAGCGCCGCACCCACACGTCGGCCACGTCGCGCTGCAACTGCCCGCGCCGCACGACCTTGATCGGCGGCGTCGGCACGGCCTCGGAGAACACGTCGAGCGCGTCGATCGGCATGGATCCGGGCGCCGATCCGCCCAGGTCCGGCTGGTGGCAGATGGCGCTCGTCCAGGCGAACAGCCGGCCGTCGTGGAACACCGGCGCGAACACCACTGCGTCGCTCTGGTGCAGCCCGCCCCCGATCCACGGGTCGTTGCACAGGAACATGTCCCCGTCCTCGATGCCGGGGTTGTCGGCACGGTGCTGCAGCGTCCAGTAGATCGCCAGGTCGATCGCGCCGGCCAGCATCGTGTTGTACAGGCCGATCTGGACCTCCTGGCCGACCTCGTCGTTGAGCGTGAAATCGAAGTCGTTGGCCTCGGTGACGATCGGCGAACCCGACATGCGCCGCAGCGTCTCGCCCATCTCGTCGGTGATCGACCACAGGCGGTGGCGCACCACCTCGTAGGTGAGCGGGTCGAGCGCGGCGATCGCCTCGGGCGTGACGGTGTGCGCCCGCAGCGACGAGGGCAACCCGCGCAGGAGCACCTCCGGCGCGACCGGCCGGCTGACGAAGATCTCGGAGCCCGGTATCCCGTGGTTCACGCGCTTCCCCCTTGCGATGCCGCGATGCGCAGGTTGCCCAGGTCGTCGACCACGCCGTGCATGCCGCCCGGCACGACGACGGTCGTGGTCGGCACCTGGACGATGGCCGGCCCGTCGATGCGGTGCCCGGCGCGCAGCCGCGCGTAGTCGTAGACCGGCGTCGGCACGTACCCCAGCCGCCCGTCGAGGCAGATCGGCCGTTCCTCCACGAGCGCGGCGGCGACGGACCGCCCGTCGGCCGCCGCGATGGTCGGCAGCGTCGAGGACACCGGCAGGCGGCCGATGCCGCGCACGCGGAAGGTGAGCGCGTGGATGCCCGCCTCGCGGAACCCCGCGCCCTCGCCGTAGATGCGCGCATAGCGCAGCTCGAACTCGGCCGCCGCGGCCTCCAGCGCCGGCATGTCGATCACGCCCGGGGCGACGGGCGCGGCGACCTCGCCCATCTGCACGCCGTAGCGCATGTCGATCTCGCGGTGGATCTCCACCGCCGTGAGGTCCAGCCCCTGGCGCGCGATGGCGGCGCGCACGTCGGCCTCCAGGCGCGCGAAGTTCGCGCCCGCGCGGTGCGGGTCGAACGGGAAGGTGACCGGGTCGGACAGCTCGCGGGTGACCGCGATGTCCGAGGACGCGAGGCCGAAGGCCGAGAACGCGGACGCCACCGGCCCGAGCGGCACGAGCACCTCGCGCGCGCCGACCTCGCGCGCGTAGGCCGCGCAGTGCGCGGGCCCGGCGCCGCCGAACGCGTAGACGACGAACTCGCGCGGGTCGTAGCCGGTCTCGACCACCACCTTGCGCAGCAGGTCGCCGGTCTGCGCGTTCTGCACCGCGTAGATGGCGGCGGCGGCGGCCTCCACCGACAGGCCGAGCGGTCGCGCGATGCGCGCCTCGATCGCCTGCCGCGCCAGCGCCAGCGACAGCGGCCGGCGGCCATCGAGCAGGCCGCGCGCCGGCAGGATGCCCAGCACCAGGTTCGCGTCGGTCACGGTCGGCTCGGTGCCGCCGGCGCCGTAGCACGCCGGTCCCGGCACCGCCTGCGCGCTCAGCGGGCCCACTCGCAGGTTGCCGCCGGCATCGATGGAGGCGATGGCACCGCCGCCCGAACCGATCGCCTCCACGCGCAGCGTGGGCACGTTCACCGGTGCCTGGTTGATGATGGTCTGCGCCGCGCGCACGGGCTCGCCGTCGACGATGAGGCCCACGAGGAAGGTCGTGCCGCCGACGTCGGTCGCGATGACGTTGCGATGGCCCATCTGCCCGGCGAGCTGGAGCGCGCCGACGACGCCGCCCGTCAGCACCGAGCCGATGGTGGTGATCGCGGTCGCCGGCGCCTCGGCCGCGGTGACCGCGCCGCCCGAGCTCTGCATCACCAGCAGCGCGCCGCGCAGGCCGTCCGCGCGCAGCTGTGCCTCCAGGGCGCCGAGGTAAGCCTTCAGGCCGGGGCCGATCTGCGTGCTCATGATGGTCGTCGCGTGGCGCGCGAACTCGCGGATGCGCGGACTGACGTCGCTCGACAGGGCCACGTACAGGCCCGGAGCCTCCTCGGCGATGATCGCGCGCAGGCGCTGCTCGTGCACCGGATTGCGGAATGCCCACAGCAGCGAGACGGCAATCGCGGTGGCACCGTGGACGAGGCACTCGCGCACGGCGCGCCTGGCCTGCGCCTCGTCCAGCGCGACGATCACGTCACCGGCGCGATCGATGCGCTCGGTCACCTCGTGCGCGAGGTGCCGCGGGACCAGGCCCGGCGGCTTGCGCTGGGCCATCACGTTCTGCAGGTCGTGGGAAGGCAGGCCGAGGTAGCGGCCCTCCACGTTCATGATGTAGATGCTGTCGCGGTGGCCGCGCGTGGTGATGAACCCCACCGGCGGCACGCGCCCCATGACGAGGGCGTTGAGCGAGGCGGTCGTGCCGTGCGCGATGTGATCGGTCGCGGCCAGCAGCCCGCGGCGGTCGAGGCCGAGCTGTCCGGCGAGCAGGTCCAGCACCGCCAGCACGCCGGCGGAATAGTCCGGCGGCGTGGACGGCGTCTTGGCCGAGACGATATGGCCGTCGCCGCCGATGCCGACCGCGTCGGTGAACGTTCCGCCGACGTCGACCCCGAGTACGTAACCCACGCGCGTGCCCCCTTCACGCGCGGCCCGCACCCGCGGCCCGCGCGACGTTCGTAATCGATCAGGTGCCGGTCAGCGTCGCGACGACCGCGTCCGGATCGGCGGGCTGCGCCATGCCCCGCCAGGCGATGTGCTGGTCCGGGCGCACGAGCACGAGCGGATAGCCCTCGTACTTCGCGCGCGCCTCCGGCTCCGGCACGTCGAGGACGGCGAGCGGCACGCGCCGGCGGTCGAAGGCCCCGCGCAGCGCCGGCGCGGCGGGTGGCGCGGCACCGATGCGCAGCAGCGTGTAGCCCCGGCCGAAGCGGTCGGACAGCGCGTCGCCGGTGGCCCGCCACAGGTGCGGGGCGCGCACGCCCGGCCGCGAGGAGTCGGCGTAGCGGTCGAGCGCGAAGTCCGGCGTCCGCGCGCCGTCGTAGCAGATGACGGGCGAATCGTCGTACGCGATACCGAGCTGCATGCCGATGCTGTCGAACTCGCGCAGGTTGTTCTCCGTGATGCACCGGCCGATCCCGGCCCGCAGCGCCTGCCCCGCCGGGCTCTCGTCCTCGTACGCCGGCTCGTGCACCGGCACCTCGTACAGGTCGGCGAAGATCTTCGCCGCCGAGGAGGCCACGAGCTGGCCGACCGAACGGCGCTCGGCCTGGTAGCTGTCGAGGAGCGCCTCGCCCCCCCAGCCCTGCAGCGCCGCCCGCAGCTTCCAGGCGAGGTTGGCCGCGTCGTCGATGCCGGCGTTCATGCCGAAGCCGCCCATCGGAATCCAGATGTGCGCGGCATCGCCCGCGAGGAACACGCGCCGGTCGCGGTAGCGGTTGACCACCATCGCCCGGGCGATCCAGCGCTCCTGGCCCAGCACCTCGTAGTCGATGTCGGCGCCCACGGCACGGCGCAGTCCGAGCGCCGCGTCGTGCGCGTCGAGATCGCCTTCGGCCGGGATCACCGTGTGGTGCAGCCACAGCTCCCTGCCGTCTATGGCGACGATCACGTGGTTCTCGCCCTCGCGGTTGTAGACGCGGTGCATCCAGGCCGGCGCGTGCGGCCACAGTGCCTGCAGATCCGGGCAGCGGAAGTAGGTCGAGCACCACTTGTTGACGATCTCGCGCCCCTCGAGCTGCGAGCCGATGTCGCGCCGGATGCGGCTGCGGCCGCCCTCGCAGGACACGAGGAAGCGCGCCCGGAACACCCGCTCGCGGCCGGTGCCGATTTCGACCGCCCGGCAGGTGATGCCGTCGTCGTCCTGCGTGAAGCCCTCGTAGCGCCAGCCGGGGCGGAAGTCGCAGGCCGGCAGTTGCGCCAGCCGTCCGCGCAGCACCGGTTCCATGAACAGCTGCGAGATGCGGTGCTGCGGCTCGGGCGTGGGCCAGTACTCGTCCACGGCGCCCGTCCCCGTTGCGCGCGCCAGGACCTGACCGGAACTGCGGAAGCGGTAGCGGGTCAGCTCGGGCCCGTTGAAGCGCGTGGAGTAGACGACGTCCGTCGGGCGATCCTGCGCGAGCCCGGCGCGGCGGATCGCCTCGGCGCAGCCCAGCCGCCGGAAGTGCTCCATCGACCGGGCGTTGGTGGTGTTGCACTTGGGGTTGGGCGGCAGCTCCCGGCGCTCCTCCAGGAGCACGGAGCGTATGCCGTTGACCGCGAGATCGAGCGCGAGCGTCGCGCCGACCGGCCCGGCGCCCGCGATGACGACGGGCACTTCGATGACATCGGACATGCGTCTCCAGCCCCCGGAAGGCGTCTGTAACGACCACTACAGACTAGGGCCGGCAACACACGCCGGTCAACGCCCTTGATTGGTGCAACGCAGCGCAGCGTGCCGACAAACGCGCGTCCGCCAGGCTGTCGCGAACTCACCCGCTGGCGCTGGCGGCGGCGCGAAGCCGCCGCTGGGCGGCGGGAGGATCCGTGCGCCACGGGCGCGCGGACGTGCGCGTCGCGCGGTCCAGGTCCTCAGGCCGGACGCTGCGGGTACGCGTTCTCCATGTAACGACGGGCCGCGTCCACGGCTGCGTGGCCGCGCGCGGTCAACCGGGCGTGGCGGTCGAGGGTGGCCAGGCCCTGGCTGAAATGCCGCGCGTGCCGGTCCAGCGCGTCGCGGGCCTCCTGCCGCGCGGCGGCGTCCGGCAGGCCCGCCTGCAGCAACGCGCTCACCGCGAGGTGCATGCGCGCAATGACGTAGGTCGCGTGCAGGATGCCGTCCAGCGGTCGCGGATCGTCGCGTAGCGGGGATGCATGCCGCTCCCGGCCGTCCTGCGCGACGAGCGGCCCGTCGGCGGACATCCCGAACAGGAGGGTGTGGCCGCTTTCGTGCGCGAGCGCCTGCACCATGTCCAGATCGGTCGCGTCGGAGTCGGCATTCAGCACGATCGCGCCCCACAGCAGGAACGAGGACGCGCCATCGAACCGGGTTGCGTCCGCGGTCGCCGGCGGCGATGCGAGCACGATCTCGCGCACCAGCGCCTGCAGCTCGCCCGCCAGCGGCGGG
>CAYOJP010000149.1:0-6982 GCA_964404305.1 uncultured Gammaproteobacteria bacterium
CTGGATGAGGTGGCGATCCGGCCGCTCGCCGACCTCCGCGAGCAGGCGCGCGAATTCCTTCGGACCTGGCTCCTTGCGCCCGCCGAGCTTCAGTCCCAGTTCGCCGAGGAACGCGCGCAGGTCCTCCAGTTTCTCGGCCGACGGCGGCTGGTGCACGCGGTACAGCGCGCCGATCTCGCTCGCCGCCAGCGTCTGCGCGGCGGCGACGTTGGCGGCGATCATGCATTCCTCGATCAGCCGGTGCGCGTCGTTGCGCTCGGTCGGGACGATGCGGGAGATCTTGCCGTCGTCGTCGAACTCGATCTTCGACTCCAGGGTGTCGAAGTCGATCGCCCCGCGCGCGTCGCGGCGCTTGCGCAGCAGCCCGTACAGGCGATACAGATCGTCGAGGTGGGCCGTGACGGGTCCGAGCGCCTCGCGCGCCTCGCGGTTGCGCCGGATCGTCGCCTGGGCGACCTCGTCGTAGGTCAGCCGCGCGGCCGAGCGCATGACGGCGTCGTAGAACCTGCTGCCACGCACGCCTCCGCGCCGGTCGATGTCCAGCTCGCAGACCATGCACAGCCGGTCCTCGTGCGGCACCAGCGAGCAGATGCCGTTCGAGAGCTCCGGCGGCAGCATGGGCAGCACTCGGTTGGGGAAGTAGACCGACGTGCCGCGCACCCGCGCCTCGGCGTCCAGGGCGGTGCCGGGACGGACGTAGTGCGCGACATCGGCGATCGCCACGAGCAGGCGCCAGCCATCGGCCAGCGGCTCGCAATACACCGCGTCGTCGAAGTCGCGGGCGTCGGGGCCGTCGATCGTGACCAGAGGCACTTCGCGCAGGTCGACGCGGCCGCGCCGGTCGCTGGCGCGCACCGCGTGCGGGATCTCCGCCACCTCCTCCAGCACCGCGGCCGGCCACGAGAACGGCACCTCGTGCACGCGCAGCGCGATGTCGATCTCCATCCCCGGCGCCATGTGCTCGCCGAGGATCTCGCGAATGCGCGCGACCGGCTGGCGGTGCTGGTCGGGCTGCTCGGTGATCTCGGCCACGACGATCTGGCCGGGGCCCGCTCCGCCATCGGCAGCCGGCGGCACCAGCAGTTCCTGGCTGATGCGGCTGTTGGCCGGGACGACGAAGCCGATGCCGCCCTCGCGGTAGTAGCGCCCGACGATCTCGCGGTTGGCCCGCTCCAGGACGTCCACGAGCGCGCCCTGGCGCCGCCCGCGCTTGTCGATCCCCGACACCCGCGCGACCACCCGGTCGCCGTGCAGGACTCGACGCATCTCCCACGCCGGCAGGAACAGGTCGTCGCCACCACCCTCCGGCGCGAGGAAGCCGAACCCGTCGGGATGGCCGATCACGCGGCCGGTGACGAGGTCCATGCGCCCGGCGAGCCCATATTCGCCGAGGCGGTTCTGCACCAGAGCGCCCTCGCGCACCAGCGCGGCGAGGTTGGCGTCGAGCGCCTCGCGCCCGGCGGGCGCCTCGAGCCCCAGATCGGCGGCGAGCGTGGCCGCCGACAGCGGGCCGGCGCTGCGACCCAGCCGGTCGAGCACCTGTTCGCGCGGGCTGCGGGATGCGCCCCGGGCACGCACGCCGCGCCGTTCCGCCCGTGACTGCCTGTCTCGCTTCAACGTTGACTCCCTCGGAGGGCTTGGTTACATTGCCGCGCCTCTTGCCGAGGTGGCGGAATTGGTAGACGCGCTGGTTTCAGGTACCAGTGGAGCGATCCGTGGAGGTTCGAGTCCTCTCCTCGGCACCATCTGCGCTGGCAATTCACGGCGAATCGCCGGCCGCTGCATAGCATAGTCGGTATTGCCCGCCGGGCCCGCCCCGGCGGTGTCAGGCGAGTTCCCACACGAAGCGATCGAGCAGCCACAGGCCGATCATCGTCGCGGCGATCGCGATCTTGAACGCGGCGCCGATGACCAGGCCCAGCGTCGCGCCCACGCCCGCGACTCCCGCATCGCGCCAGCCCCGGCGGGCGCTCAGTTCCCCCGCCACCGCCCCGGCGAACGGCCCGATCAGTATGCCCGGAAGGCCGAAGAAGAGACCGACGAGGCCGCCCAGGGCCGCGCCCCAGACCGCGCGCGGCGATGCTCCGAACCGCTTCGCGCCGAACGCGCCGGCCAGGAAGTCGACGACGTAGCTGGCGGCGGCCAGCAGGCCCAGCAGCGCCAGCGTGAACGCCCCGACGTGGGCGAAATCCTCCGCCCAGGCGGCGAGCACGAGGCCGGCGAACACGAGCGGCGCGCCCGGCAGCACCGGCACCACGATCCCCGTCATGCCCGCGCCGACCAGCGCCGCGGCCAGCAGGAGCAGCAGGATTTCGCCGGTCATCGCCGGCGCAAGCGCCGCATCAGCGACCGCCCGAGCGCACGATGGCCGAGATGCCGACGGCGGCTAGCACGACGATTGCGCCGAGCGCGACCACCTTCACGCCGAGCTTGCCGAACAGCTCGAGCGGGACGATCCCGACGACCACCAGCGCCGCGAGCACGGCGAGCATCACGATCGCGCCAACCGCCGCCACCCGCAGCACGCCGCCCAGTCCACCCCCGCCGGCTTCCGCCATGGCCCGTTCTCGCCGTCAGCGGCCGGCAGTGTAGCCGGCGACCGTGCGGCGGGTACAGCGAGCAGCGAGGTCGATGCAGCCGTCGGCTCGCCGTTCGCGGGCTGGCACCCCGCCGGCGCGGCGCACCCCGGGCGACCCCTGCGCCCCTGGCGCACTCCCGCCCGCCAGTGCCGCCGGTGTTCGTACAATGGCGGGGTGCTGCCCTCTGCCGTCGACCGCGGGCTCCCGATCGTCGCCGCCCTGCCGCGGCTCCTCGACGCGCTCGCCTGCTCATCGACCGCGATCGTCCAGGCCGAACCGGGCGCGGGCAAGAGCACGGTGCTGCCGCTCGCCCTCCTCGACGCGCCGTGGCTGGGCGGGGGCCGGATCGTGATGCTGGAGCCGCGCCGGCTGGCGGCGCGCGGCGTCGCGACGTGGATGGCGCGGCTGCTGGGCGAGGAGCCGGGTGAAACGGTCGGCTATCGCATGCGCCTCGAGCGTCGCGTCGGCCCGCGCACGCGCATCGAGGTCGTCACCGAGGGCATCCTCACCCGCTGGCTGCAGGACGACGCCGCGCTCGCCGGCGTGGGCGCGGTGCTCTTCGACGAGTTCCACGAGCGCAGCCTGCACGCCGATCTGGGTCTCGCGCTGTGCCTCGACGCGCAGGCGGCGCTGCGGCCGGAACTGCGCATCGTGGTGATGTCGGCGACGCTCGATGCGGCCGCCCTCGCCGGTCCGCTGCGCGATCCGCCGGTCGTGGGCGCGAGCGGCCGCAGCTACCCGGTCGAGGTGCGGCACGCGGCGCGGGCCATCGATGCCCGCGACGTCGAGCGCGAGACCGCCGCCACCGTGCAGCGCGCGCTGCGGGAGCAGGCCGGCGACGTGCTGGTGTTCCTGCCGGGCGGAGCCGAGATCCGCCGGGTCGCGCGGCTGCTGGAGGGCGTGACCGGCGGCGAGGTGGACGTCTTCTCGCTTCATGGCGACCTGCCGCAGCGCGAGCAGGAGCTGGCCATCGCGCCGGCCGCCGCGGGCCGGCGCAAGGTGGTGCTCGCCACCGCCATCGCCGAGACCAGCCTGACCATCGAGGGCGTGCGGGCGGTCGTCGATGCCGGCCTCGCGCGCCGCGCGCGGTTCGACCCCCGCAGCGGCATGACACGCCTGGTGACGACGCGGGTCTCGCGCGCGGCGGCCGAGCAGCGGCGTGGCCGCGCAGGCCGGGTGGCGCCCGGGACGTGCTACCGGCTCTGGACGATCGATGCCGGGCGCGGCCTGGCCGAGCACGCGCCACCGGAGATCCTCGAGGCCGATCTCGCGCCGCTCGCGCTCGAACTGGCGGCCTGGGGCGTGCCGGACGCGGCGACGCTGCGCTGGGTCACGCCGCCACCGCCCGCGGCGCTCGCGCAGGCGCGCGACCTGCTCACGGCCCTCGATGCGCTCGACGCCCCGGGCCGCATCACGCCGCGCGGGCAGGCGATGCGCAAGCTGGGCCTGCACCCGCGGCTCGCGCACATGCTGCTCGAAGCGCGCCCGCTCGGCCGGGAACGCGAGGCCGCGCGGCTCGCGGCGCTGCTGGAGGAACGCGATCTGCTGCGCCTGCCGCCCGGCGTGCGCGCCTGCGACCTGCGGCTGCGGGTCGATGCGCTCGACGGAGAGCGCGCCGACCTGCCACCCGGCGCGAGCGTCGACCGCGGCGCGGCCGAGCGCGCGCGCCTGCTCGCCGACGGCTGGCAGCGACTGCTCGCCTCGGAGCGCGCCGCGACGGCGCCCTGCCCGGCGCAGGTGGACGACGCGGACGCGGTCGGCCTGCTGCTCGCGCACGCCTACCCCGACCGCATCGCGCAGCGCCGCGGCGACGGCGGCGGCCGCGACGGCGCCGCCGACGGCCGCGGCGCGACGGTCGACCCTGCCGACGGCCTGGCGCGCGCCGACTACCTCGTCATCGCCGACCTCGACGGTGGCGAGCGCGAGGCGCGTGCCTGGCTCGCGGCGCCGCTGTCGCGCGGCGCGCTCGAGACGCACCTCGCCCCGCGCCTGCGCGAGGAGGACACCGTCGCCTGGGACGGCCTGGCGCAGGCCGTGATCGCGCGCCGCACGCTGCGCCTGGATCACCTGGTCGTGAGCGAGCGGCAGATCACCCGGCCGCCGCCCGAACGCGTCGCGGCGGCGATGATCGAAGGTCTCCGCGCCCTGGGGCTCGAGGCCCTGCCATGGACCCCGGCGTTGCGGCAATGGCAGGCGCGCGTGGAACTGCTGCGCGGCGCCGGCATCCCGGGCGTGAGCGCGGCGCTGCCCGCCAGCGGCGATGCCGAGCTCGCCGCGACCCTCGAGGACTGGCTCGCGCCGCACCTGGGCACGACGACCAGGCGCGCGGATCTCGCGCGCCTGGATCTGCAGGCCGCGCTCGAGGCCCGGGTGCCCCGGCCGCTGCGCGCGCAGCTCGACGCGCTGGCGCCGGCGCGCCTCGAGGTGCCGAGCGGCTCGAAGCTCGCGCTCGACTATCTGCGGCCCGGCCCGCCCGTGCTCGCCGCACGCCTGCAGGAACTGTTCGGCATGCGCGAGACGCCTCGTGTCGCCGGCGGGCGGATTGCGGTGCTCGTCGAGATCCTGTCCCCCGCCGGCCGCCCGGTGCAGGTGACGCAGGATCTCGCCGGCTTCTGGGCCCGCGGCTATGCCGAGGTGCGCAAGGAGCTGAAGGGCCGCTACCCGCGGCATTACTGGCCGGACGATCCGCACACCGCGGTGGCGACGCGACGCGTGCGCCCGCGCTGAATCCGCCGGACTGCGAACGGGTGCTCGCATGCTGCGTGAGATCCCCGCCGGCCGCCGCGACCTCGCCGGGCTCACGCGCCGCTGGTACACGGACGCGGACTTCGACCTGTACGTGTTCACCGACGCCGCCGGCGGGCTGGTCGAGCTGCAGCTCTGCTACGACAAGTGCGGCACCGAACGCATGCTCGCCTGGCACCGGGACCGGGGCTATGCGCACGGCCGCATCGATGACGGACAGGACCGCCCGGGACGGGCCCGCACGCCGATCATCGCCGCCGCTGGCCGGTGCGACAGCGGGCGACTGGCACGGGAGTTCGTGCGGGCGAGCCTGGCACTCGACGACGCGCTGTTCGACGCCGTCTACCGCAAGCTGCTCGGCTTCCGGCCGGATGCGTGAGCAGGCGCGCTCACCCATGCCCGATGCCGTGGATCGCAGACCTGGCCTTCACCGCTGACGAGCGCCGGGCGCTGCTGGCCGTGAAGGGCGTCGGCCCCGCGGTCCTCTCACGTCTGGAGCAACTGGGCTGCGACTCGCTCGCCCGCCTCGCGGGCGCGAGTGCGCTGGACATCGTCGCCGGCGCCTCGCGACTCACCGGCTCGACGTGCTGGAAGAACAGCCCGCAGGCGCGCGCCGCCGTCGAGGCCGCCATCGCCCTCGCGCGCTCACGTCCGGCCTGAAGCGACGAACCGCAAACACCGGAGATCCTGCATGCACAGAAGTCGCCTTTCGGGTTTCATCATCGACTGCCGCACCGCCGACCTGCCGGGCGCCGCGACCTTCTGGGCCGGCGCGCTCGGGATGGAGGTCCGCGCCCTGCCGGGGGCCGAGGGCGAGCGCTACGTGCAACTGCTCGACCCGCACGACGAACTGCACGTCGAGGTGCAGATCGTCGACCACCCCAGCCGCGTGCACCTCGACATCGAAACCGACGACGTCGAGGCCGAAGTGAGACGCCTCGAGGCGCTCGGCGCGAAGCGCATCGAACACCTCGGGGACTGGTGGGTGCTGGAGGCGCCGACCGGCCAGCGCTTCTGCGTGGTGCCGGCCACCTCGCCGCGCTTCACCGGTCGGGCGACGCAGTGGCCGTGAACTATCACGCAGGCGGCGTCGGGGACGCCGATGTTGCAGGCATGATCCGGTTGGTTGTTCTAAAGCTATCCACGGAAGCGCGAGAGTACCTGATGGATCGCCACCTCACGTCGGTGGACGACCGAACGCTTGTGCAGGACTGCTGATGGCCGCCGTCGTGGCCGTGTTACGCATGTGCTGTCGGCGTCATTGAGCGGCTCCCAGCTCGCATGGTACACGCTGGCTGCGAACTCCTCATCGGTGATCTTCCCGCGCGTAAGCCAGTCAAACCACTGCCCCGTCACCACCGCTTCGAAACACTCTGCCAGTTGGCGTTGCTGCACCTTCTCCTCGGTCAAGCAACGCAGGCTGGATAGAGCGAGGACGCAGGTCCATCGCGCATCTACAGAGTGCAGTTCGGCCAGGTCGCGGTGAATGAATACCAGCACGTCACGAATCGAGAAGGACGTCTCCATAGCCGTGAAATGCACGCTCTAGGCGTCTCCGACGTTGCGTGGGGTTCGTCCCCACGTGCGAGAGGAGCACTACGCCGCGAACTTGGCGAGGGCGTCGAGGATCGGTTCATCCCCGCGTGCGCGGGGACCAC
>CAYOJP010000149.1:7082-8971 GCA_964404305.1 uncultured Gammaproteobacteria bacterium
GCTCGCCCGCCTCGCGCACGGGGAGTGAGGGCCCCACTTCGAGGGCAGTCGTGCGGTTCGCGGACCGATGCACGGCTGCCCGGCGCACGAGCCCGCGATCTCGTGACGTCCCTTCGCTCGCGTCCGTAAAGCAGCACGCCCCGCTGGCGCGTGAGATACCGCAGCTCGTTCGGTACAAACTACCACGCTTCCATCTGTCCGCGCACGGCCTGCGCCACCAGCAGCAGTCCCTCGCGCTTCCCGGTGCGGACAGCCTTGATGATCCGGTATCGCAGGACGACCCGCCTTGGTTTCATCCCCGCGTGCGCGGGGACCACCCGTAGCCGCGCCCGTAGATCTCCCGAGAGACGACCTTCATCCCCGCGTGCGCGGGGACCACCCATCGGCCACGCCCCCGGACGCCTGCAGGTTCGGTTCATCCCCGCGTGCGCGGGGACCACGCCCGCCCCGCTGACGACGGATGCCCTGCTCGCGGTTCATCCCCGCGTGCGCGGGGACCACTCAGTACGCGACCGAGACGGTGCAGGCGAACCCGGTTCATCCCCGCGTGCGCGGGGACCACGCACCAGCTACATGGCCGGTCGCTATGCGCAGATGAAGGAGGTCGCCGCCCTGCGGCCGTACTGGCGCTACCGGCACAACGACGCGGTCGAGCATCCGCGCCCCGAGCACCTCGCCTGGGACGGGCTCATCCTGCGGCACGACGATCCGTGGTGGTCCACGCACTACCCGCCGAACGGCTGGGGCTGCCGCTGCTTCGTGGAGACACTGTCGGCACGCGACCTGCTGCGCCTGGGCAAGGCCGCACCGGATCCGGCGCCCGCGATCCAGTGGGAGAACAAGCGCGTCGGCGTGCGCGGCCCGAGCCCGCGCACGGTGCGCGTGCCGACCGGCATCGATCCGGGCTGGGCCTACAACGTGGGTGAGGCGGCGTGGGGGCGGCCGCTCGCCGGGGACGTGATGGCGCAGTGGCGGGCGAGCGGCAATGACGCCTGGGAGTCGCTGTCGCCGGGCACTTGGGCGGACGCCGGACGTCCCGAGACCGTGCCGCTCGATACCCGGACGGTGGACCCCAGCCCGGCGGCGGGTAGCGTCGCTGCTCTCGGCGCGCAGCTTGAGACACTGCTTGGCTCGGCATCGAAGGTATTTCGTCCGGGCGGCGTGCCAGTGCTGGTAGACGCCGGGGCGCTGGCCAGGCACGTTGCTCTGGATCGGGCGCCGTCACTGGCCTACCTGCCCGGGGTATTGAACGAGCCGTTCGAAGTCTGGTTGACGTTCGAGCGTCATCGCGGAACAGGCGTCGTGCGTTTGCGCAGCCGCGTGGTCAAGGGGATCGACCTCGGCCGAGGCCGTGTTCTGCTGCTCGTCGCGCAGGCGAACAGAGGAATGCTGGAGGCGTGGACGGTGGTGCCGACGAGCGATCGACGCTACATCAACTCGCAGCGTCGCGGGATGTTGCTGTATGGAAGGTAGAGGGCCCTCGCTCCCCACGCACGGGGCGGGCAGGCTTCGCGGTGTATCGGAGTGCGCTCCACCCCGCTGACCTGAGACGATTATGGCCGGCACCTCCTTTACCTTCAAGGTCGAGGTCGACGACCGCGCGGTGCGGGCGGCGCTCGGCCGCCTGGTCCACGCGGGGCAGGATCTACAGCCGGCGTTCCGCGCCATCGGCGAGCTGCTCCTCAACAGCCACCGGGAGCGCTGGGCCCAGGCAGTCGACCCCGACGGGCGGCCGTGGGCGCCACTGTCGCCGAAGTACGCCGCCCGCAAGGCGGCCAAGCGGCCGGTCCGGGGCCTGCTGGTCCTGGACGGCTACCTGAACGACAACCTGCACTACCAGGCGGACACCTCGGAGCTGTTCGGTTCATCCCCGCGTGCGCGGGGACCAC
>CAYOJP010000150.1:0-8953 GCA_964404305.1 uncultured Gammaproteobacteria bacterium
GCCCGCGGCGACGGGCTCTAGAACGCCCCGGGGCGCTTCCGGCGCGCGCGTCCTGCGCGCCCCCGGCCGCCGCGGCCCCCCCCGGCCCCGGCCCCCGAGGTTGCCCAACCTCGGGGGCAGCACCCTTCCGCCGTCAGACCCGCGGCCGGCGCCCGCGGCGGTTACGGCGCTGCCGCGGCCATCCCGTCCCAGCGGTTGACGATCGCGCAGAACAGGTCCGCGGTGCGCTCGGCGTCGTAGATCGCAGAATGCGCCTGCGCCTCGTCCCACTCGAAACCGGCCGCCTCCACCGCCCGCCGCAGCACCGTCTGGCCGTAGGCCAGCCCGGCGAGCGACGCGGTGTCGAACGTGCTGAACGCGTGGAACGGGTTGCGTCTGGTGTTGGTGCGGGCGACCGCGGCCTTCAGGAAGGCGAGATCGAACGCCGGGTTGTGCCCGACCAGGATCGCGCGCGTGCAGCCGGTCGCGGCGACCGCGCTGCGAACCGGGTTGAACACTCGCCCCAGGGCCTCGGCCTCGGGCACCGCGAGGCGGAACGGATGGTGAGGATCGATGCCGTTGAAGGCGAGCGCGGCCGGATCGAGCCGCGACCCTGGAAACGGCTGTACGTGGCACGCATGCGTCTCCAGCCGCCGCCAGCGCCCGGCCTCGTCGGGACCGACCATGACGGCGGCGATCTCCAGCAGCGCGTCGGTGTCGGCCTCGAACCCGCCGGTCTCCACGTCGACGACGACCGGCAGGAAGCCGCGGAACCGCTGCGCCGACAGGCTGCGTACTGCCGGCGCGCTCATGCGAGACGCCAGCGGCAGGGACGGCCGGCATTGAACGGCACCAGCACGTCGTCGCCGAACGGCATGCTGTCGGGTATCGTCCACGCCTCGCGCACCAGCGTCACGCGTTCCCCGTTGCGCGGCAGGCGGTAGAACGCCGCGCCATGGCGGCTGGCGAAATCGTCGAGCGCGTCGAGCCGCCCGGCATCCTCGAAGGCCTCGGCGTACAGTTCGAGGCCGGCATGCGCGCTGTAGATGCCGGCACAGCCGCACTCGGCGATCTTGGCCGCCCGGGCGTGCGGCGCGGTGTCGCTGCCGAGGAAGAACTTCGGGTTGCCGCCGGTCGCCGCCTCCACCAGCGCCAGGCGATCGCGCTCGCGCTTGAGCACCGGCAGGCAGTAGTGATGGGGCCGGATCCCGCCTTCGAACAGCGCGTTGCGGTTGAGCAGCAGGTGCTGCGGCGTGATCGTCGCGGCGACCGTCGCCGGGGCCTCGCGCACGAATGCCGCCGCCGCCGCGGTGGTGATGTGCTCGAACACCACCCGCAGGGATGGCAGCCGCGCTAGCAGCGGCGCGAGCACGGTGTCGATGAACGCGGCTTCGCGATCGAAGACGTCGACGGCGCGGTCGGTGACCTCACCGTGCACCAGCAGCGGCAGGTCGTGCCCGGCCATCGCCTCCAGCGCCGGCAGCGCGCGCTCGATGGAAGTCACTCCCAGATCGGAGTTCGTCGTCGCGCCGGCCGGGTACAGCTTCACGCCGTGCACGATGCCGCTCGCGCGCGCGGCGGCGATCTCGGCCGGCGGCGTGTTGTCGGTAAGGTAGAGCGTCATCAGCGGCTCGAACCGGCTGCCCGGCGGCAGCGCGGCGAGGATGCGTCCCCGGTAGGCCCGCGCGAGCGCGACCGTCGTGACCGGCGGCCGCAGGTTCGGCATCACGATGGCCCGCGCGAACCGCCGCGCAGTGTCGCCAGCGACGGCCGCGAGCGCCGCGCCGTCGCGCAGGTGCACGTGCAGGTCGTCGGGCCGGGTGAGTTCGAGTCGGGTCAACGTCATCGGGGCGGGGCTCGCGCGCGATTGCGCATTCCGCACGCACTTGGCTATCGTGGTGCGGCTGTAATCAACGTAAGGAGAGCGTCACCATGGACTACCGCCCGCTCGGCCGGACCGGCCTGGAGGTCAGTGCCATCTGTCTCGGCACCATGACCTGGGGTCAACAGAATACGGAGGCGGACGCCCACGGGCAACTCGACGCCGCCGTAGCCGCCGGCGTCAATTTCATCGACACCGCCGAGGTCTACCCGTTTCCCAACGATCCGGCCAAGCAGGGCAGCACCGAGTCGATACTCGGCAGCTGGCTCGGTGGCCGCGCCGATCGCGACCGCCTCGTCATCGCTACCAAGGTCGCGGGACCGGCCGCGATGGCGCCCAACATCGCCGGTGCCCACGAGCGCATCGACCGCGCCGCGATCGCGCGGGCGCTGGATGCGAGCCTGCGCCGCCTGCGCACCGATTACGTCGATCTGTACCAGGTGCACTGGCCGGCCCGGCGCACGAACTTCTTCGGCCGGCTGGGCTACGACGCGTCCGGCGGCGAGGACCTGACGCCGATCGAGGAGATCCTCGCCGGCCTCGACGACGCCGTGCGCGCCGGCAAGGTACGCCACGTCGGCGTGAGCAACGAGACCCCCTGGGGGCTGACACGCTACCTCGGCCTCGCCTCGGCCGGCCGCGGGCCCCGCATCGCCAGCCTGCAGAATCCCTACAGCCTCCTCAACCGGACCTTCGAGATCGGGCTCGCCGAAACCGTGATCCGCGAGCAGGTCGGCCTGCTCGCGTACTCCCCCCTCGGCTTCGGGATGCTGAGCGGCAAGTACGCCGGCGGCGCCTGGCCCGCGGATGGACGCCTGACGCGCTTCGGGCAGAAGTACCGCCGCTACCTCACGGACAACGGCCGCCTCGCCGGCGACGAATATGCCGCGCTGGCGCGCGCCCATGGCCTGGAACCGGCGCAGATGGCCATCGCCTGGGTGCTGGGCCGTGCCGGCGTCACGAGCGCGATCATCGGTGCGACGACGCCGGCGCAGATCGAGACCAACCTCGCGGCCGCGAGCGTCCGGCTCGCGCCCGAGGTACTCGCGGCGATCGACGCGATCCACCAGCGCCTGCCCAGCCCGTGCCCGTGACCCGGATGCGCGACGGCACCGGGCACCGCTGACGTCGGGCGGCGCGCGCGCCGGCGGCGCCCCCCGGCGCCGATGGCGGCCGTGCTATCATCTGCGCGCGTCGCACGGCCCGTCATCCGGCATGGACCTGTCACCGCTCACCGCCCTTTCGCCCGTCGACGGCCGCTATGCCGCCCGGGTCGCGGACCTGCGCGAACTCGCCAGCGAGTATGGCCTCGTGCGGCTGCGCGTGCTGGTGGAGGTGCGCTGGCTCGAGGCGCTCGCCGCCGATCCTGTCCTCCCCGGGCTGCCGCCCTTCGATGCCGATACGCGCGGGGTGCTCGACCGCATAGTGCGGGACTTCGATCTGGCCGAGGGCCAGCGGGTCAAGGCGATCGAGTCGCGCATCAACCACGATGTCAAGGCGGTCGAATACTACCTGCGGGAGCGCCTGGAGGCGCACCCGGCGCTCGCCCGCGCGGTACCGTACGTCCATTTCGCCTGCACCTCCGAGGACATCAACAACCTGGCCTACGCGTTGATGCTGAAGGAGGTGCGCGAGCGCCACCTGCTGCCGGCCATGACGCGGGTGATCGACGCCATCCGCGTACTGGCCCACGCGCACGCCGACCGCGCCATGCTCGCGCGCACGCACGGCCAGCCGGCGACGCCCACTACCCTGGGCAAGGAAATGGCCGTGTTCGCGCACCGGCTCGGCCGCCAGCGCGAGCAGCTCGCCGCGCAGCCGATCCTCGGCAAGATGAACGGCGCGGTGGGCAACTTCAACGCGCATTACGCGGCCTGCCCGGCGCTCGACTGGCCGCGGCTGGCGGCGCGGTTCGTGGCCGGCCTGGGCCTGCAGTGGAACCCCTACACGACGCAGATCGAGCCGCACGACTGGATGGCGGAGTACTTCGCCGCGGTGGTGCGCTTCGACACCATCCTCATCGATTTCTGCCGGGACATCTGGGGCTACGTGGCCATCGGCTACTTCGGCCAGCGCGCAGTCGCCGGGGAAGTCGGATCCTCGACGATGCCGCACAAGGTCAATCCGATCGACTTCGAGAACGCCGAGGGCAACCTGGGAGTCGCCAACGCCGTGCTCGAGCACCTCTGCGCCAAGCTGCCGATCTCGCGCTGGCAGCGCGACCTGAGCGACTCCACCGCGCTGCGCAACGTCGGCGCCGCGCTGGCGCAGGCGCTCGTGGCATTCGACTCGGTGCTGCGCGGCATCGGCAAGCTGGAGGTGAACGCGCACGCGCTCGAACGCGATCTGGCCGGCGCCTGGGAGGTTCTCGCGGAGGCCGTGCAGACCGTCATGCGCCGGCACGGCATCGCGGATTCGTACGAGCAGTTGAAGGCGCTCACCCGCGGCCGCGCGATCGATCGCGAGGGCCTGGCCGCGTTCATCGCGGCACTGCCGCTGCCCGAGGCCGACCGCGCCGAACTCGCGCGGCTGACGCCGGCGGCCTACGTCGGCAACGCCGCGGCGCAGGCGCGGGCCATATGACCGCGGAGCCGCCCGTGGAGCACGACTTCTCCGCGAGCGTGCTCGGCGAGACGACTGCCCGGGTCCGCGTGGACACCGCCGCGGAGAACCTGGCCTGCGCGCTGTCGATGGCCCGGCAGTGCCGGCGGCTACTCGACATCTCCAGCCGCCACCTCGATCCGATGATCTACGACACGGCCGAGTTCGTGGCGGCGGTGCGGGAACTGGCCCGGCGGAGCCGCTACACGCAGATCCGGATCCTGGTGCACTCGCCGGGACAGCTCGTCGCGCGCGGCCACCGCCTGCTGGAGGTGGCGCAGGCGCTCTCCAGCTTCATTCAGGTGCGGGTGCCCGGTGACGAGCACCGCGACTTCAACGAGGCGATGCTGATAGCCGATCGCTGCGGCTACATCCATCGCCCGCTGGCCGATCGCCACGAGGCCGCCGCGGACTTCAACGATCCGCAGACGTGCACGGATCTCCTGCGGCGCTTCGACATCGTGTGGGAAGCGGCGGACCCCGATCCGAATTTCCGTCGGCTGCACGTGTGAGGGCCTTCCTCGCCGCGCTGCTGCTCGCGCTGGCCGGCCCCGCGGGCGCGCAGGGCGAGGCCATGCAGTTGCAGGTCGTGCAGCTGCGGCATCGGACCGCCGAAATGCTCCTCCCGGTGCTGCAGCCCCTGGCGCTGCCGGGCGCCTCCGTGGCCGGCATGGGCGATCGGCTGATCCTGCGCTCCACGCCGGCCAATCTCGCCGAGTTGATGACCGTGGTGGTCGAACTCGACCGCCCGGTGCGACGCGTCCTCATCACCGTGCGCCACGCGATCGACACGGCCGGCGGCGCGTCGGACACGGCGCTCTCCGCACGCCTGCACGGTGGCGACGGCCCGGACGGCGCGGCGCTCGGGCTGCGGGCCCTGCAGACACGGGACGCCGGCAGCGAGCGCAACGAGCAGCGCATCCAGACCGTGGAGGGCTCGCCGGCCTTCATCGCCACCGGCCAGTCGGTGCCGGTCGCGGACCATGCGATCGGGTACGGGCCGTACGGCTGGTACGTGGAGGACTCGGTCGGCTACCGCGACCTCACCTCGGGTGTCTGGGTCCTGCCCCGCCTGGCGGGCGACACCGTCACGCTCGAGGTGAGCCCGCGCCGCGAGCGCCTCGATCCGCGGCGCGGTCGCGTGATCGATCTGGGCGCGGCGCTCACGACCGTGAGCGGACGCCTTGGCGAGTGGATCCCGCTCGGCGGGGTCGACGAGGCCTATGCCGCGACGGGTGGCGGCTACGCGGCGTCGACCCGTCGCTCCGGCCGCACCGACCAGGATCTGTGGGTGCGGGTCGAGGAGTTGCCGTGAGTCATCGCCCGTGATCGAGATCGTTCGCGGCGGTCCCGCGCTCACGGCGTTCCGGCTCGAACAGTGGCAGCGGCGCCTGCGCGCGGCGGTGCCGGCCCTCGCCGGCCTGGAGGTCGAATACGCCTACGCGGTGGCGCTGCGAGGACCGCTCGACGCGCAGGCGCGCGCGCTCCTCGCCCGGCTGCTGGACGAGGCCGGGCCGGCCCGCGCCGCCGGCGAGCCGGCGTTCGCGGTCGCCCCGCGTCCCGGCACGATCTCGCCATGGTCGAGCAAGGCGACCGACATCGCGCACAACTGCGGGCTCGCCGCCATCGAACGGATCGAGCGCGTGACGCTGTGGTTCCCGCGCTCAGCCCCGCCGGGCGCCGCCGCCGTGCTGGCGGCCCTGGCGCACGACCCGATGACGCAGGCCGCACTCGCCACCACCGACCTCGCGCGCCTGTTCGAGCACCCGCAGCCGGCGCCGCTCGCACACGTGCCGCTCGCCGCCGGCGGGCGTGCCGCGCTCGAGCAGGCCGACGCCGCGCTGGGCCTCGCGCTCTCGCCCGACGAGATCGACTACCTCGCGACGGCGTACGCCGGGCTCGGCCGCGATCCGACCGACGCCGAGCTGATGATGTTCGCGCAGGCCAACTCCGAGCACTGCCGGCACAAGATCTTCAATGCGCAGTGGACACTCGACGGCGCGCCGCAGCCGCTGTCGCTGTTCGCGATGATCCGCAACACCATGGCGCGCAATCCGGGCGGGATCCTGTCCGCCTACAGCGACAACTCCGCGGTCACCTCCGGATACCGCGCCGCGCGCTGGTTCCCGGATCCCGTGACCCGCGCCTACGGCTGGCACGAGGAGGAGGTGCACATTCTCGCCAAGGTCGAGACGCACAACCATCCGACCGCGATCGCGCCGCACCCCGGCGCCGGTACGGGCAGCGGCGGCGAGATCCGCGACGAAGGGGCGACCGGGCGCGGCGGCAAGCCCAAGGCCGGGCTCACAGGCTTCAGCGTGTCGAACCTGTGCATTCCCGGCTGCGAGCAGCCGTGGGAGTCCAGCATCGGCCGGCCGAAGCGCATCGCATCGGCGCTCGACATCATGCTCGAGGGGCCAATCGGCGCGGCTGCGTTCAACAACGAATTTGGACGCCCTGCCCTGGCCGGCTACTTCCGCGCGTTCGAACTGGCGGTGCCGGTGGAGGGCGGCGTCGAGCATCGCGGCTACCACAAGCCGATCATGCTGGCGGGCGGCTACGGCAGCATCCGCGCGGAGCACGTCGCCAAGCAGGACGTGCCAGCGGGCGCGCTGGTGGTGGTGATCGGCGGCCCGGCGATGCTGATCGGACTGGGCGGCGGAGCGGCCTCCTCGGTCAGTGCCGGCGCGAGCGCCGAGGCGCTCGACTTCGCCTCGGTGCAGCGCGCCAACGCGGAGATGCAGCGTCGCTGCCAGGAGGTCATCGACTGGTGCTGGAGCCTGGGCGCCGGCAATCCGATCCTCTCGATCCACGACGTCGGCGCGGGCGGGCTGTCGAACGCGGTGCCGGAGATCCTGCATGCGAGCGGTCGCGGCGGGCGCCTGGAACTGCGCGAGATCCCGAACGACGAGCCCGGCATGTCGCCGCTCGGCATCTGGTGCAACGAGGCGCAGGAGCGCTACGTGCTCGCGGTCGCGCCGGAGCACCTGGCGGCACTGCGCGCGGCCTGCGAGCGAGAGCGCTGCCCGTACGCGGTGCTGGGCGCGGCGACCGCGGACGGCTGGCTGCGGCTCGACGATCGCCTGCTCGGCGACGCACCGGTCGCCCTGCCGCTCGAGGTGCTGCTCGGCAAGCCGCCGCGGCTGACGATCGACGCGCGCCGGGGCCGCCCGCCGCGCCCGCCGCTCGACCGCAGCGGCATCCGCCTCGAGGAGGCCGCGCAGCGCGTGCTGCGGCTGGCCACGGTCGGCGACAAGCGCTTCCTCATCACCATCGGGGATCGCAGCGTCGGAGGCCTCGTCGCGCGCGACCAGATGGTCGGACCGTGGCAGGTGCCGGTGGCCGACTGCGCGGTCACCGCCGCCGGCTTCCGCGACTTCACCGGCGAGGCGATGGCGGTCGGCGAGCGCACGCCGCTGGCGCTGATCGACGCCGCGGCCTCGGCGCGCATGGCCGTCGCCGAGGCCATCACCAACCTCGCCGCCGCGCGCGTCGCACGCCTGTCCGACGTGCTGCTGTCGGCGAACTGGATGGCGGCCTCCGGCTACCGCGACGATGACGCCGACCTCTACGCGGCCGTGCGGGCGGTCGGCATGGAGCTGTGCCCGCGGCTGGGGATCGCCATCCCGGTCGGCAAGGACTCGCTGTCGATGCGCACGCTGTGGCGCGACGGGGACCGCGAGCACGCCGTCGTCGCGCCCGTGTCGCTGATCGTGTCGGCGTTCGCGCCGGTCGTGGACGTGCGCCGGACCCTGACGCCGCAACTGCGTACCGACTGCGGCGCGACGACACTGCTGCTGGTCGATCTGGGCGAGGGCCGCCAGCGGCTCGGCGGCTCGGCGCTGGCGCAGGTCTACTCGCAGATCGGCAGCGAGTGCCCCGACCTCGACAACCCGGGACTGCTGGCCGCGTTCTTCCGCGCGATCCAGGTGCTGAACGACGCCGAGCTGCTGCTCGCGTACCACGACCGCAGCGACGGCGGCGTGTGGGCGACGCTGGTCGAGATGGCCATCGCCGGCCGAACCGGCCTCGACATCGACCTGGCGCCGCTCGGGCCCGACACGCTCGCCGCGCTGTTTGCCGAGGAACTCGGCGCGGTGCTGCAGGTGCGCGACGAGGACGTCGACGCGGTCATCGCCGAGTTCGCCCGCGAACCCCGCCTCGGCCCCTGCGTGCAACGCCTCGGCACGCTCGCGTCCGTTCCCGTGCTGACGTTGCGCCGCGAACGCGCGATCCTGCTCGCGACCGCGCTCGCCGACCTGCAGCGCGCCTGGTCGCAGACCGGGCACCGCCTGCGGCTGCTGCGGGACAACCCGCGCTGCGTCGAGGAGGAGTTCGAGTCGCTGCTCGACATGGACGATCCCGGGCTGACGGCCGTGCCGGCTCCGTGGTCCGGGGCCCCGGCCGTCGCGACGACGCGCCCGCGCGTTGCCATCCTGCGCGAGCAGGGCGTGAACGGGCAGATGGAGATGGCCGCCGCGTTCGACCGCG
>CAYOJP010000151.1:0-8922 GCA_964404305.1 uncultured Gammaproteobacteria bacterium
AACCGTGGGCGCCGGTGCCGGGCGGGTCGGCCGCGACCGTGAGCGCGCTGGACGCGCGCGACCGAGCGCTACAGGGATGTACTCGAGCGGGTCGCGGCGGACTGGCCCGGTGCCGGCGCCGGCCGGAGCGATCGCCAATGGCGCTCCGCTATTCGCCGGCCCCGCGGGCCGGACGGCGCGCAGTGCCGGCCTCGGCTGGAGCGCGGCTGGCGGTGGGGCGCACTTGCGCTCCGCCCTTTCAGTCCCGGCCACCGACGTCGAGCACGCTGCGCGCCCGCGCCAGCACCGCGTCGAACATCGCTTCCGTCAGCCGCCGAGTCTGGGTGTTGTAGCGGCTGCAGTGATATGAATCGAGCAGTGTCCGCTCCCCCGGCAGCGGGTGCTCGCGGGCGTGACCGAAGGGATGCGACGCCGGCCGTTCGCCCAGTGCCCGGAGCACGGCGTCGTGCGCGACGCGACCGAGCGCCAGCACCACGCCGCCGGCCGCCACCCGCTCGAGATCGTGGCGAAGGTAGCCGTTGCATCGGGCGATCTCGTCGGGCTGCGGGCGGTTGGCGGGCGGCAGGCAGCGCACCGCGTTGGTGATGCGCGCGTCGAGCAGGCGCAGCCCGTCGCGCGCAGCGACGGACTGCGCACGCGATGCGAAACCGTGCGCGTGCAGCGCGGCGTAGAGCAGGATCCCGGCGTGATCGCCGGTGAACGGCCTGCCGCTGCGGTTGGCCCCGTGCATCCCGGGCGCCAGCCCGACGACGAGCAGGCGGGCCCGCACCGGTCCGAACGCCGGCACCGGTCGCGCGTGGTACTCGGGGTGGGCGGCACGCACGGTCGCCAGGTGCCGCACGAGGCGCGGGCAATCCCGGCAGTCGGGATCGAACGGACGGGCTGTGATCGGGTCGTGGCGAGGCATGCGCTGCGCGACGCAGGCGTCGGTGCCGCGCGGCAGTCTACGTCACGATGCCGCACTCGCGGGCGAGGCGCGCGAGCTGCACGTCGTTGCGCAGCCGCAGCTTCTCGAGCAGATGCCGCCGATGCGCCTGCACGGTCTTGAGGCTGAGATGGAGGCTGGTCGCGATTTCGTCCGGATCGACGCCATCGGCGATCAGCTTCCAGACCTGCATCTCGCGATCCCCGAGGCCGCCCCAGTTCCGCGGATCGGCAGTGCCGATGCCGACGGCGAGCGCGGTGGCGACTTCCGGGCTCAGGTACCGGCGACCGCGATACACCGCCTTCACCGCGTCGAGGAGTTCGGCGGCCGACGCGTTCTTGGTGAGGTAGCCGACGCCGCCTGCCTTGAGGAAGCGGGCCGGAAAGGGGCCGTCGGTGTAATAGGACAGACCCAGTACGCGCAGGCGCGGCAGCGCCTTCACGAGGCGGGCCGTCGCTTCGATCCCGCCCATGCCGGGCATGTTGAGGTCCATCACGACGAGGTCGGCGTTGACCTCGGGCACGAGCCGCCTCGCTTCCTCGCCGCTGCCGGCTTCGCCCGTCACCTCGATGTCGGGGTCCGCCTCCAGCTTGACCCGCACGCATTGGCGCACGAGCTTCTGATCGTCCACCACGACCACCCTGATCATGCCGTCTCTCCGACGCCGATCAGGGACGCTCCCCACCCGGCTTGTGGCCGGGCCGCTCCCGCACGTCCCCGGTTGAGGAATGTGCAGATTCACCAGCTGATACTCGATTCAAGAGTAGCCGCTGCGGGCAGGGTCGCGCTGCGCGATCGCACCGGCCCTGACAATTCGTTGCAATTCGCCACTCGCGCTCAGGCGGGCAAGGCCGCGCAGGGATCGATGCCGCCGAGGCGCTCCCACAGCCGGCGCAGCGTGCCGCTGAAGACCTCCGGCGCCTCGCGCAGCCAGGCGTCGAGTTGGGCCGGGGTCAGCCAGCCCCCGCCGGCGACCTCCAGCGGGTCCGGAGCGAGCGGGCCGGCGACCCGCGCGGTATAGACCATCACGAACTCGTGCCCGGTCCCGGCGTCGGCATCGATCCGGAACAGTGCGCGGGCCGGCTCCAGCGGGGCGACCCCGAGTTCCTCGACGATTTCGCGCGCGGCACAGGCATCGTAGGACTCGCCGCTGTCCACATGCCCGGAGACTGACGTGTCCCAGAGACCGGGGTCGCAGTCCTTGGCGAGCGAACGGCGCTGCAGGAACACCCGGCCCGCGCCGTCGCACACCAGGACGTGCACCGCCCGGTGGCGCAGGCCCCGCGCATGGACTTCGGCGCGCGGTGCGGTGCCGACGACGCGGTCATCGGCATCCACGACATCGAAGATCTCGCCCCCCATGCCCGGGCAACGCTCAGCGGACGACGGTCACCGGGCACGGCGCGTGATGCACCAGCTGTGCGCTGACGCTGCCAAGCAGCAGCTCCGAGAACACCGAGCGGCCGCGCGTGCCGACGACGATCAGGTCCACGCCATGCTGGCGGGCATAGGCCGCCAGCGACTCGGCCGGGTGACCCCACTCCACCACCTCCGCGGCCTGCACGGGCAGCGCGCCGAGCGCCTCGCGGGCGGCCTGCAGCGCCGGTACCGTAACACCCGCCCGCAACTGCTCCGTGAACTGGGCCTGCAGTTCCTCGTACTCGCCGGCGCTTATCCACGCGGCCTCGCCGGGGCCGGACACCACGTACAGATCGGTGTCGTGCACCAGCATGAGCACGACGCCCGCGCCGGTCGCGCGGGCCAGTGTGCCGGCCAGCCGGGCAGCCCGTGCTGCGCCGGGGGAACCGTCGATGCCGACCAGGATGCTGCGGATCGCGTCGTCCATGGATGTCCTCCGATGCCGGGGCGCCTGGGCCGGCGGAGTGGCCGGCGGCCTCGCCCGATCTGTATAACAGCGCGCAAATGTCGATCACTCGGGCAGGTGCCGCACGATTCCGCCCCGCCCTTCAGATGCGGATCGCCGCCAGCGCCTCGGGCGCGAAGAGCTCCTCCGGCTCCAGGCGCCGGTGACAGGTTCCCTGCGCGTCGCTGTAGCGCAGGAAGGCTTCGAGGGTCGCGCGATTGGCCTCGACGCCGTACGCCCACATCTCGCGGCCCTCGAAGATCAGGTTGCGGCTGCCACGCTCGGCCAGTTCGTACCCCCAGGGCAGGGGCACGTGCGACGCCGTGACGTCGATCATCCGCTCCACGCTGCGGCGCCTGGCCTGTTCGAAGGCGACCATCAGGTTGCGCGCGATCCAGCGGTTGGCCTCGTACGCGTCGCGACGGATGGCGATGGTGTGCATGATCGGGAAGATGCCGGTGTCCCTGAAGTAGGCCTCTTCGATGTCGCGGTAGTCCGGGAACAGCCGGCGCACGCGCCGGTCCCCGTCGAGGAAGGCCTGCGGCGGCCGGGCCGCGATCACGGCGTCGAGTTCGCCCGCCAGCAGCATGGCATTCAGGCTGGAGTCCGTCACCTGCGTCAGCCGGATGTCCGCCGGCAGGTGCAGGGTCGCATGCTCGCGCCTGCCGGGATCATTGACGCCCGCCTGGACCCATTCGATTGTCGACAGCGGAATGCCCAGCGTCTCGGCGATGTAGCCGCGCACGTAGATCGTCGCCGTCTGCGCCCACTCGGGGCAGCCGATCCGCCTGCCCGCGAGGTCCTGCGGGTGACGGACCGGGCCGTCCGTGCGGACGTAGATCGCGGAGTGGCGGAAGACGCGCGACGGAAATACCGGGATGGCGATGAAGCGCCGGTCGCCGCGCGAAATCGCCGACGTGTACATGCCCATCGACAGCTCGGAGACTTCCCACTCGAGCCGATCGAGAAAACGGAAGAAGATCTCCTCTACCGGGTGATTCAGCACGGTGAGGTCGATCCCGTCCGGCCTGACGCGACCCAGCGCGAGATCGCGCACATGATCGTAATCGCCGACCGCCAGGGTCAGGCGCAGATCCGCCACAGGCCTGCTCCTCGCACAGTTCAGAGAGTTCCCGGGGCCCGCCGCGGCCGTCGCCATGCGCGATCCGCCGTTCGTCCCCGAACGCGGCCCCGGCCAGAGCATATCGCCGTCGGCCCGGGAGGAGCCAACCGATTTCACGCGGGCGCGGGCTGGCGCGGACGCCGTGCTTACGCTGCAGCGCACCGTCAAGGGCGCGAGTTGACTCCGTACCGACTGCATGCCAGCCTCGTCCGGGCGCGGAGCGCACGGGATTTCGACGCCGGGACGCGGCGCAGCGACACGGCGGCTGAACGCCACCCGCCGCGCCGCAGGGGCGGGCGCGAAGGGCGGGGCCCGGCGGACACCGGGCAACGAGCCTCAGGGAGAGCACCTCGATGACCATCGCCGTCGAACCCGCCCCGCGGGCCCGCACCAACTCGCTGTTCAACGACAACCGGATGAAGCTCGGCCTGTTCGGGCCGAACGTCAGCAACGGCTGCGCGATCACGCTCGCGGAGGGCCGCCTGGAGATGAACTGGCCCAATGCCCTCGCCGTGGCCCGGGAGGCCGACGCGCAGGGCATGGAGGCGCTGGTGCCGGTCGCACGCTGGCAGGGCTTCGGCGGGCCGAGCAACTTCAACGGCACCAGTTTCGAGACCTACGCCTGGGCCGCGGGCATCGCGCAGGCCACCGAGCAGATCTGCGTGCTCAGCACCTCGCACGTGCCGATGATCCACCCGATCATGGCCGCGAAGCAGGGCACGACGATCGATCACATCTCCGGCGGACGCTACGGCCTGAACGTGGTCTGCGGCTGGTTCCGGCCCGAGATGGAGATGTTCGGGGCGCCGCTGATGTCGCTCGAGGACCGCTACGACTACGCGACCGAGTGGCTGGAGATCGTCCGGCTGCTGTGGACGCGCCAGGAGACGTTCGATCACGAGGGTCGGTTCTTCAGGATCGAGAAGGGGTATTCCATGCCCAAGCCCCTGCAGCAGCCCCTGCCGCCGATCATGAACGCGGGCGGATCACCCCGCGGGCGGCGTTTCGCCGCGCAGTTCGCCGACATGGCGTTCGTGCTGCTGAGCTCGCACGAACCGGAGCAGGCGAAGGCGCAGGTCGATGCCTATCGCACGCTGGCGCGCGAGGAGTTCGGCCGCGAGGTCCAGATCTGGACGAACGCCTACGTCGTGCACGGGGACACCCAGAAGGAGGCCGAGGACTACCTCCACTACTACGTCGTCGACAAGGGCGACGACGTCGCGGTCGACATCCTGGCCAGAACAATGGAGTTGAATACCCAGACCCTGCCGCCGGGCGTGTTCGAGCAGCACAAGTTCCATTTCAAGGCCGGCTGGGGCGGGTATCCGCTGGTGGGCACCGCCGATCGCATCGTCGACGAGCTGCTCCATCTCTCGAAGCTCGGCCTCGATGGTGTCGTGCTGTCCTGGGTCGACTATTTTGACGGGCTCGAGCGCTGGCGTACCGGTATGATGCCGCGCCTGGAGCAGGCGGGCCTGCGCAGACCCTACGTTCCGACCTCGAAATCCGCCATTCGGTGAACGCTCCGCACGGTGCGTATCGTCGGTCGCGCGGGCGCGAGGGTCGCCGCCGGGCATCGACAGCGCCGGTGGCCTGCCGATTCGGGCCGGCAGCGCGGGACATCCGGCACGCGAACCCTGGGCGCGAGGACGACGCATGAACGGTAATCCGGCGGCGATGGCGCCGTATCGGTTGTTGATTGGCGGCGAGTTCGTGACCCCTGCGGGCGATACCTGGCTGAAAAGCGTCGATCCGGCAACCGAAGAGGTCATCGGAGAGATTCCGGCGGGTAACGCCCAGGACGTCGAGCGGGCTGTCGCCGCCGCGGAACGGGCACAGCCGGCCTGGGCGGCGCTGCCCGCGAGCGAGCGCGCCGCGATGCTGCGCGCGCTTGCCGACACCATCGCCGCGCGCCGCGACGAGATCGCCGCCATCGAGGCGCGGGATGCCGGCAACCTCCTGGCCGTCTGCGGGGGCGACGTGCACCTGTCCGTCGAGGCGCTGCATTACTTCGCCAACCTCGCGTCCGAACTGAAGGGCGAGACCATTCCGGCCAATCCGAACGTTATCCACATGACGTTCCGGGAGCCCTACGGCGTGGTCGGCCGCATCTTTCCGTTCAATCATCCGTTCATGTTCGCCGCCTTCAGCCTTGCCGGACCGCTGGCGGCGGGGAACGCGGTCGTGCTCAAGCCGCCCGAAACCTGTTCCTTCTCGACCAGGATCCTCGCCGAAGCCTGCTGCGACGTGCTGCCGCCCGGACTGGTGAACATCGTGACGGGCGACGGTCCCGGCGCCGGCGATGCGCTCGTGCGCCATCCCCGCGTGAAGCGACTGGCATTCACCGGTTCGGAGCGGTCCGGGCGGATGATCCAGCGCGCGGCCGCGGAAGCCGCGGTGAAAGTGGTGACGCTCGAACTGGGCGGCAAGAATCCCCTGATCGTCTGTCCCGATGCCGACCCCGACGAGGTCGCCAACGCCGCGATCGCCGGCATGAATTTCGTCTGGCAGGGGCAGTCCTGCGGGTCGACCAGCCGCCTGCTGCTGCATGAATCGCTCTACCGGCCGGTACTCGACCGGCTGGCGGCGAAGATGGCCGCGATCCGGCTCGCCAACCCGCTGGATGGCTCGGCGCAGATGGGGCCGCTCAACTCGAAGACCCATTACGACCGCGTCATGGGTTATGTCGAAGCGGGCAAGCAGGAAGGTGCCACGCTGCTGACCGGCGGCCGGCGCCCGCCCGGCGGCGAATTCACCCGCGGCTACTGGCTGGAGCCGACGCTCTTCGCCGACGTCCGGCCGGACATGAAGATCGCCCAGGAGGAGATCTTCGGGCCGGTGCTGTCGGCGCTCCGGTGGCGCGACGAAGACGAAGCGGTCGCCATCGCCAACGGCACCATCTACGGTCTGACGGCGTCGATCTGGACCGACGATCTGGGCGCTGCATTGCGCATGGCGCGGGCGGTCAGGTCCGGGTATGTGTGGATCAACGCTGTTTCCGCGCATTACCGCGGAACACCGTTCGGCGGCATGAAGTCGAGCGGGCTCGGGCGCGAGGAAAGCTTCGACGAACTGCTGAGCTACACCGAGACCAAATCGGTGCACATCCCGATGCGACCGGCGCGACGATGAGGGAAACGGGGGCAGATTAGTTTGCCACTTGGCGGAGAGGGTGGGATTCGAACCCACGAGGGGCCGGAGCCCCTGCCGGTTTTCAAGACCGGTGCAATCGACCGCTCTGCCACCTCTCCTGCCCGTCTGGCCTTTTACCTGCCGATGGGGTGCCGGCGGGATTGCTCGCACATCCCTGTGCTCGTCGGACCGCCCTGCGGGCGGCCGCCGCCGCTCCCGGCGCCGGCAAGCGAACCCACGAGGGGCCGGAGCCCCTGCCGGTTTGCAAGACCGGTGCAATCGACCGCTCTGCCACCTTCCCGCGGTTCTGCAAGCTGCCCCGCCCACCGGGCTGTCGCCCGGTCGCACAGCATCGAGAGCCGCAGTCAATCAACGGGTTACGCATGTTCTGCCGCCCCACGCGCGAGCGCCGATTGGAAGAGGAACTCCCCGCGCCCGCTCCCGCCGCTGCCAGCACCCGGTGTCCTGCAGCAGCATACCGCAGCTCCGATGGCCCGGGGCAGGCGGCCCGGATCCGCATGAAAGCTCGACCCTCGCGTCGAGTTCATTCGTGGAATGTTGATACCCGAAGGGAACCGCGGAGTATCCTTGACACTCTGTGGGATAGCATTAACGCTACCCAGGGCATAAGGAGGAACGCCACCATGGCTGCACGTGAATACGCCGTCGTCAGGCGACCCGAATCGGTCCTCGCGACCAACAAGGTCCTGCGCAATACCTACATGCTGCTGTCGCTGACGCTCGTCTTCAGCGCGCTGACCGCCGGCCTGTCGATGGCCCTGAAGATGGGGCCGGCGACCTACCTCGTCAGCCTCATTGGCGCGATGGCCCTGATGTGGCTGGTGCTTCCCCGCACCGCCAACTCCGCCGCCGGGCTGGGCGTGGTCTTCGCCATCACCGGCCTGATGGGCTTCGGCCTGGGACCGGTGCTCGGGATGTACCTGTCGCTGCCGAACGGCCCGCAGACCGTGATGACGGCGCTCGGCGGGACCGGCGTCATCTGCGGGGGCCTGTCCATGTACGCGCTCGCCACGCGCAAGGACTTCAGCTTCCTGGGCGGGTTCCTGGTGACCGGCCTGCTGATGGTCCTCGTCGTCGCCCTCGCGAACATCTTCTTCGCGGTGCCGGCCGTGTCGCTGGCCATCTCGGGCGTCGTCATCCTGCTCATGAGCGGCTTCATCCTGTATGACACGAGCCGCATCGTGAACGGGGGCGAGACGAACTACGTGCTCGCCACGGTCGGGCTGTACATGAGCATCTTCAACATGTTCGTCAGCCTGCTCCAGCTGCTCGGCATCTTCGGCGGCGACGATTGAGCAGATGTTTCTCCACGTGATGGCTTGATGCCCGCGCCGGCCTTCGGGCCGGCGCGACGTTCCGGGCCCGGATCTCCCGGCGGCCCGTCGCGACGGAGTCTGGCCAGGTAACCGCGCCCGCATGGATCTCGTCTGGAAACTGCTCTCGGCGGGCGCCCTGCTGGCGATGATCGTCCTCCTGTGGCCGCAGGCGAAGCGGATGCTGGAGGAGAGCCGCGAGGCACCGAAGGACTGGGCCGCGGTCTGGCTGCCGCTCGCCGCGGTCGTCGGTGTCGTGATCCTGCTGATCGCGTTCGTGCGCGGCTGAACCGCAGCCTGCCTAGGGCGCCTCGATACGCTCGAGCCCGCCCAGCCACGGCCGCAGGGCCTCGGGCACGCAGACGCTGCCGTCGGCCTGCTGGAAGTTCTCCATGATCGCGATGAGCGTGCGGCCGACCGCCAGGCCCGAGCCGTTCAGCGTATGCAGCAGTTCCGGCTTGCCCGTGTCCGGGTTGCGCCAGCGGGCAAGCATCCGGCGGGCCTGGAAGGCCTCGAAGTTGCTGCACGAGGAGATCTCCCGGTA
>CAYOJP010000152.1:0-8885 GCA_964404305.1 uncultured Gammaproteobacteria bacterium
TCCGGCATCATGTTGAGCAGCCCGATGTGCAGCTCGCGGATGTCCTGGTGCACGGCAGCCTCGCCCGCGATCACGGTTTCGCCCTCGGCGGCGAGCGCCGCGAAGGCGGGCAGTCCGGAATTGGCGACGAGCGGCATCGCGGCGGTTCCGCGTCAGAGACTGGCGAGCGCGCGCTCGACCAGGGCGTCGAAGTCGTGCTCGTCGCGCACCGACGCGACATCGGTGGTCGAGACCGTGTAGCCGTGGGCGGCGGCGATCGCCTCGTAGCGCGGCAGGCGGGCGCGGAACAGGCGCGGAAACATCCAGCGCACGAAATCGTCCGGGTCCATGAGCGCGACGTAGTCGAGTCCCCGCTCGCGCTGGTAGATCGCGAGCTGCTGGTCGAGGAATTCCTCGCGGTAGTACAGCGGTTTCGGATCGGCGACGGCCCGGCGGACGAGTTCCGCCTCGTCCCCCCCGCTGGCCTTGATGTAGAGCACGAGCGTGTGCTGCGCGAGCACCTCGAGCACCCGCGGATCGTCCAGCTCGCACAGGCTCCCGCCCGCGTCGTTGACGAAATGCCGGTACCCGTAGATCGCGCGCGACTTGCGGATGAAGTCCGGCACGTCGAGCATGGCCGAGATCTCGGCCGACCGGTGCAGATCCTGCCGGTACTTGAACTCGCGCAGCCCGAGGCCGCCCTGCTCGGGGTTGCCCAGCTTGCCGAGGAAGGTGGAGACCGGCGCGAGGTTGTCCACGCTCAGGTTGTTGCTGATGTAGATGGAATCCGACCGCAGCAGATCGCGCAGGAACGGCACCTTCATCGCCTGGGCCTTGATATTGTCGAGGATGGCCTCGTCCAGGTAGCGCGTGCCGATGCGGTAGTCCCCGGAGTAGTGGAACCAGTCGCTGCGGCGCAGGGCGCAGGCGAGCCGGGTCTTGCCGACCCCGGACATGCCGAGCAGCGTCACGCAGCGGTGGCTCCACTGCCGGTAGTCGTCGACGGTGAGTTTCACGGCGGCCCGTTCCGGTCCCGCCCGGGGCGGGCGGGGTGCGCGATCATGACAAACCGCCTCCACGGACGAAAGGTCGGCATGCTCCGGCCCGCTGAGCGGAGCATCGGGGACACCCGCCGGCAATCCCACCGCTGGGTCCAGCATTTCCGCGGCGTCGCGCCCCTGCCGGGCTGGTCGCGTCAACTGCTTGATTGTCTAACCGCTTCTCCATCACGGCCGCCGACCCCGGTGACGTGCGGCCGGTCACCAGTCACCAGATCAGTATCCGCTGCGCTCGCTCGGCAGGATGACACCGTTCCCGGCAACGTACCTGTCCCACTGCGCGACGAGGGCGGCAAGGCGTTCGGCGTTGGACCTCGCCAGGTCGCGAGTCTCGGCCGGATCGGTGGCGAGATCGAACAGTTCCCAGGTCCCGGCGCCCTCCTTCGCCGGCATGTACACGGCCTTCCAGTCGCCCTGCCGGATGGCGCCCTTTCCGAACAGCTCCCAGCCCATCACGTGATCGGCCGGGTGCACGGACGGCTGCTCACCGGCCAGATGCGCGGTCATCGAGACACCCTGCATCGGCACGATGTCCCGATCCCGGTACCGGGTGCCGGGATGCTCGACGCCCGCCAGTTCGAGCACCGTCGGCAGCACGTCCTTCACTGAAGCGAAGGCCCGGCTCGTGCGCGCGCCAGCGTAGCGGGCCGGAAAGCTGGCGAAGGCCGGCACGGTGATGCCGCCCTCGTAGGTATAGCCCTTGAACATCCGCAGTGGCGCAGACCCGGCCCAGCCCCAGTTCGGACCGTACCAGAGGTACGAGTTGGCCTTGCCCATGTTGTCGTACGAGTTGTCGCAGCATTCGGCGACCCATTTCTCCAGCACCGGCCAGTTCTCCTCGAGGTTGTGACCCTCGGCGCCGTTGTCCGACATGAAGAACACGAACGTGTTGTCGAGCTGCCCGCTGGCACGCAACTGCTCGATGACGCGCCCGACCTGGCGGTCGAGATCGTCGACCATCGCCGCGTAGATCTCCATGTTGCGGGCCGCGACGCGCCGCTCCTCGTCGGACAGCGTGTCCCAGGCCGGCTGGCCCGCGTGCCGCGGGTACACCGTGGCGTCGGGCGCGACCAGCCCCCGCTCGCGCATGCGCGCGAGACGCCGCTCGTGCAGCACGTCCCAGCCCTCGTCGTAGCGGCCCTTGTACTTCGCGATCGACGCCTCGGGCGCCTGCAGCGGCCAATGGGGTGCGGTGAACGCGAGATAGGCGAGGAACGGCTTGCCGTCGCCGCGACCGGACTCGAGGTACTCGATGAGGCGGGTCGCGTACAGTTCGGACGAATAGGCGCCGGTCGGCCAGGTGGCCGGCTGGCCGTCCTCGCTGAAGAGCGCCCGGGCCGGACCGACGATCGGCAGGTCGTCGAAGTGGCCCGCGCCCCCCTGCAGAAGGCTGAAGGACTTCTCGAACCCGCGCGCCGCAGGCGAGTGCTCCGGCTTCAGGCCCAGGTGCCACTTGCCCGCCATGTAGGTGTGGTAGCCGGCGTCGCGCAGCAGCTCGGGCATGGCCGCGACGCGGAAGTTGAGGAACCCCTCGTGCCCGGCCCGGCCCTTCTGGTTGCTGGCCATCTCCTCGGCCATGTTGCCCAGGCCCGCGACGTGATTGTCGGTGCCCGACATCAGCATCGAGCGCGTCGGCGAGCAGGTCGGCGCGGAATGAAAGCCCGTGAACAGCACGCCGCTGCGCGCGAGCGCGTCGAGGTTCGGCGTCTCGATCTCGCCGCCGTACACCCCGAGATCGCTGTACCCGAGATCGTCCGCGACGATGATGAGGAAGTTGGGCCGGTTCGCCGGGGCCGCCGGCGCGGACCCGACCGGTGTCGCCTCCTCGGCTACCGCGGGCGCAGCCTGCTGCGCCGGGCCGGCGCCGGGCGCGGACTCGCCCTCGTTGCCGGAGCAGCCCCAGCCGCCGGCCGCGATCGCCGCCAGCCATGCGCCACGTCGGAGTGCCGTCATCATCGTCATGCCAAATTCTCCCCGTTGCCTGCGCCCGTCACGGGCGGTGCACCCCTCGCCCTCAGAAGATATCACCGTCACGGGCGAGTTCGACCTCGCCCTCGTAGTGCTGCCGGACCTCCTTGAGCAGCGCCTCCGGATCGAAGGGGTCCGAGTAGTTCTGCACGTGGTACAGCACCAGCCGCTTCACCTTCGCGCGCCGGGCGATGTCGGCCAGTTCCCGCGGCCGGATATGGAAGCGCCACATCACCTTTTCCTTCTCCGCGAGCGTGGCGCCGGCCCAGGGCGCGTGGCGCAGCCCCGCCTCGGTCGCGACTTCCATCACGAACACGTCGGCGTTCATCGCGGCGGCGACGAGGCGCTCGTCGCCGGTGCCGTCGCCGCCGATCACCAGCACGCGGTCGGGCGTCGTGAACCGGTACGCGTAGTTGCGCGGCAGGTCGACGTGGTGGTGATGGAAGGCCTCCACGCGCACGTGCTCGTCGGCATACACCTGTCCCGACTCCGCGATATCGACATCGTGCGCGATGCCCTGCCAGCCGTCGCTGCCGGTGGGCGGCACGCCGGCCGCGGCCCGCTGCTCCACGTCGGGCCGCCAGGCGTCCATGATTGCCGCCACGGTGTGCGCGGTCCCCGGAGGGCCCCAGATCTCCACCGGCGCCTGGCGGCCGAGGTACCAGGGCATCATCAGGAGCGCCGGGATCCCGATGGTATGGTCCGCGTGCTGGTGCGTGACGAACAGCCGGCGCAGGTTGGCCGGCGCGAAGGCGCGCGCGATCGCCCCGCCATGGGCGCTGGCCGCGCTCGCCAGCGCGCGCCAGACGCCCTCGCCGGCGTCGACGAGGTACGGCGTGTCGTCGACGACGATGGCCGATGCCGGCCCGTAGCGGTGCGGATCGGGCAGGGGATTGCCGGTGCCGAGCATGACCAGGTGCGTGCGCGCGCCGGGCGGGGCGAAGTTGCGCGGCGGTCCTGGATCGCGGCGGTTCTCGTCGCTGTCCATGAGCCCGGTGCCGGACGCGGTCTGCACGAATCCGCACGCCACGAGAATCAGAAACGTGACGAGCGCGGGTACCGGACGACGGGGCTGCGACACGCGTGGGACTCGGCTGTTACGCAATGCTGTCAGCATTCCGGCGCCCACCCATCGGGTGGGCGCCGGAGCACCATCGGGACTGTCGACGAACCTACTCGAATCGGACCGTGGCCGTGATGCCGTAGGTCGGAACTCCATCGCTCGGCATGCAGTTGTACGCCTCCGCCGTCTGGCCAGTCAGGTCGATCGTATTGAGGCAGTATTCTTCATCAGTGAGGTTTTCGCCCCACACGGTCAGATCGTACTGCTGCTCCGGACCGAACCGGTAGCTGCCGCGCGCACCGACCAGCCAGATGGATTCCTCGGACAATTGCGGCCGGTTCGTGACGCTGTAGAACACATCGCTCTGATGCCGTGCGTTGGTCTGCAAGGCCAGGCGGCCGGGACCGACCTGCCATTCCTTGCGTACAGAGCCGGTAAACGTCAAATCCGGAGCATTCGACAATTCGTTACCCCGTGCGACGGTTGCAATCGCGCCCGGATTCTCGATCTCGGTGTCGAGAATGCCGATTGCACCCTGGACCGTCCAGCCGTCACCCGGCGCCCACGTGCCTTCCATATCGACACCGTAAATACGGGATTCGGGCACGTTCACGAGCTGAGGCACGGTCACGCCACCGACCACGAACGGCTCGAACGCCTGCAGATCGGTCCAGTCATAACGGAAACCGGACACGTTCGCGAGCACTGTATCGTCGAACCAGGACGTTTTTAAGCCGAGTTCATAGGCCCACAGCACTTCGGCATTCACGGACTGCCCGGCCAGGCCGTTAATGGCCTGCAGTGCCGCGAGGCTGAACCCGCCGCTCTTGAAACCGCGCGATACGCTCGCGTAGGCGAGCACGTTGTCCAGCGCCTGCCAGTCGAGGGCGAAGCGCAAGCCGGTCTCGCGCTCCCGCAGCTCCAGCGCGGTCACCGGGAGGGGCACCGGGACACCGAATGGGAACGACCGCGCCGCGTCGATCTCGTCGAAACCGATGGTCGCGTTCTGAGGGAACGACGGGGCACCGGCGCAGAAGGGCGGGCCGCCCAACGCGCTGCCGCAGCGCAACGACGGCCGGTTCCAGCCGTCCTTCTCCTCGCGTGACCAGCGCACGCCGACGGTGGCGGTCAGATCGTCCTGCAGGTCGTAGTCGAATTGGGCGTACAGCGAGAACACCTCGGTGTCCTGGTTCACGCGCGTGTTCGGCAGGATGCTGAATGACGTCGGCAGGTCACCGCGATTGATGCCGTTCTGGTTGCCTGGCACCCGGCGCACGACGGTGGAGTAGTCGGATTCCTCGAAGAACCAGTAGAAGCCGGTGATCCAGCGCAGCACCTGCTCGGAGCCGGAGGCCAGCCGCAGTTCCTGGGACCACTGGTCGAGGTCGTTCTCCTGGGTGAACTCGAACAGGTGATTCGGGGATCCATCCGTGTCCTCGGTCCTGACCACCTCGGTCGAATCGTAGGCCGTAATGGACGTCAGCGTGATCTGGCCGAACGTCCAGTCGGCGCGCAGCGACGTGCCCCATAAGTCGAGGTCCTCGCGGTGGGGAAAGGCGCCGAAGACCTCGTTCCAGTCCCCGGACAGGTGGCGGAATCCGCCGGTATTTACGCAATTCGGCTCATCATGGACGTTCACCTGGGTGGCCGGCGCGGAGCACAGGTTGCTCACGAACGGTACCGCGCCCGGGGTGGCCGGAAACGCCGGATTCGGGACGAACGGCGTCGTCGGGTCGAGCGTCCCTACCGCTTTGTACGGCCGGCCCTCGCCGCGGTTGACGCCCCCGTGGATGTTACCGAGCAGCGTGAGGTCCTCGTTGACCTCCCACAGCGCCTGGAAGCGCCCCGCGGTCCGATCGCGCTTGCCTTGGTCCTCGCCGGTGGTGAGATTGTCGAACAGGCCGTCACGCTGGTTCCAGCTCCCGGCGGCGCGGATGGCCACGCGCTCACCAATCGGCGTGCCGACCGCAGCCTCGAAATCCATCTGGTCGTAGCGGCCATACGTCGCCGTCAGGTAGCCGTTCACGTCTTCACCGATTACCGGTCGGCGCGTGACGTAGTTGATCGCGCCGCCGGTCGTGTTGCGCCCGAACAACGCGACCTGCGGGCCGCGGAGCACTTCGACGCGCTCCATGTCGTAGAGGGCGAACGAGCCCCCGTACGGCGAGGTGATCGAGACCTCATCGACGTAGAGGCCCACCGCGCCGACGGAATTGAGATGGAAGTCGCTGGTGCCGACTCCGCGGACGAAGTAGTTGCGGTTGGTCTCGGACTGCCCGGCCGTCGATACGTTCGCGAACTGGCCCATGATCTCGTCCGACCGCTTCAGGCCCATCTCCTGCAACTGGTCACCGGTCATCGCCTGGATGGCGATCGGCACCTCCTGGATGTTCTCCGACCGCTTCTGCGCGGTGACGATGATCTCCTGCACCTGTGCAACCGCGCTTCCGGTGAAACAACCCGCCGCCATCGCCAGGGCCAATCCGCGACTTCCGCCCGCTCGCTGCCTGACTGTGATCATTGCACGTTTCTCCCCGTTGTCCGGGCCTGCCGAGGCCCGGATTGCCCGATTCATCCGGCGATGAGTGCACCGCGTCTGCGTGCGTTCGCCCGCCTCACCTGCACGGCACCGGCACGAATGCGGCGTCGGTCGCGCCGACTCTCCCAGATGTTGCCATCCAGCTACATGCGCCAGAACCGACGCGCCATGGACGACAGGTCAAGGCTAGTTTGGATCCGGACGAGATCGTTATCGGAATTGCGCGTTGAGTGTCGCATTCGCGCAGCGACTTGATGACGCGCCGCACCACACGCACTCATTCGGAGGCCGGTCAGGACGACCGCCGCAGATGCTCGGAGGGCAGTTCGCCGAAGCGGCGACGATAACTGTGTGAGAAGTGACTGAGATTGTAGAAACCCCAGCGTGCGGCGACGTCGGACACCGTCGTGGAGTCCCGCGAGCCGCAGGCTAGTTCGTCGCGCACGCGGTCGAGCCGGCGATTGCGGACATAGGTCATCGGTCCAAGGCCGAATCGCGCTCGAAACGCCGCTTGCAGCGCCCGTGCCGAACCGCCTGCGGCCGCAACCAGTTCTCGCATCCTGATTGGTCGGTCCAGATTGCCCTCGATGTAGTCGATTGTCCGCCGGAGGCGCGCATCGGGCACCGGTTTCAGTCGAGAGTCCAGTACGGCCGTCAATGAATTGGGCACGGACTGCAGCAGCGCCATCAGCAACAGGTCGAGCCATTGCTGCCCGCACCGCGCAGCCAGCGTCTTGCCGGCGACCTCCAGTTCCTCCATCAGCAGCGCAAGAATCCGCCCGAAGCTGCCCAACCCGCACCCGTGCACGTCGGATTTCAGAAACCTGACGGCAGGTCCGGCGTCGATGAGAAAACTCTCTCGCAGGAAGTCCGTCAGTACCGCGTTGCCTACTCGCATGCCGCGCGCAACCGTGCCGGCGCGCCATTCCAGTTCGACGCGATCGAGCGGCGAGAACACCAGCGTCTGATCGCGCAGCAGCAAGTAGCCGGCGCCGTCATCACCCCGGAAGCCGAGACTCCCTTGCACCGGAATCATGATGTGGAGCCCCTGGACGGGATCGCTGCGGACGCTGGCGCCAGCACTGAAAGCGACTCCGAATACCTGGATGCCCTCCAGCACCGTACCGTTGGCCACGATGGCAAACGGATCGGCGCTTCGCGCAAGGCGGACCCGGCGCCGCTCGACCGACGCCATGCGCTCGATATCACGCTCGAACTCGACCGGGTCCTGAGTTTGAAAGAGCGGGAAAGCCCTGAGCGGCACGGGCCCGGCGATGGATGTGCTGTTGGTCAAGAGCACGCTCGCCCCCAAGCGTGTTGCCGATGTTGCGGTGCGCTAGCGCCACGCGCCGGTCTGCATTCCCCCGGGAATCACTCCGACGCCTAGCCAGTATAGTGTCACGGTCACGAGCGGGCGCAAGGCCCGGCGGCGCGCGTGCCGGCAGGCTCCGGGGGCACGGCAATCACTAAAAGGAGGACGGGACGCTGCCCCCCTTCCAGCCGCACAGCCGGTCCGCGACGACGCTACAGTTCCGGCGCCGGGGCAGGTTCGTCGATGGCATGGTGCTGGAAGCGGTGACCTGGGAACCGGATGCCGAGCCGGGGCAGGAGGCATGGACCGCCCTGCTGCGGCTGCACGCGCGCCACCCCGCGCGCTGGATGCTGTGGGAAGCCGAGCCACTGCCGGCCGTCCGGCAACGGCTCGCGACGCTCGGCATCGAGGCCATCGTGTTCGCGCCCGGCGGCAACCGGCCGGCGGCGGGTGATTACCTCGCGCTGATGCAGGAAAACCTGCGGGCGATCGAGCGGCTGGCGCCGGACTGAAGCATCAGCGGACGTCGGCCAGGAGGACGGACACCCGCAGCGATGGCGCGATCGAACGCTGCCCGGGGACGCAGGCGAGACTCCCGCCCTCGAGCCGGTGCGGCAGCGCCGGCAGCACCTGGTCACGGAACTGCTCCAGCAGTTCACAGTCGCCGGCGTCGATCCGGCCCGGGTCGTCGCCCAGGGTCACCGCGGTCCAGGCCGCGGCTAGTTCGCCGCCCGGCGCCTCGACCGGCACCGAGAACGTCAGCTCGGCGGTGACGAACGGCTCGACGTCCCCGGGGCCGCGGACGCAGGCGATGGTCCGTACCGTAAGGTCCGGGCCGGCGCCGACCGCGCGGAGCAGGTGGCGCAGCTTGCCGCGCAGTCCCTCGCAGGAGTAGTCGGCGGTGAAACCCGCGTAGTGCAACGTCACGGTGCGGGCCTCCCAGCGGGCCTCGACGGCCCCGGCAGC
>CAYOJP010000153.1:0-8837 GCA_964404305.1 uncultured Gammaproteobacteria bacterium
TGGCGGCGCACCGTCACGAACGCCGCGCCGCGCAGCGCGGCGGCGTCCTCGCCCGCGGCCTGCGCCAGCGGAGCGATGAACTCCGACCACGAGAGTCGCGTCAGGCGCGTCGGCGTCCAGTAGCCGCAGGGCCGCCCGCGGCCGACGACGACCACGCGCCGTCCCTCCGGGACGTCGAGCGCGATCCGCAGGACCTCCGGGACGACCGGCGCCAGCGCGCCGGCCAGTCGGGCGGACGCGTGCATCCGCTCGCGGAACTGGCGCAGTTCGGCAATCTGGGGGTAGAAGCGGTTGAGCGACGACAGCAGCGAGAACAGCGTCTGCAGGCTGTTCAGCAGATAGACGAGCGCGCCCACGTAGGCGACCGCGGCCGCCCAGCTGCGTTCGCCCACGATCGCGAAGGCGCCGAACACCGCGACCGCGCCGGCCAGGGCCAGCGCACGAATGCCGGAGGTCAGCAGCATCATCCGGTCGTTGGCCATCTGGTTGCGGTCGAAGGCGTCCAGGAACGCCGCAAGCGGGGGCGCCCGCTCGAACAGACCGTGGAAGCTCCCCGTGCCCCCCGCGGCCACGGACCCGGAATTGAGTTCGGTCACGACGGCGTTGAGCGCCTGCCCCATCTCGCGCGCCCGCACGTCGTAGAAGTCGCGGGCATTGCCCTGGATCTCGGCGGCCAGCCGGTACACGACCGGGACGAACAGCGCGCCGATCGGCAGCAGCATCAGGCTGAGCCACGGATCCAGCGTCAGCAGCATCACGCTCGCGACGCCGATGTAGCACAGCGGCTGGACCGTCTGCAGCATCGTCTCGACGCTGAGGCTGGCCTGGAGCGAGTTGCGCGTGACCTGCAGCATCATCTGCTGGTGCGTGTAGGCCGGTCCGGGCTGGACATCCTGGCGGTACCGGGCGAAGCCGGCGAGGACCTCGCCGGTCAGGCGGACGTGCAGGGCCCGCGCGAGCCCGCGGGACAGTTCCGCCGACCTGAAGATCGCGAATGAACTGACGACGGCGATGGCGAGGATGGACACGCTCAGCAGCAGCACGGAGTGCACGTCGTTGCCGATCGACAGGCCGACGACGGGCACCACGTGCGTCGCTCCCGATTCGGCGAGGGCCACGAAGTACGCGACCATGCCGATGACGCTGCCGCGGCCGACCGCGCCGAGCGCGTCGAGGGCCAGCATGCCCGCGACCCGCCGGCGCTGGCCCGCCAGCGCCTCGCGCAGCAGGTCCTGATAGCCCGCGAGGAACGAGCGCACGCGCCGGGCGGCGGTTCCGAACCCGAAGCGGGCGAGTGCAGGGACGCGAAGGGGGAGCGCCATGGGCGTCAGGCGGTCGGCTCGTCGGCCGCCGGCGGCAGCGGTGGCGATTCGGCGGGCGCGGCGGGCGCGGCACGCGCGGCGCGCAGTGGCGCCAGCACACCGGCCGCCGCCTCGGCGGCCAGACGGTGCCCGACGTAACTCCACTCCGCGGTCGACTGCCAGTGCGTCGCCTCGCGACCGGGCCGGACGAGAAACGCGGCATAGGGATCGATGAACGGTGCACCGAGGCGCTCGGCCAGCCCCGCGAGCCACTCGCGCGTCCGGGCGTGCGCCGCCCGGGCACGCCCGGCGTCGGCATCCGCCCACGCCCCCTCGCTCTCGCCGCATTCCTGCAGCAGCAGCACGGGCAGGGCCCCGCCCGCGCGGATCTCGTTCACGAAGGACCCGGCGATGCGTTCGATGCGTCGAACGATCTCCGCCGCGGGCGGCGACCCGCCCGCGAATCCCGGCGCCGCCGTCTGCGGCCGCGGGCGCGCGCGATGCACCAGGGCCGAGGCCGCCGGCGCCACGACCGCCACGCTGCCGTCGTCCTGCGCCGCGAGATACCACCCGGGCGGGTGCCGCGCACTGTAGCCGGTGGCGGGCGCCCAGAACTCGGGCAGGCTGTGGCCCGCTTCGTCCGCGCCGATGCCGACGATGACGATGTCGGGCCGGAAGGCCGCGACGCTCTCCCGGTACCAGGCGTAGAGCCGCGCGAGGCCGATCCACGGATGCGCGAGCTTCCTGACCGCCACCGGGCAGCCCCAGGTCGACGCGAGGCGCTCCTGCAGGAGGCGATGCATGTGCGCGGGAACACCACAGGCCGCACCGTCCGGGTTGCGGCCGCCCAGCAGCAGCACGCGCGTCCCCTCCGGGTCCGTCGTCGGGAGCGGCAGGTCGAGCATGCCGTCGGCGTCGGCGACGTTGATGGACTGGAACTCCTGCACGCCGCCCACCTGACCGCAGCGAGCCTGGACGCTGCCGGGCTCCCACGTATCCCAGCCGAGGCGGGCATTGGGCGCGCTCGTCCCGCGGGCGAGCGCGAGCGCCGGTCCGCGGTCCGGGGCATGCCGGGCACCGTAGTAGACCGGGTGCACGACCAGGCACAGGTAGATGCCGCGCGGCAGCCCCCGGATGCGCTCCAGCAGTTCCTCGAAGCTGACGAAACCCCGGTCGCGGCGCTCGCCGCTGCGGATCCGGGCGATGCTCGACTCCTCGTTCCAGCGCCAGCGGTTGACGCCGCGGGTCGCGCCGTAGGCGACCTGCACCTCGCCCTGCCAGAACAGGTCGTTCGCCTCGTAGTGCAGTCCGAGTTCCGCCTCGTCGAGCACACCCAGCGGCGCCCAGCGCCCCTCGTGCACGACCTCGGTGGCACCGGTCGGCACGCCGGAACGCTGCGGTCGCCCGCGGAACACCGAGAAGTTCTCCGCACCGTAGACGCTGGCCGAGTTGTGCGCCGTCGTGCCGCACAGGTCGATGCCACCGGCGCGCAGCCAGGCAAGCTCCTCCTGCAGCGCCTGCGCACCGTCCATGCCGTGGTGCTGGTAGATGAGGAGCGGGTCGGTATGCAGCGCCACCTCGTGCCCCTCGTCCTGCAGCCGCCGATACACCGCGCGCATCGAGCCGTGGCGCAGGAACTGCCCGTCGGCGAAGTCGCCGTAGTAGGGTGCGGTATGGAGCACGAACCAGGTCGAGCGCACGCCGTAACGGCGCTCGAGCGCGGCGTGGTCCAGCGCCGCGCGGACGTCGATGTCGATGTCGTGCCGGATACCGCACAGGATGCCGTCGGCCGGCGGGCGGCGCGCCAGCAATTCCCGGAACGGCACGCACTCCAGCCCCTCGATCACGGTAAGCCCGCGCAGCAGCCGTTCGTACTGGAACACCGGATCGACGATGACGCCGACGGCGCCACCCCGGGCCCGCACGTCCGGGCCATGGCCGGCGTGGACCGCCCCGTTCACGCGCGCCAGGACCTCCTCGCGCGTCAGGCCGCTGTCCCGGACGACATAAGGCCGGACCCGCGAACCGTCCGGTACGGCCACGGCCGGTTCCTGCGCCCTGCCGGCAGCCGTCACCTGCATGCCATTGCCCCGATGGCCATCGCGACCGCCGCCAGCCCGGCACCGGCGCCGGCCAGCGCGAGCGCGAGGCGTTGCACCTGGCCGGGCGTCAGTTCCAGGCCCAGGCTGCGCAGATGACCAGGACGCAACTGCACCCGCAGGCCGATCGCGCCCTTGCGCTCGGCCGCGTCGAGCAGATCCTCCCGGCGCAGGGCGTCGGCCAGCAGGCTGCGGTGCGCCGGTTCGAGGGTCGGGTCCTGCAGCAGGCGCCGGAGCCGGCCGGCGAATTCGGCGATCTCGTCCAGCGTGAACCGGTCGCGCGCGTAGCCGAAGCGCGCGTTCACCGCCCCGCACAGGACGTCGAAGATGAACCGATCCTGGCGCGTGAGTTCCTCCTCCCAGCGCGCGTCGCTGAACGCGGCCGGCCCCTGCTCGCGCATGCGCGCGAACTGCTCCTCGTAGAACTGCCGGTCGGCAAAGCTGCCCATCGGCAGTCCCTGCGCGAGCCGGACCAGTGCCACGGTGCCGCCGTTGCCGGAGGTGATGTGCTGCTCGTGCTCCCAGAAGCGCAGGGCCGACTCGTCGTAGTCGAGCCCGGTGAAGGCGGCTATCCGCGCCAGCGCGCCGTGCGGATCGGCCAGCACGTCCTCGTAGCGCAGGCACAGGCGATCGGGATCGTCCTGCTCCCAGCGGAACGTGCTGAACGAGGGGTGCAGGAATCCCGCGACCGCCTCGAAGAAGGACACCTTGCCCCGCTGGTGCCGGACATGGCTGGCCGCGATTGCCCGGCCGTCGCGGACAAACTGGATTTCCTTCACCCACAGGTCCGCCGCTCGCAGGTCCCGTCCGGCGCCGTCGGCGAGCGGATTGTTGGTGATGACGACGTCACGTCCGGCATGCCCAGCGAGCTGCGCGAAGAAGTTGGCATCCGCGTCGTGCGTCTTCCAGAACCCGCTCCAGAACGGACAGTCCGCGCCGTGGACGAGGCAGGTCCGGTCGCGCGCGCCGTCCCGGCGCAGGCGCCAGGCCCGGTCCGGCGGCCCGAGCGTGAAGCAGCGCGGGTGCGAGCCCAGCACGAGGTTCAGCCAGGTCGTGCCCGTGAAACTCAGGGAATTGACGACTACGACCGTGACCGGGGCCTGGTCGCCGGAGGTCACAGGAACTCCTCGCACCACTGCTCGATGTTCAGCAGCGACCACACGAGCAGGCGGCGGTTCTCCCGGCCCTCCAGGTGGTCGTCCACGAGCCGGTGCACCGTGTCCCGATCGAGGTATTCGAAGATGCGGGCATCGCCGCCATACAGGCGGCGGCGCACGTAGTCGATGCTCTGGCCCTTGAACCAGCTCGCGTCCGGCGCCGAGAACCCCTGCTTCTCGCGTTCGGCGACCTCCTGCGGGATGTGCCGCAGCATCATGCGGCGCAGGATCAGCTTGCCGTCGCGCGTCTTCTGGAAGTACTTGGCCGTCTTCAGCGACGGCTCGTTCTCGTTGATGCGCACGACCTCGGTGAGGTTGCCGAGCTTGAGGTGCACCGGCACGCGCATGGCGAAGTCGACGAGATCGTTGTCGAGGAACGGCACCCGCGTCTCCAGCGAGTGCGCCATCGACAGCTTGTCCTCGACCACCAGCAGCCCGTGCATGAAGGTCTTCGCCTCCATGTACAGCGAATGGTTGACGTAGTCCTCGGGCCGGGTGAGGTTCGCCGCATGGTGGGCGAACACCCCGCGAAATATGTCCCGGGGGTCGAATCCGGAGATGCGCGGCCAGACCGGCTTGAAGAACGAGGGCGCCGCGGCCGTCGGCAGCAGCCGCTGCCAGTACGCGTAGTACTTGTCGACGTAGTGCTCGAAGTCATCGTTGACCACCGCGCGATAGTACCGCCATGGATAGCCGCCGAAGAGCTCGTCGCCGCCGGCCCCCGAGAGCACGACCTTCACGAACTTGCTCGCGAGCTGCGCGACGTAGAAATTCGGGTAGCACTGCCCGACCCGGGGCTCCTCCAGGTGCCAGGCGAGCCGGGGCATGACGCGCTGCATGTCGCCGGCCTTGAGCACCATCTCGTAGTGCTCGGTGCCGAACAGCCAGGACATGTGCTCGGCCGTCTCGCGCTCGTCAAACGACAGTTCCAGGCCCGAGGCGGAGTGCAGGTCGAAGCCGCAGGTGAAGGACTTCAGGTTCTCGATCTGCCTGCCGGCGACCGCGGTAATCGAGCCGGAATCCATTCCGCCGCTGAGGTAGCTGCCCAGGTCGACGTCACTGACGAGCTGCCGGGTCACCGCCTGCTCGAACAGGCGATCGAGTTCCTCGAGGTACTCGTCCTCGCCGACCCGGGCGTCGGGCTCGCGGAAGTCGTAGTCCCAGTAGCGGACCGGCGGCTGCATCCGTCCTGCGCCCATGTCGATGGTGAGGTGGCAGCCCGGGGCGAGCAGGTTGACGTCGCCGAACAGCGTGCGCTCGGTGAAGAAGTTCTGGAACGTGAAGTACTCGTACAGCCCTTCCAGGTCCATCCTCGACCGGTAGGCGCCGTGCGCGATCAGGGCCTTGATCTCCGAGCCGAACAGCACCGTGTTGCCGACCCGGGTGTAGTAGAGCGGCTTGATCCCGAAGCGGTCCCGTGCCAGCAGCAGCCGGCGCCGCTCCCGGTCCCACAGCGCCAGCGCGAACATGCCGTTCAGCCGCAGCAGGCCCGCCTCGCCCCAGTGGGCCAGCGCGTACAGCACGACCTCGGTGTCGCTGCGCGACACGAAGCGGTAGCCGAGCGCCTGCAGTTCGACGCGCAGTTCCTGGAAGTTGTAGACCTCGCCGTTGTAGGTGATGACGTAGCGCCCGTCGGCCGTCGCCATCGGCTGACGCCCGGCCGGCGACAGGTCGATGATGGCCAGCCGGCGATGGCCCAGCGCGATCGCGCCGTCACGGTAGTGCCCCTCGCCGTCCGGCCCGCGGTGGGCGATGGCGTCGGTCATGCGACGCAGAGCCGCCCCCGACGCCGACCTCCCGTCGAGTTGCGCGATTCCCGCTATGCCGCACATCGCCGCCCGCCTCCCCTGCCTGCGCCGTTCAGCCCGCCGCCCGCGACCGGCGCTGCTCGACTTCGGCGATGTGCCCCCGGCGCCACTCGATCAGGCTGCGCAGGCCCTGGTCGAGGGAGATCTTCGCCGTGAACCCGATCTCCTCGGTCGCCCGCTTCGGCGAGCCGATGCGGTTGCGCACGAGCGTCGCCTGCGAGCGCGGCGCGTACTTGACTGCCTGGTTGGAGCCCGTCAGGCGCAGGAGCATCTCGGCGATCTCCTTCAGGGACGTGCGCTTGCCGGTGCCGACGTTGTAGTAGCGGTCCGTCGTCTGCGCCCGCATCGCGCACAGGTTGGCGGCGCCGCAGTCCTCGACGGCCACGAAGTCGAAGGCCTCGCTGCCATCGCCGAAGATCGTCGGGCCCTCGCCGCGGTCGATCGCGTCGAGCATCTTCATGATCACGGCGATGTAGGCACCCCGGTAGTCCTGGCGCGGGCCGTACACGTTCATGTAGCGCAGGCCGACGTAGTTCAGACCGTAGCGGTGGTGGTAGGCGCGCGCCATCGCCTCGCCGCAGATCTTGGTGGCGCCGTAGAAATTCTGGTTGTTGAACGGGTGGTCCTCGGTCATCGGCTCCTCGACCGCATCGCCGTAGACGGAGGCGGAGGACGACCACACGAGCCGCTCCACGCCCTGGGCCACGCAGGCCTCCAGGACGTTGAACATGCCGCGCACGTTGACGTCGAAGGCCGAGCGCGGGAACTCGTGGCACTGCAGCAGCCACAGGGCGGCGAACTGGAACACGCCGTGCGCGCCCTTGAGCGCGGAATTGAGGATGTCGGTCTGGCAGATGTCGCCGCCGACGTCGTGGATCTTCACGCGCGGGTCGCGCAACGCACCGGCCAGGTTCTCGTGCGTGCCGCGCACGAAGTTGTCGTACACGACGATCTCGCCGACGTCCTCCTGCGTCAGCAGGTCCACCGCGTGCGACCCGATGAGACCGGCGCCGCCGATGACCACGAACCGCTTGCCACGAATATCCATTGTCTGTGCTCCGGGAATGGTTCTCGTTCGTTGCCGCCGCGGCTGTCCGCGACGGTGAATGTCCGTCGCGCTCAGGCAGCCTTCGCGACCGCCGCGACGACCCGGTCCTGCGTCGCTTCGTCCAGGAACGGGTGCATCGGCAGGCTGACCACGCGCGCCGCGGCGGCTTCCGAGACCGGGAAGGCGCCCTCGCCCAGCCCCAGGGCGGCGAACGCCGGCTGGCGGTGCAGGGGCACCGGGTAGTGAACCGCGGTCGGCACCCCGGCGTCCTTGAGCGCGGCGATGAAGCGCTCGCGCCCGGCCACCTCGATCGTGTACTGCGCGTAGACGCTGGTGCAGTCCGCCGCGAGCCGGGGCGTGCGCAGCCCCGGGCAGGCCGCGGCCAGCCGCTCCGAGTAGCGCGCGCCGATGCGTCCGCGCGCCGCAACCTCGTCGGGGAAGCTGTCCAGCTTGGCGAGGATCACGGCGGCCTGCAGGGTATCGAGGCGCCCGTTCACGCCGATGACGGGGTGGTGGTAGCGGCGGTCCTGGCCGTGGACGCGGATCTCGCGCATGAGTTTGGCGAGGCCATCGTCGTCGGTGAAGCAGGCGCCGCCGTCACCGTAGCAGCCGAGCGGCTTGGACGGGAAGAAGCTGGTGCAGCCGATGGTCGACAGCGCGCAGGACCGGCGGCCCCGGTAGGAGGCGCCGAAGCTCTGCGCGGCATCCTCGATCACCGGCAGCCCGTGCCGGGCGGCGATGGCGTTGATCGCGTCCAGGTCGGCGCACTGGCCGTACAGGCTCACGGGCATGATGGCCTTCGTGCGCGAGGTGATCGCCGCCTCGACGAGGCGCGGGTCGAGGTTGTAGGTGTCCGGGTCGATGTCCACGAACACCGGCTTCGCGCCGATGAGCGCGATCATCTCGCCGGTGGCGATGAACGTGAACGGCGTGGTGATCACCTCGTCGCCGTGGCCGACGCCGAGCGCCATCATCGCGATGAGCAGTGCGTCGGTGCCGTTGGCGACCCCGATGCAGTGCTTCGAGCCCGTGTACCGCGCCAGGCGCTGCTCCATCTCGGCGACCTCGGGGCCCATGATGTACTGGCCGTGCTCCAGCACCTTCGCGATGCGCGCGTCGATGGGCGCCTTGAGGTTGCGGTACTGCGTCTTGAGGTCGATGAATTCCATGGCTTGCCTTCGCTGTTGATCGTCTTCTCGTGCGTCATCGCGAGCTTCGCTCGCTGCTGCAGGTGCGTTCGTTCCGACGCCGGTACGGCACTCGTGCAGGAGCGGCTTCAGCCGCGATGGAACCTGGCGCCAACCCCGGGGAAGGCTATCGCGGGCAAGCCCGCTCCTACAGGAACTCCGCACCCGGCGTCGGGCAGCACTCCTGTAGGAGCGGCTTCAGCCGCGATAGCGCCGTTGACCAGATGAGGGATCGTC
>CAYOJP010000154.1:0-8833 GCA_964404305.1 uncultured Gammaproteobacteria bacterium
CCCGGCGGCTGCGACCGGCCCCGCGCACGGCTCAGAACTTCGGTGCGGCGATCGGCTTTTCGGAAATCACCAGCTCGTCGTACCACGTGTAGGCCACCGGGTGATCCACCTTCGGATCCTTGCCGGTGATGTAGGGCGTGAGCAGCACCGTGTCGAATCCGTCCGTGTCCGGCTTGCTGTTGAAGTTCAGGATGTAGTCGGGCCGCCGTACGAACTGCAGCAGCGGTCCGCCCTCGTAGCTGACCCAGGCATTGATGGTGCTGTTCGGCTTGCCCCAGTCCCCGACCTTGATCTCGTAGTAGAACGTCATCCAGTTGTCGGGCTGGTAATACGAGCAACTGGTCGGCGTGTTCTTGTCCTTGGTGTAGTGACAGTTGTAGCCGCTGCCGTCCGCGGCGCCCTGCTGGAGCAGGTAGTCGTAGGGCGGCGCGGGGACCGCGATGTCCCGGCCACCGCAGTTCGTGTAGATGAACGGGAACTTGCGGTAGTACAGGTTGTTGGTCGTGATCTCGAGCGCGGCGCAGGACGACGGGTACTGGTGCAGGATGATCTGCTTCCAGCCGCCGCCCGAGAAGTTCGTGTTCACCATGGCCTTGTCGAAGCGCTGGCGGAACTGCACGTAGAGCGACTTGCCCGCCCCGATCCGTTTGCCTGGCGCCTGCGAGAAAATGTACTGCCAGCCCCCGGCCATGTTGGCGCCAAGGAACGGCGGCAGTTCGAACCGCAGGGATCCCTGGCCGGAGAACTTCGTGCCCTGGTCCAGCACTCCGCGGACGACGCCGTCCCCCGCCTTGACGATGCGGTCCCCGAGGTCGGCAGCGCTGTCGAAGCCGACGCACGCGATGACACCGGCGCCGGAGCAGCGGGTCATGAAGTCCGCCTGGGCCTCGACCGCCGACGGCGGATACGCCCCGCCCTGCGGCGGAGGCGCGCCGGGCGCCGGTGGCTTCGGCAGAGGCGGGGGAGGCGGAGGAGGAGGAGGCGGCGGCGCCTTCGGCTCGACAGGCGGAGGCGGCGCCGGCTTGGGCGGAGGTGGCGGAGGCGGGGCATCGCCCGCATTCACGCCGCCCACGTCGCCCGCACCGCCAGCGCCCGCGTTGACCCCGTCCGGCGGGGCACCGCCCGCATTGGCACCACCGGCCGCGCCCGCCGCACCGCCGGCCGCTGCGCCGTCGCCACCCTGGCCGCCTTCCGCGCCACCGTCGCCGGTGGCGGCGGCGGCAGTTGCCTCGGCATTGCTGGCAGCATCGGCAGCCTCGGCGCCTCCATCCTTGGCCTCGCCCTTCGCGCCGGCATCGGCTGCGCCTTCACCGCCGGCAGCACCGTCGCCGCCACCGGCACCGGCGGCACCACCACCACCGCCGCCACCAGCGCCGGCCCCGGCAGCACCGCCCTGGCCGCCGGCCCCGGCGCCGTCACCGCCGCCCGCGACCACACCGTCGCCGCCCGCACCCTCGCCTTCCGCGGCTTCACCGGCGGCGCCTTCGGCACCGGCACTCTCCATGACGTTGGTGTCGGACTCGATGTCCTTCTGCTCTACCGAGGCGGCATCCCCTTCCGCGGGGGGGCGATCCGTGTAATGCACCTCGCCGTTCTTGTCCGTCCACTTGTAAAGCGTGGCTGCCGTTGCGCCCGCGGCCGCAAGCAGAAACAGCGACGTACAGCAGGCAGCAATCGCCGCCCGGGACCCGAATGCCCGACCGATCGACCGGTTCACGGTGGCTGCCTTGACGCTTTCCATGGAGTTTCCCTGTCCGTAATTATCTGATTCCATTCTAGCATCGCAATTGTTGCCGTTTGTGACCCACGCGGCAGTTCAGGGTCGCCGCGCGGGTTCCTGCGCGGCCTGGGACACGGGCTCGTCCCCGCCGTCGCGGGTCGTGGCCCGGCCGTTCCCATGGATACCGGCATCGGTATATCCGGAACCGCCGCGTGCCCCCGCCGGCCGGACTCCCGGCCATGCCGAGCCGGGGCATCGCCACCGACTGTGCGGTAAACTCGCCTCGGTGAACAGGCGAGCCTGTTGGTCCTGCACGAACCGGAATCGCCATCCGTGGACTCGCAGAAGCGGCCGATTCGAAAATTCCGCCGCTGATGCTCGCGCCGCCGCGACGTGACTCCATCGACCTTCGTACCAGCCAACGAGCCCGTTCGACGCCCGGGCCGGGAACAGCGGCTACCGGGAGTTCGCCGAGGCGGCACGTCGACCTCGTCTCCCGCCATGGCCGCCGACGCCCTCCGGCGGCCGGATGCCACCCAACCGTCACAGGGATCCCGCGCATGAATGCCCCGGCCGTCACGCTCGCCCACGAGGAGCTGAGCCGCTTCTGCGACGCCAAGTACTCCCGCAAGGGCGAACCCGGGTGGGGACCGACGCTCCGCCGCAGCTTCAACTACTTCTCGCCGGACGACTTCTACGAAGCGCTGGTGGCCAAGCTCATCGGGCCGGCCACGCAGTGGGCCGACGTGGGCTGCGGCCGGGACGTGTTTCCCTCCTATCCCGAGCTGGCGCGCGAACTCGCCGACCGCTGCAAATTCCTGTTCGGCATCGAACCGGATCCGAACATCAAGGACAATCCGTTCATACACGACGGGTTCCACGGTGTCATCGAGGATTGCGACACCGAGCGGCGATTCGACCTGATCACGCTGCGCATGGTGGCCGAGCACATCGTGAACGCCGACCGCGCGGTCGCGAAGTTCGCGCAGCTCTGCGCGCCGGGCGGACAGGTGGTCGTCTACACGCCCTACCGCTGGTCACCGATGTCGCTGGCCGCCGCGGCGCTGCCGTTCAGCCTGCACCACCCCCTGAAGCGGCTCATCTGGGATGCCGAGTCCCGGGACACCTTCCCGACCGCCTACAACCTGAACACCCGGGCGGATCTCTCGAAGCACTTCAATCGCCACGGATTCGTGGAGACCTACTTCCACCGCCTCGATGACTGCCGGATCTTCGGCCGTTACCGCTACCTGAACTGCATCGAACTCGCCGTTCGCGCCGGCCTCCACGCCATGCGGGTGCCCCACCCCGAGGCCTGCCTGCTCGCGGTATTCCGCAAGACCGGGTAGTGGTATGCGGCCCGCCTCACGCTGCGGCGGCCGTCCCTCGCCCGGCCCCGCAGTGGCGCAACACCACTGCCAGGCAGCAGTTCGATACGGAAGCCGGCGCAGGCCGGCCCGAACCGCTCCGGCGCACGCCGTCACCGCGCCGGTCGCCCGCCCGGCCTCACGCCTGACCGGCGCGAGGAGCGTTTCGCCACCCCCGAAGACACTTCCAGCGGTTGATCGCCGGCTCGCGGCTCGTGCGGCGGGGCCGTCGGCGCCCGGTGGCCAGGGCCTTTCTTCCGCGCAGGCACGACGCGATCCGCCGTCATGTCGAGCATGATGAGCAGCAACGTGATCAGCCAGAACCTGACTTCCATCTTCAGGTAGTCGACGAAGAGATCCCCCACCGTGAGCGCTGCCGTCGCGGCGCCGATGGCCGGCACCAGGGTCGCCAGGAAACCGTCCTCGTCCCGCAATCGCCGTGCCAGCCGCCAAACAGCGACTATCAGCCACAGCACCAGCAGTGCGTAGAAAATGACGCCCGGTATGCCGTGCTCGACCAGCATGGTCATGATCGTACTGTGCGACGCGCGCGCCCGCACCCCGGCGGCGTTGGTCGTCAGGTACTCGTCGTCGAGGTAGTACGGGCTCAGCACCGCCGTGCAGCGGTGACCGCAGCCCAGCGGATGCGAGGCGAACATCTGCACCTGCGCCTTCATCAGCACCACCCGGTCCGAGCCGGTGTCGGCGCCTTCGACCTCCTCGCCCGCCTGCTTGAGCGACGCCATGCGGGCCCAGTAGAGGGGGTTCGTGAGCAGGATGAAGAGCACCAGCGCGAGCACCGAGAGCAGTCGCACCCGCTTGCGGTACTTCCGCGGCGTGAAGTAGTTGAATATCAGTCCCCCGACGCCCGCAGCGAGAAACGCGCCCCGGCTCATGGTCGCGATCACCGCGTTGACGATGAACGGCATGCCACCGAAGAGTATCGCCTTGTCGCGCATGGAGCCGCCCAGGAACAGGGCGGACCCGAAGAAGATGCCCGTCACGATCTGCATCGCGCCGGCATTGGCCTCGTTGATGTCCGGGCCGCCGAAGCCCTCGAAGCGCCCGCCGACGTAGGTCGTGAACACGATCCAGCCCAGGTACAGGCAGCCGAGCACGTGTGCCCACAGGAACATCAGGAGATGCTCCACGCTGTCGATGCACTTGTACATCAGCACCATGAGCAGCAGGTACTTGGCATACAGCGTGAGCAGGATCATGTGGTACTCGGAATCGAGCGCCAGCGGTATCTGCAGCACGAGCCAGGCGATGAAGGCCACCAGCCCGATCACGGGCGGCTTGCGGAACAGCCCGCGCCGCGCGGGGAGGCGCTTGTTCATCATCACCCCGAGGACGGTCACCGCCGCCGCCATCAGCGACCAGCGCAGGTCGGGCATCGCCTGCCCCCACCAGCGTGACGGCGGATGCAGGTAGAACGCCGCCACGTAGGTGATCAGGCCGAAGATGGGATGCCGCGCCAGGGCCAGGATGCAGCCGGCGGCATACGCGGCGAGGAACAACAGCCCCGTCAGGCCCATGGCTGCTTCGCTACCGCCGCATCCGGACGCACCGGGCGCACCGGGTCGCGTCCCCAGCGGTCCATCGGTCCACGATCACGGCACCCTTCCTGCCGCCGCCGGTGACGAGAGCCGCCGGTAGTGCGCGAGCATGCGCGTCATGTGCGCATCCTGGCTGGCGGACTCGCGCACCCGCTCGACGTTGCGCGCCGCCATGGCAGCCGCCAGTCCGTCATCCGCCAGCGCCAGGCGCATTGCCGTCGCCAGGGCCTCCACCGTCGCGTCGCGCGGCACGACGACTCCATTGAGCCCGGCCGTCACCCACTCGGTCACCGAGGCCAGATCGGAGACGATGGGCACGCACCCGCACGCCATGCCTTCGAGCAGCGACATCGGGGTGCCGTCGGAATCGGGTATGGAAACCACGAACCGCCCGGCCCGATAGAACTCCGGCATGTCCTCGTACGCGAGCTCGGTGACGATCTTCACGTCCTCGCGGAGGCCGTGCCGCTCGATGAGCGCCTCGATCCGGCCGGCGTACTCCGGATCCCCGCGGTAGCGCTTGAGCAGCAGTGCCGCCCCGGGTTCGGCCGCATGCACCAGGGCGAACGCCTCGACGATGCGATCCAGGTTGTACAGGGGGGTGAAGTTGCGGGGGCTCAGGAACACCTTGCGGGCGTCGACCCCCAGGGAGCGGGCCAGCCCGCTCGGCCTCGGTTCCGGGGCAAAGAGCCGCGTGTCGACGCCCCACTGCACCACCTCGACGGCACCGGGCGGCAAGCCGGCCAGGGCGCGGATCGCGTCGGCCTGGTCCTGCGAATCGCAGGTCACCAGGTCCGCCCGCTGCAGCGAGCGGACGAGCGCTTCGCGCTCGCGCGCCGGCAGCCGGTCGAGGCGGTAGATGTCCGAGCCCCAGACGGTCACCACCAGCGGACCCTCCCAGATACCGTGCAACAGGGCCGCGAAGTGCGCCCAGTGCACGTGGACGACGTCGGGCTCGATGCGACGAAGCAGCGCGCCGAGACGGCGCAGTCGCCAGCGGTAACTCACCCTGCCCAGGAGCGTATCGTTCAGGCCGTATTGCTCGACTCCCCCCGGGTAGGTGCCGCGGCCGCTGACGCTGACGACCGATACGCGCTCTCCGGCCCTGGCGAACCAGCCGGCCCACCGCTCCACGTGGACGTGATCGCCCCAGCCGACGAAGCAGATTTTCAACGCCGCCGCCGGCCCGTCAGACGACTTCGGCGAGTGCCGCGCAGACGAGTTCCACGTCGTCGGTCCGCATCGACGGATACAGCGGCAGCGTCAGCTCGCGCTCGCCGATGAGGTGCGTGCGCTCCAGCCGGTCGAGCGGCCCGAGGCCGGCTTCCCGGTAACTCGTGAAGGTATCGACCGGCCGGTAGTGAATGCTGCTCTGGATGCCCCGCTCCCGCAGCCCCTGCATCACGTGCAGGCGACTGGCGCCGGCGGACAGCAGTACCGGCATGATGTGAAAGGCCGATTCCGACGGATGGTCCGCAAACGGCACGCTGATCCCGGGGATCTGCGCCAGCCGGCGGCGATAGTGCTCCACGAGCTCCCGGCGCCGCCCGTTGCGGTCGCGCAGGTGGCGCAACTGCACCAGCCCGAGGGCGGCGGTGATCTCCGTCATCCGGAAGTTGTATCCCAGTCCCAGCACGTCGTAGGAGAAGGCGTGGCCCTTGTGCCGGTCCAGCGTCACGGTCGTCATGCCATGCGCGCGCAGGCGCCGCAGCGACTCGGCGAGATCGTCGCGGCTGGTGGTGATCATGCCCCCCTCGCCGGTGGTCATGTTCTTGTTCGAGAAGAAGCTGAAACAGCCGGCGTCGCCCCAGTTGCCCGCCCCGCGGCCGTCGCGGCTCGCGCCGGGCGCATGCGCGACGTCCTCGATCAGCGCCAGTCCGCGTTCCCGTGCGAGGGCCGCGATCGGCGCCATGTCGCACACGTAGCCGGCATAATGGACCACGCAGATGGCGCGGGTGCGCGGAGTCAGCAACGGCTCGATCGTGTCCCGGGAGATGTTCCAGTCCTCCAGGGAATGCACGTCGGCGAACACCGGCGTCGCCCCGCAGTAGCGCACGGCGTTGGCGGTCGCCACGAACGTGAGCGACGGCACGATGACCTCGGTGCCGGGACCGACACCCAGGCCCAGCATCGCCAGGTGCAGGCCCGTGGTGCAGTTGCTGACCGCGATGCCGTGCCTGGCGCCGCAGTTCTGTGCGATCGCGGCCTCGAACGCCTGCGTGCGCTCCCCCATCGTGAGCCAGCGCGAGCGGATCACCTCCGTGATGGCCGCGATCTCCTCGTCGCCGAGATCCGGTTCGAACAATGCCACGCGCCAGTTCACGAGCCTTCCCCCGGCAGGAACTCCGCCCGCCTGCGCTCGAACTCCTCGATCGCGCGTGCATAGTCGTCCGGCCTGCCCATGTCCAGCCAGTAGCCGGTGAAGGGATAGGACGCAACCGGGCGGCCCTCGCGCAGCAGCAGCTTGACCAGGTCCGGAAAGTCGAGGCGTTCGCCTTTCTTCAGGTAACCGAGCACCTCCGGTTCGAAGACGTAGATCCCCATGCTCACGCGATACTCGAACTGCGGCTTCTCGACGTAGTCGGTGAGCAGCCCGTCCTTGCCGACCTCGATGACGCCGAAATCGATCTTCACCTCGCGGACGTAGCTTGCAATCGTCGCCACCGCACCGCTGCGTCGGTGGTGCGCCACCAGCGCCCCGAAATCGAGATCCGTCAGGATGTCGCCGTTCATCATCAGGAAGGTGTCGTCGAGACCGTCGATGAGCGTCAGCGGCCCCACCGTTCCCAGCGGCTGCTCCTCCCTCGAGTAATCGATTGGCAGTCCCATCCGGTGGCCGTCGCCGAAAAACGCCTGGAGCAGCTCGGCGAGGTAGCCCACCGCCATCGTCACGCGCGTGACCCCGTGCCGCCGCAACTGCCGCAGCACGACCTCCAGGATCGGCATGTCGCCGATCGGCATCAGCGGCTTCGGCAGCACCGTCGTGTACGGTGCCAGCCGCGTTCCCTTTCCGCCCGACAGAATTATCGCCCGCATGTGTCCCTCTTTTCAGGCAGTCTTCGCCGACCCCGCCGTGCCGTCCTCGACAGCGCACCGATGCGTTCCACGCATGGCAACGCCCGGGCCGCACGTCCCTCAGACGTTGTAGATCCCCGCCTTGTAGCGGTGCTGGTTGTCGCGCAGCCAGGCAATCGTCCGTTGCAGACCTTCCTCGAGCGTGACACCGGGCTCCCAGCCGAGCAGCCGCCGCGCCTTCGAGTTGTCGCACAGCAGTCGTTCGACCTCGCTCTTTTCCGGTCGCAACCGCTGCTCGTCGCATTCGATGGCGACGTCGCTGCCCAGGAGGTCGAGGATCAGGCGCGCGAGATCGCCGATGCTGATCTCCCGGCCGGAACCGACGTTCGTCACCTGCCCGACCGCCGCGTCGGTCGCGGCCACCCGCATGAACCCCTGCACGGTATCGTCGACGAAGTTCAGGTCGCGCGTCGGCGTCAGCGCTCCGAGCCGCACGGACGAGCCTGCCAGCGCCTGGGAAATGATCGTCGGAATGACGGCGCGCGCGGACTGCCGGGGCCCGTAGGTGTTGAACGGCCGGATGATGGCGACCGGCAGGCCGAAGGAGCGGTAGTAGCTCTCGGCAATCATGTCGGCGCCGATCTTGCTGGCCGAGTAAGGCGACTGGCCCTGCAACGGGTGCTTCTCGTCGATGGGGACGTACTGGGCGGTGCCGTAGCATTCGCTCGTGGAGGTATGCACCACCCGTCGCACGCCGTGACGCAGGGCCGCCTGCATCACGTTGACCGCCCCGGCGATGTTGGTCGCCACGTAGGTCTGCGGCGCCACGTACGAGTACGGGATCGCGATGAGCGAGGCGAGGTGGTAAACCACCTCGCAGCCTTCCACGGCCCGGTCCACGCCGAACGGGTCCTGGACGTCGCCGGTAACGACCTCGATGGCGGCCCTGACGTCGGGCGGCAGCAGTTCAAGCAGGGCCCAGTCGTTGCGGGAGTTGTAGTGCACTAGGGCCCGGACGGCATGCCCGTCCCGGACCAGCCGCTCGACGAGGTGGCTGCCGATGAAGCCGCCCGCGCCGGTCACAAGTGTTCGACTTCCAGCCATTCAGTGTCCCTTCCATCCCGTCTCATGCACGAGCGTCCGAATAGCGGTATCGACCCGCACCCGGCCAC
>CAYOJP010000155.1:0-8810 GCA_964404305.1 uncultured Gammaproteobacteria bacterium
GCGCGGGCAGCCCGCGCGAGGGCGTCGCCGCGCTGCGCCGCCAGCGCCAGCTCGTGCCGGCTCGGTCCGACGAGCGAGCGCCACAGGGCGCCCAGCCGCGCGAGCGGCCGGCGGTCCTCCGCGGGCGGGGGCTCGGCGTCGCGCAAGGCGGCGAATTCCGGCCGTGCCATGTGCGACTCGGCGAGCAGTTCGAGGCGGTCGAGCAGCTGCCGGTCGTGGCTGCCGCTCACGGCGTTGTCGGCGACGAACCGCACCAGCGCCCGCAACTCGCGCGCCTCGCCGTAGCCGCCCTCACCGGCGGCGAATTCGATCTGCATCGCGACTCCCTCAACGGTACCCGCTGGCGCGAGCATACCGGCGCGTCGGCGCGACCGGCTACCTGGCAGATATGAAATGTCGGTCCCCGGGACCGGCACCGGCGCCTGCAGTCGTTTCCCGACGTCAGGCGCAGCGTGATTCCGTTCCGCCATTCAGAGCGTGCACGGCTCCAGGCCCAGGTCGCCCGCCCCGGCGAGCGTCTCGCGTCCGCCGATGACGACGGTGGACGCCTGCTCCGGGCGCAGGTACGTCGCCGCCACGCGCTGCAGATCGCCCGCCGTGGCCGCCAGCACCCGCGCGCGGAACTCGCGGCGGAACTCCGGCGTCCGGCCACTGCGCGCGTCGAAGAACGCGCGCAGGCACTCGCCCGCCGGCGAGGAGGGCTGATCGATGTCCTTGATCGCGGAGAGCACCGCCTCCTCGATGCGGCGCGCGGGCTGCGCTTCCTGCACCCACTCGAGCGAACGCTCGAAATCGGCGAGCGTGCCGGCGAGCCGCGGATCGCGATACGAATAGAAGCGGAAGCTGCCGGAATCGGCGTCGTAGCTCGCCCCGCCACCGTAGGCGCCGCCCTGCTCGCGGATGGCGCGATGCAGGAAGCCGTCGCGCAGCAGGTGGCTCAGCACGTAGCACGCGGCGGCGTCCGGGTGCGCGGCGGCGACGGCCGGGTACGCGCGGGCGCAGAAGTTCACCTGCGTGTTCGCCGTCCAGGCTTCCGCGATCCGTGCCGGCACATGGGACGCGACGAACGGCGCGCCCGCGGCGCCGGCCGCCTCCCAGCGCGCGTCGATCGCCGCCGCGACCGGGTCGAGCTGGTCGCGCTCGCCCACGACGACGTGCTCGCGGGGCGCCGCGCGCAGCCGCGAGTGGATCCCCGCCAGGCTCGCGCCCAGCGCCTGCGCGGCGGCATCGTCCTCGAGCTCGCGATCGAGCCGGCGCAGCATCTGCACCGCGGCCAGTCCGTTCCAGCAGTGGAACATCGCCGCCACCGGCCCGATGCCGCGTGCGCTGGCGAGCGCCGCAAGCGTGTGCCCGCGCATCGCCACCGCCTCCTCCGCGTCGGCGCGCAACTGGGCGACGAGATCGCGCAGTCGCTCGATCTCGTCGAAGCGCACGTCGTCGAACAGCGTGTGCAGCAACTCCACGATCCCGTCGCGATTGCGGGCCAGGCCCTCCCCGGCGACGATGAAGCGCGCGTCGCAACGGGTCGCGTCGGCGATCGCACCGCGCAGCGACAACGAGGCGCTGAAGTGCCCGGTGCGCGTCTGGCGCGCCTGCATCGCGAGGTAATCGTCGGCGCCGCAGCCCAGCTCGGTGACCACGCTCCAGTACAGGCCGAGCAACGGCAGTTCCTCCGGCGCGAGCGCGGGCAGCGGCACGACCACCTGCGCGTGCACCAGGCCGTTGGTGCCGGCGGCCCAGGTCCAGACCGGACCGCCGCGGCCGGCCCGGACGGTGCCGGCCGGCACGCGGATGTCGGTCGGGACGTCGGCGAGGGTCAGGCGCGGCAGCAGGTCCGGATCGTCCTCCTGCTGCTGGCGGGCCTGCAGTGCCCGGGCCCGCCCGGCGAGCGCGATCCGCGCTTCGCGATCGAGGCCGGCGGCCACCGCCGCGAGGCGCGCCTCCTCGTCGGCCTGCTCGCGCGCCGCGAGCCCGGTGTCCGGGCGCAGCGTGATGCGCACGCGGTGGGGGTTCCCGAGCAGCGCCCGGCGGGCGAGATCGGCAACGAAGCGCGGATCGGCAATCGCCGCGCGCAGGTCCTCGAGCACCGGGTCGATGTCGAGATCGTGGAGCGGATCGCCCCCGTGCACGACCGAGGGCAGCATGCGGTTCATGAGCTGCAGCCCGTACGGGTAGCGCGAGGAAATCTCCCGCTGGGAGAGCTCCATCTGATGCAGCGCGGCCTCGACGTCCGCGCGCGGCACGCCATCGCGGGCCACCCCCGCAAGCACGTCGAGGATCATCGATTCGACCGCGTCGGCACGGTCCGGCTCGGAGCCCTCCAGTCCGCACATGAAGACCGCCTCGCGCGGCGTGTCGTCGAGCCCGCACAGCTCCGAGGGCGCCTTGCCCAGCGCCGTCGTCTCGAGCGCCTGGCGCAGCGGCGAGGCGCTGTTCTGCAGCAGCACGGCATCGAGCAGGCGCATCGCCATCATCTCGCGCACGTCGTTGCTGCGCCCGAGCAGCCAGCCGAGCACCACGTGAGTGCGCTCGGTCGTGCCGTCGGCCAGGTCGACCGCGTAGGGCAGCTCGGCGCGCACCGGCCGCTCGAGGCGGCGCTCGTCCGGGATCGCGAGGTCGATCGCCCGCGCCTCGAACTGCGACAGCGCCCACTCCTCGATGCGCGCCTGGTGCTCTTCCACCGGGAAGTCACCGTAGGTGAAGAACACCGCGTTCGACGGGTGGTAGTGCCGCGCGTGGAAGTCGCGCAACTGCTCGTAGGTCAGCGACGGGATGACGCGCGGATCGCCGCCCGAGTTGTAGCGGTAGGTCGTGGTCGGGAACAGCCGTTCGGCGAGCGCCTGCCAGAGCTGCGCCGTCGGCGAGCTCATCGCGCCCTTCATCTCGTTGTAGACGACGCCCTTCCAGACCACCGGCCCGTCGGGATCGTCGGCGCTGGCGAGCTCCAGGCGATGGCCCTCCTGGGCGAAGTCGAGCGGATCCAGTCGCGGAAAGAAGGTGGCGTCCAGATACACCGACAGCAGGTTGTCGAAGTCGCGCCGGTTCTGCGTCGCGAACGGATAGGCGGTCATGTCCGCGCCGGTGAACGCGTTCATGAACGTGTTCAGCGACCGGCGCAGCATGTTGAAGAACGGATCGCGCACGGGGTAGCGGCGGCTGCCGCACAGCGTGGTGTGCTCCAGTATGTGCGCGACGCCGGTGGAGTCCCGCGGCACGGTCGGGAAGGCGACCATGAAGGCGTTGTTGGAGTCCTCGGCGGCGAGGTGCACGTGCCGCGCTCCGGTGCGCGGGTGCAGGTACTCGGCGAACTCCACGTTCAGCGACTTCACGGTCGCGCACCGCACGCAGGTGAAGCCGGGCCCGGCCACGCCGGTCGCGGGCACGCTCACGGGCCCGCTCCGTGCGACTCGAGCCAGTGCTGCGCGTCGAGCGCCGCCATGCAGCCGGTGCCGGCCGAGGTCACCGCCTGCCGGTATACCGGATCGGCGACGTCTCCGGCGGCGAACACGCCGTCCACGCTGGTCATGGTCGCGAAGCCCGCGGTGCCGCTGCGTACGCGGATGTAGCCGCCGTCCATGTCGAGCTGGCCGGCGAAGATGCCGGTGTTCGGCTTGTGGCCGATGGCGATGAACGTGCCGTGCACGGGTACCTCGCGCGTGGCCGCCGACTCGGTGCTGCGGATGCGGATGCCGGTGACGCCGCCGGCGTCGCCGAGCACCTCGTCCAGCACGTGGTTCCAGGCGATGCTGACCCTGCCCTCGGCGGCCCGTGCGAGCAGCCGGTCGCTCATGATCTTCTCCGCGCGGAAGCGGTCGCGGCGATGGACGACCGTGACGTGCGAGGCGATGTTGGTCAGGTACAGCGCCTCCTCGACCGCGGTGTTGCCGCCGCCGATCACCGCGACCGGCTTGCCGCGGTAGAAGAAACCGTCGCAGGTCGCGCAGGCGGACACGCCGCGGCCCTTGTAGGCCTCCTCGGACGGCAGGCCCAGGTACTGCGCCGATGCGCCGGTCGCGATGACGAGGGCGTCACAGGTGTAGGCGCCCGCGTCGCCCGTCAGCCGCACCGGGCGCTCGCCGAGCGCCGCGGTGTGGATGTGATCGTGGATGAGCTCGGTGCCGAAGCGCTCGGCGTGCCGCCGCATCCGTTCCATCAGCTCGGGCCCCATGACGCCCCGGTCGTCGCCGGGCCAGTTGTCCACCTCGGTCGTGGTCGTCATCTGGCCGCCGACCTCGATGCCGGTCACCAGCGCCGGGGACAGGCCCGCGCGCGCCGCGTAGACCGCGGCCGTGTAGCCGGCCGGCCCGGACCCGAGGATGAGCAAGCGGAAATGCCGGTCTGCCATGGTCGACTCCTGGTCCACTCCTGGAATTGCGCGGTCGGTGCGGGCAGCGACCGGCGGGGGCGCGATTGTAGCCCATCGGCTGCGGCCGCACCCCGTCACGACCCGGGACCGAGCATAGCCCCGCCGCCGCGGCCGGCGAAATTGATTTTCCCGATTGCGACGATGCGCGCGGGCGAACGCGCCGCGCCGCGCGCGGACCAGCGGGCGCCGTCAGCCGGCCAGGGCGAGTGCCGCGAGGACCGCTTCCAGTTCGGCGAGCGTGGCGATCTCGGCGTGCGGCGGCGCGAGGTCCGGCCAGTGCGCGCCGGCGCGGTTGATCCAGACCGAGCGCACCCCGGCGGCGTGGGCCGCGGCATGGTCGCGCAGCGGCTCGTCACCCACGTGCGCCATGTGCGCCAGCGGCACGCCGGTACGCTTCACGATCGGATCGAACACGGCCGGATCGGGCTTGGCGCGCCCGCTCACCGCGGGCGACACCGTGAACTCGACGTAGCGGCCCACGCCGGCGCGCTCGACGTCGGCGTTGCCGTTGGTCAGCGCCACGATGCGGTAGCGGGCCGCGAGCCGCTCCAGCGCGGGCAGCGTGTCCGGGTAGATGTCGACGCGGCTGCGCTCGGCCACGAACACCTCGATGGCAGGCTCGGCCGCGTCGGGCGCATAGCCCGCCTCCACCGCCAGTTGCGACAGCGCGACGCGGCGCAGGCGCGTGAAGTCGTGGCGCAGATCCGCCCGCGCCTCCATGAGTGCGCGCCGGTGCGCGACGATGGCGGCCGGATCGCGGCGGGCGGTGATGGCCGGCAGTTCCGCCGCCAGCCACTCGTAGACCGCGCGCTCGGCGCGATCGAGCGCCGGGACCGAGTCCCACAAGGTGCCGTCCAGGTCGAGAGTCACGAGCGCGATCGGCACGGCGGCGCCCCGGGAGGACGTTGGTGTGCGCGTGCGGTACCGGTCGCGACCGGCCACGGGCAGGGTGCTAGCATGGCGCCATGCTAGTCGAACACGGATATCAGTGCCCGTGGTGCTGGGAAGCGATCAGCATGCTCCTCGACACGTCCGCCGGCGGCGACGATTACGTCGAGGACTGCGAGGTGTGCTGCAATCCGATCGCGGTGAGTTTCCGGGCCGAGGACGGGGTCGTCACCTCCTTCAGCGCCGAGCGCGCGCAGTAGTGGTCGCGGCCGGGCCGGCAGCGGATGTCGCGAGCGCGAGCTTCTACGCGCTCGACCCCGATGCGATTCTCGATGCCGTCGAGGCCCTGGGCCTGCGGCCGAGCGGCCACCTGCTGGCGCTGGCAAGCTACGAGAACCGCGTCTACCAGATCGGCCTCGAGGATGCGCCCCCGGTCGTCGCCAAGTTCTACCGGCCCGGGCGCTGGGACGACGCGGCCATCCTCGAGGAGCACGACTACACGCTCGAGCTGGCGGCGGCCGAGCTGCCGGTGGTCGCGCCGATCCAGGACGCGCAGGGCCGCACGCTGCACCGGCACGCCGAGTACCGCTATGCCCTGTATCCGCGCGTCGGCGGCCGCGCCCCCGACCTGGACGACCTCGCCCAGCTCGAGGAGCTCGGGCGGCTCGTCGGGCGCCTGCACGCGATCGGCGCGCTGCGCCCGTACCGGCACCGGCCCGCGATCGACCCGGTCCGCCTCGGCGAGGAGCCGGTGCGCTACCTCGCGCAGGGCGAGCTCGTCCCCGCGGACGTGCGCGCCGCCTACGCCGCCGTGGCCGGCGCGCTCGTCGAGCGCGTGCGCGACACCTGGGCCGCGGTCGCGCCGCACGCGCGGCTGCGCCTGCACGGCGACTGCCACGGCGGCAACCTGCTCGCCCGCGAGGGCGTCATCCGGCTCGTGGACTTCGACGATTCGGGCAACGGGCCGGCGATGCAGGACCTGTGGCTGTTCCTGTCCGGCGACCGCGCGTACATGGAGGCCGGTCTCACTGCGCTGCTGCGGGGCTACACGATATTCCGCGACTTCGACCCCTCGGAGCTGGCGCTCATCGAGCCGCTGCGGGCGCTGCGCATGCTCCACTACGCCGCCTGGCTCGCGCGCCGCCGCGAGGATCCGGCCTTCGCCCTCGCCTTCCCCTGGTTCGGCACGCCGCGCTACTGGGGCGACCACGTGCTCGCGCTGCGCGAACAGCTCGCCGCGCTCGACGAGCCGGCGCCGGCCTGGATCTGAGGCATGGGCGGGCTCGCGCTGCTCGTCGCGTTCGGCCTCGGCGGCTGGTGGGTACTCGGCGCGCTGGCTGCCCGCGAGCGGGTGCTCGCCGCGGCCCGGCGCGCCTGCGACGACGTCGGCGTGCAACTGCTCGATGAGACCGTCAGCGTCGTGCGCCTGGGTGCGGGTCGCGACCGCGACGGCCGGCTGCGGCTGCGGCGCGTGTACCGGTTCGAAGTGAGCGCCCGCGGCAACGACCGGCGGGCGGGCGTGGCGGCGTGCCTGGGCGAGCGGCTCGAATACGTGCGCGTCGACCTGCCCGAAGGCCCGGTGCTCCTGCCCGAGGTCACCGCCCGCATCGAGCGCCTGCATTGAGCGCAGGCAGCGGCGCTCGACCCTTGCCCGGGGAAGCGCCGCCTGCGAGGCTGCACGTCATGCGACGCCACCGACCGATCGCCGCCCTGCTGGCCGCCCTCGTGCTCGCCTGCGCGGCGGATGCGGCACCGGACGCGGCAGGCGGCCGCGAACTGGCGCAGCGGTTCGGCGCGACGCTGCGCACGCGGCTCGAGACCGCGATCGCCGCAGGCGGCCCGGCGCACGCGGTGACGGTGTGCTCGCACGAAGCCGCCGGGATAGCCGCGGCGCTCGCGGCGGAATCGGGCTGGACGCTGGGTCGCCGCAGCTTGAAGGCGCGCAACCCCGCCAACCGCCCGGACGCCTGGGAACGCGTCGTGCTGGAGGAGTTCGAGCGCGAGCGCGCCGCCGGAACCGATCCGGCCACGCTCGAGCGCATCGAGACCGTCGCTGCGCCGGGAGGCTCGCGCGTCCGCTACATGAAGGCGATCCCGACGCAGCCGCTGTGCCTGGCGTGTCACGGCGAGGCCCTGGCGCCGGACGTCGAGGCAGCCATCGCGGCCGCCTATCCGCGGGACACCGCCCGCGGGTATCGCGTCGGCGAGATCCGCGGCGCGTTCTCCTTCTCCGTCGCGCGCTGAAGTCGCGGCGCGGGTACTTACTCCTCGCCGGGCTTGCGCAGCCGTTCGGCGATGTCGTCGAGCAGGCTCTGGTTGTGCGCCTTGGCGAGTTCGCGCGCTTCCACCGCCCGCCGCTTGATGCGCTCCATGAACTCGCGCTGGTCGGCGAGCACCTGCCGCTGCAGCTGCGAGTTCTCGAACTCGTCCTGCTCGTGCAGCCACTCGTTCAGCTCGCGCTGCAGGCGGCCCTGCAGCTCGTCGGCCGCGCTGCGATTGCGCTGGACCTCGACCTGCACCGCGGCCTGCGCGGCCTCGAGTGCGCGCACCTCGGCGGCGGCGAAGGACGCCTCCGCCTCGAGCACCTGCATGCCCTGCGCGTAGTGCTCGCGCGCCTGCGCGGGCGAGGTGCCGGCGGCGATCTCGACCTGTCGCTGCGCCTCCAGACTCGCCGCCGCCTGGGCGTGCGCGGCCTCGGCCTCCTCGCGGGCGCGCCGCGCGCCCTCGAGCTGCATGCGCAGCTCGGCAGCCTCCGCCTCCAGCCTCCCGCGCTCGGCGGCGAGCTGGGATTCCTCGGTCGCGCGCATCCGTTCCTGCGCCGCCTTGAACTCGGCGATGACCTGCTCGGCCTCGTCGGCGGCGGCGCGGCGCGCGGCCTCGGCGGCGGCCTTCTCCCGCTGCGCAATGGCGAGCTGCTCGGCGTTGCGCGCGAGCTCGGCCTCCAGGCGCCGCCGCTCGGCGTCCACGCGCGTCTTCACCTCGGTCTTCAGGCGCCCCTCGATCTCGGACTGCCGGCGCGCACGCGCCTCGGTCTCGGCCGCTGCCGCGAGCCGGGTCTGCTCGACCTCGCGCTCGATGCGCCTCGCCTCGCCCAGGCGCCGCGTGGCCTCCTTCGTCGCGGCCTCCAGCTGCGCGCGCTGCTCCGCGAGCTGGATCTCGGCCTCGGCCTTCATCCGCTGCAACTGCGCGATTTCCTCCTCGCGCCAGCGGTACAGGGCCTCGACCCTGGCCTGCTCCTCGCGCAGGCGCCGCGCCGACTCGGCCTGCAGCGCCTGGATGCGCGCCTCCTCCTCGGTCCGCCGCCGCTCGACCTCGGCGTCGGCCGCGCGCTTGGCGGCCTCCACCTCCGCGCGCAGGCGCTCGGCCTCCTGGAGCGCCGCCGCCGCGCGGCCGGCCTCCGCCGCCAGCTGCTCGCGCTCGACGGCCAGCCGCGCCTCCGCCTCCGCCGCGGCCCGCTGCCGGGCCTCCTCGCGCTCGCGCGCCGCCGCCTCGGCCTGCCGGCGTTCGGAGTCGCGCTCCCGGGCCTGCGCTTCCCGCTCGACCTGCGCCTGGCGCT
>CAYOJP010000156.1:0-8695 GCA_964404305.1 uncultured Gammaproteobacteria bacterium
CGGGTTCTTCTCTACGTATGAGGCCTTCGTGCATGTGGTGGATTCGATGTTCAATCAGCACGCCAAGTGGCTCAAGGTGACACGGGAAGGCATACTTTGGCGGAGGCCCATCGCTTCGCTGAACTATCTGTTGACCTCCCATGTCTGGCGCCAGGACCACAACGGGTTCTCGCACCAGGATCCCGGATTCATCGATCACGTGGTCAACAAGAAGGCGGATGTCATCCGCGTGTTCCTGCCGCCGGACGCCAACACGCTGCTGTACGTGACCGACTGGTGCCTGCGCTCGCGCAACCTCGTCAACGTGATCGTGGCGGGCAAGCAGCCGGCGCTGCAGTACCTCGACATGGACGCCGCGGTGAAACACTGCTCCACCGGCATCGGCATCTGGGACTGGGCCTCCAACGACCAGGACGGAGAGCCCGACGTGGTCATGGCCTGCGCCGGCGACATCCCGACGCTCGAGACGCTTGCCGCCGTGGCGCTGATGCGCACCCACCTGCCGGACCTGAAGCTGCGGGTGGTGAACGTCGTCGACCTGATGACGCTGCAGCCGCAGGAAGAGCATCCGCACGGCCTCTCGGACCGCGACTTCGACGGACTGTTCACGACCGACCGGCCGATCGTGTTCGCCTACCATGGCTATCCCTGGCTCATCCACCGCCTCACCTACCGCCGCACCAATCACGGCAACCTGCACGTGCGCGGCTACAAGGAGGAGGGGACGACGACCACGCCGTTCGACATGGTGGTGATGAACGATCTCGATCGCTTCCACCTCGTGATGGACGTGATTGACCGCGTGCCCCGGCTCGGTTATCACGCCGCGCACGTGAAGCAGGCGATGCGCGACGCACTGGTCGAGCATCGCGAGTACATCCGCGTGCATGGCGAGGACATGCCCGCGATCCGCGACTGGATCTGGCCGGGATGAGCGCCGAGCCCGGGCCGGCCACCGACGGCAGCAGTGGCGAGGCGGTACGCACGGGCACTGGCGTCGTCACGCTCGCGCGCGCCTTCCTCGACAACCTGTTCTACATCCAGGCCCGTTTCCGCGACGTCGCCAGCCGCCACGACTACTACCTCGCGCTCGCCTACACGGTGCGCGACCGCCTGCTCGATCGCTGGGTCCGCACCGCCCAGACCTACAAGAACTCGCGCAGTCGCACCGTCTGTTACCTGTCCGCCGAGTTCCTGCTCGGGCCGCACCTCGCCAACAACCTGCTCAACCTCGGCATCGAGGACAACGTGCGCGCGGCGCTCGCGAGCCTCGACATCGACCTCGACGAGCTCATGGTGCAGGAGGAGGAGCCGGGCCTCGGCAACGGCGGCCTCGGCCGGCTCGCGGCCTGCTACATGGACTCGCTGGCGACACTCAGCATCCCGACCATCGGCTACGGGATCCGCTACGAGTTCGGCATCTTCGACCAGGTGATCCGCGACGGCTGCCAGGTCGAGCTCGCCGACCGCTGGCTGCGGGCCGGCAACCCGTGGGAGATCGCGCGCCCGGAGATCACCTTCCACGTGAAGCTCGGCGGGCGCACCGAGGCATGGACGGACGCCGCGGGGCGCTACCGCGTGCGCTGGGTGCCGGAGCGCGTGGTGAAGGGCGTGGCCTACGACACGCCGATCCTCGGCTATGGCGCCGACAATGCCAACCTGCTGCGGCTGTTCAGTTCGGAGGCCCTGGAGGCGTTCGACTTCCAGGCCTTCAACTACGGGGACTACTACGGAGCGGTCGAGACGCAGGTCGAGGCGCAGAACCTGACCAAGGTGCTGTACCCGAACGACGAACCCGTCGCCGGCAAGCGGCTGCGGCTCGAGCAGCAGTACTTCTTCGTCTCCTGCGCGCTGCAGGACATGATCCGCATCTACGGGCAGAGCGGGCTCGACCTCGCCGGCTTTGCCGACAAGTACGTCGTGCAGCTGAACGACACCCACCCTGCGGTCGCGATCGCCGAGCTGATGCGGCTGCTGATCGACGAGCACGACATGGACTGGGGCGCGGCCTGGGCGCTCACCACCCGCGTGTTCGCCTACACCAACCACACGCTGCTGCCGGAGGCGCTCGAGAAGTGGCGGATCGATCTTTTCGGCAGCGTCCTGCCCCGGCACCTGGAGATCATCTCCGAGATCAACCGCCGCTTCCTCGACGAGGTGCGGGTCCGCTGCCCGGGCGACGAAGGGCGCCTGCGCCGGCTGTCCATCATCGACGAGGACGGGCCGCGGTACGTACGCATGGCCAACCTCGCCTGTGCCGGGAGTTTCGCGGTGAACGGCGTCGCCCGGCTGCACACCGAGCTGCTCGCCCGCGAGGTGCTCGCCGACTTCCACGCCCTGTGGCCGGAGCGGTTCAGCAACAAGACCAACGGCGTGACGCCGCGCCGGTTCGTGCGCCTGGCCAACCCCGGCCTCGCGCGACTCCTCGACGAGGCGGTGGGCGAGGGCTGGCTGCGCGATCTCGATCAGCTGCGGGCCCTGGAGCCGCTGGCCGACGACGCCGGTTTCCGCGGCCGCTGGGTGGCGGCCAAGCGCGCCGCCAAGGCCCGGCTCGCGCGCCACGTGCGCGACCGCACGGGCCTGGATATCGACCCCCAGTCGCTGTTCGACGTGCAGGTGAAGCGCATCCATGAGTACAAGCGCCAGCACCTGAACATCCTGCACGTGGTCAGCCTGTACCAGCGGCTGAAGGACGCGCCGAACATAGAAGGCACGCCGCGCACCGTGATCTTCGGCGGCAAGGCGGCGCCGGGCTACTTCATGGCCAAGCTGATCATCCGCCTGGTGCACGCCGTGGCCGAGGTGGTGAATGCAGATCCCGCCGTGCGCGGGCGGCTGCGGGTGGTGTTCGTGCCCGACTTCAACGTCAAGAACAGCATGCACGTCTACCCGGGGGCCGACCTGTCCGAGCAGATCTCCCTCGCCGGCAAGGAGGCCTCCGGCACCGGCAACATGAAGTTCGCGATGAACGGGGCGCTGACCATCGGCACCCTCGACGGCGCCAACGTGGAGATCCGCGAGGCGGTCGGGCCGGAGAACTTCTTCCTGTTCGGGCTGACCGCCGACGAGGTCGTGCGCGTGCGGGCCGAGGGCTACGAGCCGTGGCACCAGTACCGCGACGATCCCCGGCTGCGCGACGCGATCGACCTGATCGCCTCCGGGTTCTTCGCCCACGGGGACACCGGCGTGTTCCGGCCGCTGGTCGATTCCCTGACGCGGCACGACGAGTACATGGTCCTGGCAGACTACCGGTCGTACGTCGATCGGCAGTCCTCCGTGGCCGCGGCGTGGCGCGACGCCGGCCACTGGACGCGCATGTCGATACTGAACGTCGCACGGATGGGCCGGTTCTCGTCGGATCGCGCGATCGCGGAGTACGCCCGCGACATCTGGCACGTCGAGTCGATGCGCGTGCGCTGAGACGGAGGGGGCCATGGGCGTGAATCCCCTGAGGCAGCTCGCCGCGCTCGGACAGAGCGTCTGGCTCGACTTCATCCGCCGGCGCATGCTGGACGACGGCGAACTCGCCCGCCTGATCGCCGACGACGGCCTCGCGGGGGTCACCTCCAATCCGGCGATCTTCGCGCAGGCGATCGGCGGCTCGGACGACTACGACGGTGCCATCGCGGCGCTGGCAGCGGGCGGTGCGGACCGGGCGCGCATCTACGCGACGCTGACGCAGGACGACGTCCGTCGCGCAGCCGACCTGTTCCGGCCGGTATGGGAGGCGACCGGGGGCGCGGACGGCTACGTGAGCCTGGAGGTGTCGCCGCACCTCGCACGCGACACCGCCGCCACGATCGCCGAGGCGCGCGGACTGTGGGCCGCCCTCGCGCGGCCGAACGTGATGATCAAGGTGCCCGGCACCCGGGAGGGCCTGCCGGCGGTGCGGGCCCTCATCGCCGAAGGCATCAACGTCAACGTCACGCTGCTGTTCTCGGTCGCCCGCTACCGCGAGGTGGCGCTCGCCTGCATCGAAGGCCTGGAGGATCGGCTGGCGGCGCGGCAACCGGTCACGGGCGTCGCCTCGGTGGCCAGTTTCTTCCTCAGCCGCATCGACACGCGAGTGGACGCGGCGCTCGACGCGCAAGGGTCGGCCGAGGCGCGGGCGCTGCGCGGGCAGGCCGCGATCGCGTGCGCGAAGCTCGCGTGGCAGGCCTGGCGCGAAGTGGTCGGCCGGGAACGCTGGCAGCGCCTGCAGGCGCGGGGGGCGCGGCCGCAACGCCTGCTGTGGGCCAGCACCAGCAGCAAGGATCCGGCCTACCCGGACCTCAAGTACGTCGAGCCGCTGATCGCGCCGGACACCGTCAACACCATGCCCCCGCAGACCCTCGCTGCCTGCCGCGACCACGGTGCCCCGGCGCTCAGCATCGAGGACGATCTCGCCGCGGCCGCCGCGGTCCCGGCGCGCCTGCGCGGACTCGGCATCGATCTCGATCGCGTTGCGCGGCAACTGGAGGAGGAGGGGATCGTGAAGTTCGTCGAGCCCTACGACGCGCTGCTGCAGACGATCGAGGACCGCCGCGCGGCGCTCGCCCCGACCGGGAGCTGACCGCGGCCGCAGGGCCTTTTCCCGCCACGCAACCTCGGCTGGAACGCGGCTGGCCCGGACAGGATCGCGCCGACGCTCCGCTTGTCGACTTCCGCTGCCTGCGCTTAAGGTGATGCCTGCCTTCGTCACACGGATGGCCCCATGAGCACTTCGAGCAGCGCCATTCCACCGCCGGGGCCGGGCCGCATCGTTCGTCCCTTGCAGGGCGCCGGCCAGGCCGGCTGGCGGCGCTGGCTGCCGGGGCTCCGGACCCTGAGCACGTACGAGGCAGCGTGGCTGCGTCACGACGTCGCGGCCGGGCTGGTGCTGACGGCGATGCTGGTGCCGGTCGGCATCGCCTACGCTGAAGCGTCCGGGGTGCCGGGAATCTACGGCCTCTACGCCACGATCGTGCCGCTGCTGGCGTATGCGCTGTTCGGGCCCAGCCGCATCCTCGTGCTGGGGCCGGATTCGTCGCTGGCAGCGGTGATTCTCGCCGTCGTGCTGCCGCTGTCCGGCGGCGATCCTGCCCGCGCGGTCGCGCTCGCCGGCATGATGGCGCTCGTCTCGGGGACCGTGTGCGTCGTGGCGGGTATCGCGCGCCTCGGCTTCGTCACCGAGCTGCTGTCCAAGCCGATCCGCTACGGGTACATGAACGGGATCGCGCTGACGGTGTTGATCAGCCAGTTGCCCAAGCTGCTCGGCTTCCCGGCGGGCGACGAGAACCCGGTGCGGAAGTTGTGGGCGATCGCCGAGGGGGTGCTGGACGGCAGGACCAACTGGACCGCGTTCGCGGTCGGCGCGGGCACGCTGGCCGTGATCCTGCTCCTCAAGGGCAGCAAGCGCGTGCCGGGGATCCTGATCGCCGTGGCCGGGGCGACCATCGTCGTGGCCGCGCTGGACCTGGCGGCGCGGGCCGACGTGGCCGTCCTCGGCTCGATACCGCAGGGCCTGCCCGGGTTCACGATCCCGTGGATCACCTACGACGACATCGTCCCCGTGCTGGTCGGCGGTCTCGCCGTCGCGCTCGTGTCCTTCGCCGACACCAGCGTTCTCTCGCGCACCTACGCGGCACGGACCGGCGCTTACGTCGATCCCAACCAGGAGATGGTCGGGCTCGGCGCGGCCAACCTGGCGGCCGGCCTGTTCCAGGGTTTTCCGATCAGCAGCAGCTCGTCGCGCACGCCCGTCGCCGAGGCCGCGGGCGCGAAGACCCAGCTGACGGGGGTCGTCGGCGCGAGCGCCGTCGCGCTGCTGCTGCTGGTGGCGCCGGACCTGCTGCGGCACCTGCCGGGCAGCGCCCTGGCCGCGGTCGTGATCGCCTCGGCCATCGGCCTGTTCGAATTCGCCGACCTGCGGCGCATCTATCGCATCCAGCGCTGGGAGTGCTGGCTGTCCATCGGTTGCTGCGTCGGGGTGGTCGTGCTCGGCGCGATCCCGGGCATCGGCCTGGCCATCGTAGCCGCCGTCATCGAGTTCCTCTGGGATGGCTGGCGCCCGTACTCCGCGGTGCTGGGCCGCGCCCCGGGCGTCAAGGGGTACCACGACATCACCCGCTATCCGGACGCCCGCCTGATCCCCGGCCTGGTACTGTTCCGCTGGGATGCGCCCCTGTTCTTCGCCAACGCCGAGTGGTTCCAGGAGCGCGTCCTGGATGCGGTCGCAACCTCGCCGACCCCCGTGCGCTGGCTGGTCGTGGCGGCGGAACCGGTGACCAGCGTCGACGTCACCTCGGCCGACGTCCTGGCCGAACTGGACGCGCGCCTGCACGCGGCGGGCATCGAACTGTGCTTCGCGGAAATGAAGGACCCCGTGAAGGACAAACTGAAGCGCTTCGGCCTGTTCGGGCGGCTGGGCGAGGAGGCCTTCTTCCCGACCATCGGGGTCGCCGTCAGGAGTTACCTCGCGGTCCACGCCGTGGACTGGGTGGACGAGAACTGAACTCGTTCGGGGCGGGGATCGGGGAGCGGGCCATCGACGACCCGGAGTTTGGCGGCGGCACGAACTGAAACGCCGGGGTACCCTGGTCGGGTACCCCGGCGTTCACTGACCGGTCGGGCGTCTGCGCGGCCGGCAATTCCGGAATGAACCCTTAGTTGCCGCCGGTGAGCGGGGCGGTAATGGCCTCGACGGCGCCGACGCCGACCTTGGCTGCACCCTCGACCACCTGGCCGGCGGCACTGGCGCCGCCCTTGACGGCGCCGGTCACGGTGCCGGTGACCGGATCGGTCTCCTCGATGTCCTTGGCCATCTGTTGCGGGATGTTGGCCGGGGCGGAGACAGCATCCACGACGCCCTCACCGACCCGCGCCACGCCTTCTTCGGCGACGGCGGCGAACGACACGGTGGTGGCGGCGAGAGCAGCGGCCAGCAGGGACTTGGAAACTTTCATCGTACGAACTCCTTGAAGTGGGATGGGTAGGGCGAGCCGAGTATCTGCCGGGCTAGCTGAATGCAAGCTGTCTCGCAGGCCGTCCGGCGTCGGGCGCCAGTGTCTCGCACTCGGGTAGCGACACGCGAGTGCGTTGTTGCGGGAGGGGGGCAGGGGGAGCGATCCCGTCCTCGGGGGCGCGGGGAGGGGGCGCCCCGGGGTGGCCGCCCCGACGCCTTCCGCGCGCCGATCCCACCCGAGCTGAACTCCCCGCGCGACTCCGCGCTGTCGACGGCGGGCCCTGGTGCCCCCCCCGGGGGGGCCACCTCAGGGCACCGTGATGCAGACCTTGCCGAAATGCGCGCCGCTGCCGAGGTAACGCAGGGCGTCCTTCGCCGCCACGAACGGGAACACCCGTTCGTCGACGACCGGGGCGATCCGGTTCGCCTCGATGGCCCGCATCATCGCGTCGTAGCTTTCGCGCGGCCCGACCGACAGTCCCTGCAGGCGCGCGTTGCGCAGGAGGATTGGCAACACCGCGACGTCGTAGCGATAGTCCGGGGGCGCCTGGTCGAGGACCAGGTCGAGCTGCGCGAGGTAGCCGACCAGGCTGATGAGCCCGCCGACCTTCAGGCAGCCGACGCTGCGCTGCAGATCGCCGATGTTTTCGACGACGTGGTCCACGCCCTCGCCGCCGGTCACCTCCAGCACGGCCGCGTCCCAGTCGGGGCGTGCGCGGTAGTTGATGGCGGCCACTGCGCCGAGTGCGAGGGCTCGGGCTAGCTTCGCGTCCGAGCCCGAAGTCACGATGACGCGCGCGCCGGCCGCGGTGCCGAGTTGCAGGGCCGCGATCGCGATGCCTCCCGTGCCCTGCACGAGGAGCGTCTGCCCCGGGCGCAGCGCGCCCTGCCCGAACAATGCCTGCCAGGCGGTTGCCCAGGCCGCACCCGCCGCCGCGGCCTGGAGATCGGTCAGGTGCGGCGGCACGCGCACGGCGCCATCCCCGTCGAGCAGGACGATCTCCTGCAGCATGCCGTCGCGGTGGCCGCCGAGATGCGAGGCCCAGCGCTCCGGAGTGCGCTCGCCCGCGATCCACTTCTGCGCGAACGCGCCAATCACCCGGTCCCCCGCTGCAACGCGCGTGACGCCGGCGCCGACGGCAATCACCTCGCCGACACCGTCCGAGACCGGCACGATCGGCAAGCGCTGCTGCGGATCGTACTTGTCGACGATCACCTGCAGGTCGCGGGAGTTCAGCGCCGCGGCGCGCACGCGGACCGCCACTTGTCCCGGGCCCGGCACGGGCTCGGGCCGCTCGACGAGCAGCAGGTGATCGAGGCCGAAGGCCTGCAGCTCCCAGGCGCGCATACCCGCGATTCTGGTGCAGTGCCTTCGTTCGTCGCAATCGAGGGGAATCCCGAGCTCGCGACTGACCGGGCAGCGTGGTATGCACCGCCCTGGCGCACTCAATATTGATGCACTGAACAAGTTATATTAATCATATAGATACATTAAAATGCACCCATGCATTGACGGCGCTTGCCCGACCCTCGGCGAGTTGGTCGTCGTCGCGAACATCGCGGCGCCGGTCTCCGCCGGGGTCAGGACCGACGATTCCGACACTGACGCCTTCGACTGCGTGGCGACGGACGCCGGCCCGATCGCGGGCGGCACTTGCCCGGCGGCACGCGGGTAACGCCTCGGGCCACGGGTTCGCCTGCCCGCCGGCGATCCGGCAGTTCAAGCACGGCCGCGCCGGGCCGATACACCGTGCAGGCATGCGACGCGCGTGG
>CAYOJP010000157.1:0-8686 GCA_964404305.1 uncultured Gammaproteobacteria bacterium
GCCAGGCGCGCAGGAAGCTGTCGACGGCGTGCCCGGCGCGCGCGCGGATTTCGTCCGCACCGGGCGGATCCCGGCCGCAGAACAGCAGGCCCGTGACCAGGTCTCCCTGCAGCATGCCCACGAACTCGTCGGCGGCGCGCAGGCTGTCGCCCGGCCGCAGCACGCCCCGCGCGGCCATGGCGTCGAGCCAGCGGGCCAGCCGCTCGGAGGTGGCGCGCGGGCCCCGCGCATAGACGATGCGACCCAGGTCCGTGTGACGCGGCCCGTGCGTGGCCAGCAGGCGCTGCAGGGCGAGCAGGTCCTCGTGAACCATGAACGCCAGCAGTTCCTCGGCGAAGGCCAGCAGGCTGGCACGCATGCTGCCCGCATCGGCGGGAGGGGCCGCGATGGCGCCCGTCAGCCGCTCCTGCTGGTCCATCACGACCGCCTCGATCAGCGCTTCCCGGTTCGCATAGCGGGCATAGACGGTCGCCTTGGAGACCCCGGCCTCCCGGGCGACCCCCTCCATCGTCAGGCCGTAGGGCCCGCGGGTGAAGAACAGCCGCCGGGCCGCCGCGAGCACCGCCACCTGCTTGGCGGGATCGGGGGGGCGGCCGGGGCCGCGAGGCGGGTCGTCGTCGGGCATCTATTCCGCAGCGCGCAATTAATGAACGGTATCGTCTAGAATATAGGCTGCCTGCTATCGCCACCAGTCATACCGGCCTCACGATGCGCCTGTCGACCGCCCTCCTGTGCGTCCTCGTCCTGCCGGGCTGCCGCGCGCCCGACGCCGACGCCGTGCCGCCGCCCGAGCCGGCGCCGCGCGTGCGGACCACCGTGGCGCAGCCCGCCATGGCGCAGGGCGCGAGCCTCTCCGGGGTCGTCCGCGCGCGCTCCGAGATCCCGCTGTCGTTCCAGGTCGCGGGCCGGATTGCCGAGCGGCTGGTCGACGCCGGGCAGGCCGTCACGGCCGACGCGCCGCTGTTCCGGCTCGATCCCCGCGACATCCGCCAGCAGGTCAACGTCGCCGAGGCGCAGGTGCGCGCCGCCCGTGTCGAGTCCGACAACGCGGTGGCCGATCGCAAGCGCCTCGCCGACCTGCGCGCCGCGGGTTACGTCGGTGAACAGGCCGCCGACAACGCGGCGGCCGAGGCCGATGCCGCGCTGGAGCGGCTGGCGGCCGCGCAGGCCGCCCTGGGCCTGGCCAGCAACAGTCTCGCCTACGGCGAACTGCTGGCGCCCGCCGCCGGGGTGCTGATCGACGTCACCGGCGAGCCGGGCCAGGTGGTCGGCGTCGGCCAGCCGGTCGCGGTGCTCGCCGCGCAGGGCGATGTCGAGGTGGAGGTCTCCCTGCCCGAGGCGATGAGCCGGCGACCGCCGCCCGTCGGCCGGGTGGCGATCGGCGACGACGTCGTGGCGGTGGAGCTGCGCGAGATCGCCGGCGCGGCGGACCCCGCCAGCCGCACCTGGCGCGCGCGCTACCGCGTGACCGGGCCGATCACGCTCGCGCTCGGCTCGGTCGTGCGGGTGACGTTCGAGGCCGCCGGCGAGGCGGGCCTGTGGGTGCCGGTCGGCGCGGTCGACGAACGCGGTGCCGGGCCCGCGGTCTGGATCGTCGAGAACGGCCGCGCCACGCCGCGCCCGGTGCGCGTGCTGCAGATCGGCGACGAGTTCGCGCGCATCGCGGCCGACCTGCCCCCCGGCGCGTCCATCATCGCGCTCGGCACCCACCTGCTCCAGCCCGGCCAGGCCGTCCGGGACGAACGGCGGTGAACTTCCCCAACCTGTCGGCGCTCGCCGTGCGCGAGCGCTCGGTGACGCTGTTCTTCATCCTGCTCGCGTCCGCCCTCGGGGTATTCGCCTTCCTGTCCCTGGGCCGGGCCGAGGACCCGGCCTTCATCGTGCGCGTGATGGTGGTGACGGCGCTGTGGCCCGGCGCCACCGCGCAGCAGATGCAGGAGCAGGTCGCCGACCGGCTCGAGAAGCGGGCGCAGGAAGTCGACCTCCTGTACCGCATCGAGACCACCGCCCGGCCCGGCCGCGTGGACCTGCAGATCGAGTTCCACGACTACACGCCCGGCGAGGACGTCCCGTGGCACTTCTACGAGGTGCGCCGGCGCATGCAGGACGAAGCGCCGCAGCTGCCGCGCGGGGTCATCGGGCCGTTCATCAACGAGGACTTCTCCGACGTCTACTTCAGCCTGCTGTCGCTGTCGGCGCCGGAGCTGCCGCCGCGGCTGGTGGTGCGCGAGGCCGAGCGCATCCGCGACCGGCTGCGGCGCATCCCCGGCGTGCGCAAGGCGGTGGTGATCGGCGAGCGGCCCGAACGCATCTTCGTCGACTTCGATACCGCGCGCCTCGCCAGCCTGGGCGTCGCGCCCCAGGCGATCCTCGACGCCATCGACGCGCACAACCGCCTGCTCCCGGCGGGCCTGGTCGAGACCCGCGGGCCGCGGGTGTACCTGCGGCTCGATGCCGACCTGGCCGACCTGGCCGACCTGCGGTCGGTGCCGGTGCGCGCCGGCGAGCGCACCTTCCGCCTCGGTGACATCGCCACCGTGCGGCGCGGCTACGAGGAGCCTCCCGCCTACCTGGTGCGCGCCGGCGGCCAGGACGCGGTGATCCTGGGCCTGGTGACGGAGCGCGGCGAGAACGGCCTGGCGGTCGGGGCACGGCTCGCGGAGTTCCTGCGCGCGGAAACCGCGCGCCTGCCGCTGGGCATGACCCTCGCGCAGCTGACCAACCAGGCCGACGCGATCGCCAAGGCCGTGAACCTGTTCCAGCTGAAGTTCCTGGTCGCCGTCGCCGTCGTGACCTTCGTGAGCTTCCTCGCGCTCGGGCTGCGCGCCGGCATCGTGGTCGCCATCGCCGTGCCGATCACGCTCGGGCTGACCTTCCTGCTGATGAAGTTCTCGGGCATGAGCCTCGATCGGGTCACGCTCGGCGCCCTCATACTCTCGCTCGGCCTGCTGGTGGACGACGCCATCATCGCCATCGAGATGATGATCGTGAAGATGGAGGAGGGCTGGGACCGCTTCCGCGCCGCCGGCCACGCCTGGAACGTCACCGCGGCGCCGATGCTGTTCGGCACGCTGGTCACCGCGGCCGGCTTCGTGCCGATCGGCTTCGCCAGGTCCGCGGTCGGCGAGTATGCCGGCAACATGTTCTGGGTGCTGGCGTACGCGCTCGTGGTGTCGTGGTTCGTGGCGGTGACCTTCACGCCCTACCTGGGCGTGATGCTGCTGCGGGCGCCGCGCAACGGCGCCCACGGCGAGGGCATGTACCGCACGGCCGGCTACCGGCGACTGCGGCGGCTGGTGCGCGCCTGCGTGCACTGGCGCAAGACCACCGTCGCCGTGACCGTGGCCGCGCTCGCGGTCGCGATCGCGGGCATGGCCGGCCCGGTCGAGAAGCAGTTCTTCCCCAGCTCCGACCGCACCGAGGTACTGGTGAGCATCTTCCTGCCGCAGGGCACCTCGATCGCCGTCACTGACGCGGTCACCCGGCGCGTGGAGGCGCTCATAGCGCCGCGACCGGAGGTGAAATCGCTCTCCGCCTACGTGGGCGCCGGGCCGCCGCGATTCTTCATGAGCCTGAACCCGGAGATGCCCAACCCGGCGTTCGCCAAGATCATCGTCGTCACCCATGGCACCGGCGAGCGCGACGCCCTCATGGCGGCGCTCGAGGAGCACATCGCCGCCGGCGAATTCCCGGGGGCGCGAGTGCGCGTGCACCGCCTGTTCTACGGACCGCCGTCGGTGTGGCCGGTGGCCTTCCGCGTGCTGGGCCCGGACCTGACCGAGCTGCGCCGCATCGCGGGCGAGGTGCGCGAGGTGATGGCCGCCAATCCGCACGCCGTGCACGCGCACCTCGACTGGAACGAGCGCGTGCCGGTCGGGCGCCTGGCCATGGACCGCGAGCGCCTGCGCCTCATCGGGCTCACCCCGCGCGAGGTCGCCGACCAGATGCAGTTCCATCTCGACGGCGTCGTGGTCACCGAGATCCGGGAGGACATCCGCACGGTCGAGGTCAGGGCCCGCGGCCTGCGCGAAGCGGCCGGCGGCGCCGACCTCGCCACGCTGGAACTGAAGACCGGCGACGGGCGCAAGGTGGCGCTCGCCCAGCTCGGCGAGCTGCGCGTGGACTACGAGGAACCCGTGCTCAAGCGCTACAACCGCCAGCCAGTACTCGCGGTGCAGGGCGACGTGCGCGGCGCGCAGCCGCCGGACGTGACGCGGGCGATCTGGGAGGCGCTCGCGCCGCTGCGCGGGCGCCTGCCGCCGGACTATCACCTCGAGATCTGGGGCGACGTCGAGGAATCCGCCAAGGCCGACGCCTCCATCCAGAAGCTGCAGCCGGTGATGGCCGCGCTGATGCTGGTATTCATCATGCTGCAGATGCGTTCGTTCTCGGGCACGTTCATGGTGCTGGCCACCGCGCCGCTGGGCATCATCGGCGCCGTCGTCGCACTGCTCGTGTTCCGCCAGGCCTTCGGCTTCGTCGCGCTGCTGGGCCTCATCGGGCTGGCCGGCATCCTCATGCGCAATACGCTGATACTCACGCAGCAGGTGAGCGACAACTTCGCCGATGGCATGAGCGCGGCGGACGCCGTCGTCGAGGCCGCTGTGCGCCGCGCGCGCCCGGTCCTGCTGACGGCGCTGGCCGCCATGCTCGCCTTCGTGCCGCTCGCCACCGACAGCTTCTGGGGGCCGCTCGCCTACACGCTCATCGGTGGCCTGGCCGCCGGCACGCTGATCACGCTGCTGTTCGTTCCGGCCCTCTACGCGATGTGGTTCCGCCTGCCGCCACGCGACTCCGGCGCCGACGCCGACGCTGCCGCCGACGGACCCGACCCGCTGTCGGCGGTGCCGTAGCCGCGCGCCGGCCCCGCGCGGTGGGTCTTCGCCGGCAGCGCCCGACGCTGCCACCATGCATGAAGAGCGGAAATGTCGATCACTCCGGCCGGCGCCGGTAGCGGGCGGGTGCGCGGCGACCGTGAGCGCGCAGGACGCGCGCGCCGGAAGCGATACATGGACGTACTCGAGCGGGTCGCGGCGGACCCGCCCGCTGCCGACGCCCGCGGCTTCCCGTCCGCCGGTGCAGCATGATTCCGCTCCGCTATTCACCGCCGCGGTCGCGCCCGATCGATCCCGTACAGCGACAGCAGCCGCCGCACCTCGGCCTCGAACCCCGCGGCCGGCGTCCCCGACGCCGCCACGATGCTCGCGCGCAGCAGCCGGCGCGACCGCGCCTGCGCCGCCTCCGCCGCCGCCGTCTCCCCGAGCGCGCGGTGGATCGCCGCCAGGCTGTGCTGCGACAGGCCGTCGACGAGCAGATCGGCGCGCTGGAACGGGACCGCGCGGTAGGCGCGCGTGAACTCGCAGGTGTAGGGCAGCGGCAGCGCCCGCTTCAGCGCGAGGGCCGCCTGGTGGTAGTTCCGGGCACGGAACAACGCCTCGACGCGCGCTTCGGCGAGGAAGCGATCCTGGGCCGCGAGCGGCCCGGCGGCATCGAGCAGTCGCAGGAGTTCGCGGTCGTCGCCCTCGAGCAGCAACTCGGCCACGGCATAGTGCACCAGCTCGCAGCGCTGCGGCTGCGTGGTCGCGGGATCGCCTGCCGTCGCCGGGGGCACGGACGATTCGACTGCGCGCACGGCGCCAGCGCACGCCACCGTGGCAGCGACCAGCAGGCAGGCCATGGCGACGATTGGTGGCGGCATCCTGGTTCCGGGCGGGGCTGCACGAGCGGGTGCGGCGGGGGCCGTCATCATCCGCGCGGGACTGCCGGAAGAGTAGCCCCGGCGGCGAGTGGAATCGTAGTGACGGCCTCGCGCGCTGCGCCGGCGCGGCGGGCAGTGGCTCCTGCTGACCTGTGCGTGGATCGGCGCAATCTACCGCGCTTGCGCAGGCGGCTGCCGGCCCGGGATCGTGATGCTGAAAATCATGACGGGCGATGAGTTGATCGCCGGCGTCCGCCGGTGAGCGCTCCCGTCAAGCTCCCCTCGACGTCGATTGCAGCGCTGCCAGATGCGCGGTGAACGCCGGGCAGTATTCCCGAACGGGTTGATGACGGAGCGTGCGTTCCGGGCGGTGGGGCACGTACGCCGGCGGGACCGCACCCGGACTGGCCTCCCTGCCAGCCAGCCACGGCAACACGCCCGCGTCCTTGCGAGCTTGGCGCGAAACTCGGCGTGACAGCCGACGCTCGAGCCCGCTCCGCGAGCCCTTCCGTTCCTGACAGCTCGGTCCGGGGGGCTTTTCGGGGGCATCAGCGAGTATCCCACCCGGACGCGGGACCCCGGCACTGTGGCGGCGCACCCCCTCACCGCGCTTCGAACCCCTCCCCCACGACCGGATCCCAGGCCTGGCGCTCGACCCCGGTCACCCGGGCGAGGGCCGGGCCGTGGCTGAGCCACGCGGTGAGGGCGTCGAGCGCCGCGGGCGTGCCGCAGGCGACGACCTCGACGCGGCCGTCGGGTAGGTTGCGGGCCCAGCCCGTGAGCCCGAGCGCGAGTGCTTCGCGACGGGCGTTGGCCCGGAAAGCGACGCCCTGGACCCGGCCGGACACGAGACAGCGCATGGCGGTGCTCATCCGCATGATTCTAAATACCCGAGCAGAAATGCGCTGCACTTGACGGTGAGACGCCGCCGGGGCGGAGTGATCGACATTTCCGCTCTGCTGTATAACCAGCGGCCCGGCATTCTCATGCTGCAGCGCGAAACCCCGGCCGGGGCGAATCGGCCGGCATTGCAGAGAATTGTCACAGGCGGCGGGGCTGCAGACCGGTTCAGGGTTGCCCCGGGGGGGCTGGCATTCGCCGCGGGCTACACTCAGGATGAACAGCAACACGAGCGCCACGGACGAGCGATGTCGAACCGCGACCAGACGACCGCCGAACTGCGGCCAGCCCACCTGGAGGACTGGCTCGACGCGCTGCCGTACGCGGACTTCCTGCGCACGGCCCAGATGCTCGAGCAGGCGCTGAAGCAGACCAACCAGGAGCAGGGGCTCAAGCCCGGCCTGCGCGCCGAGCTGATGGCCCTGTACTGGCGGCCCTACCAGTATCTCGTCAATGCCCTCGCCAAGGGCGCCAACCAGTCGCTGCTGCGCAGCGTGGACGCCCTGCAGGCCCGCAACGAGGCGTTGAAACGCGTCGCGCTGGAACTGGCCTTCGGTACCCGCATCGCGGTGCAGGAACCGGGCCCGAAGCGCGCGCTGTTCGGGCCGCAGCAACGCTCACCGGCGGCCGGACTGGTGGCGATGGCGCGGCTGCTCTCGCACACCCTCATGCTCGCGTTCAACGGCTACCAGCCGCAGCCCAAGACGGTCTGGCGCGAACTGCACGAGGTCTACCTGCAGGCGGAAGCCCAGGGCCTGCTGACCGAGGCGCATGCCGAGCCGGCGCAGGATCCGCCGCGCAGCGACTCCGTGCTCGGGGTGTTCGTCGAGACCGCGGTCACCGCGCTCGCAGATCCCTACCACCTGCCGCCCGGGGCGGTGTGGGAAATCTACGAACAGGTCCGCGAGTGGGTGGCCGACGTGCGCATCGGCCCGTACCGGCCCGTGAAGAATCCGGCCGGCTACTTCGTGATCGATCTGCGCGGCAACGGCCTGCCCGTCGCCTACGCCAAGTTCGATCCCGCGCGCGCCACCGACGGCCACCGCCTGCTCGACTGCGCGCCGCTGCAGCGCCTGGTGCAGGCGCACCTGGAGAAGGTCGTGGCCGGCACGCCCTCGCCCGGCCTGCACCTCGCCCGCCCGCATGCGCGCATGCTGCTCGAGTTCCTGCAGCGCTCCTGGGGGCTGCCGCCCAAGCGCTACTTCCCGCGCCAGCAGAAGCAGGGCGCGGTCACGCTGACCTGCGGCTACAACGCGACGTGGTTCTACACGCACGGCCGGCAGGAGTTCACGCTCGATCGCGAGCCGGACGACGACTACGCCAGCGAGGACGTCGCGAACCTGTACTTCACCGAGCGCTGGTCGTTCGTGGACGAGGGTCCGGGCGGCTTCGCCGTCTACACCTCGGAGAAGCCGCGCTCGCTGGTGCGGGTCGGCGAGCTCGTCGGCGTGCAGGACGGCGCCGGCGGCTGGACGATCGGGGCGATCCGCTGGCTGATGGTGCAGCGTGATCTCGCACACAAGATCGGCATCCAGATCGTCTCGCGCGACGCCGACCCGGTCGCCGTGCGGGCGCTGTCCGGCGCCGACGCCGAAACGCGCTTCCGGCGCGCCTTCATGCTCACCGATCCGGCCGCCACCAACGGCTTCACGCTCGTGACGCCGCGCGGCCTGTACCTCGACCGCCGGCCGGTGGAGGTGATGATCGACAACAACCGGCTGCAACTGACCGCCGGCACGCTGCGCGAGAGCACGATCGCCTTCGACCACTTCTCCTGCCGGCGCTGAGGCGCGCTCGGTCCGGTGCCGGCCGGGGAATCGCGGCTGCGCCCAACGCTCGGTGCGTAGCGCCTGTAGGAGCGGCTTCAGCCGCGATAGGGTTCGGCGCCAACCCCGGGGAAGGCATCGCGGGCAAGCCCGCTCCTGCAGGAACGTTCGCTCAGACGCTGGAGCAGTGCGCCTGTAGGAGCGGCTTCAGCCGCGATGGTGTTAGGCGCCAACCCCGGGGAAAGCATCGCGGGCAAGCCCGCTCCTGCAGGAACGTTCGCTCGAACGCTGGAACAGCACTCCTGTAGGAGCGGCTTCAGCC
>CAYOJP010000158.1:0-8622 GCA_964404305.1 uncultured Gammaproteobacteria bacterium
ATCGAGCGCCTGGTCCCGGGCGCTGCCGAGCGTCGCCAGCCGGCCGCGGACCTGGCCGAGCAGATCCTGCAGGACCTCGAGCCGCACGCTGCCCTCGCGCCCCGCGTACCCGAGGATCTGCGCTTCGAGATCGGTACGGGCCTGGGTGTAGATGCGGGCCAGGTCCGCCGCCCCTTCGCGGTCGAGTCGCCCCATGTCCGCCCGCGCGCGGCGGGACGCGCGCTTGATGGCGGCCTTCGGGACGGTCCGCGCATTGATGACGGCAGCCACGGGGCCTCAGGCGTTCGTGATGGCCGTGCCGCTTTCGCCCTTGGGGCGATTCCCGGGGGTGATGCTGACGCGCGGCCCGCCCGGCGGTGCGCCGACAGCCCCCGGCTGGGGGTACGGGTTGGTTTCGTCCGATTCGTCCTCGAGGCGACCCTTCTCCTGGGCCGGGTCCAGGCCCGCGGTCTCCATCACCGTCTGCCGGCTCGCCCCCATCGCCTGGTACTTCAACGCGCGATCGGCGGCCTGGTTGGGGGTCTCCGTGCGCCGCTCGGCGAACACGACGCTCATGTCGTGGTCCAGCGGGTTGATGCCGGCGAGCAGGAGGTCGAGCTCGAACCCGAGCTGGTAGACCTGGCTGAGCGTGTCCTGCAGCGCGTCGATCTCGTCGTACCAGTCCTGCTTGATGTCCTCCAGGATGTCGCGACTGAGATCGCCGACGTAGCCGAACAGCCCCTTCGGGGCCGGGGCGCCGGCGAAGAAGGTGTCGAGCAGGTGCGCGACGTCGGCGATCTGGTCCAGGGCCGCATCGCCCTGGGCCGCGGTGACCGCGCCCTTCTTGTTGAGGTAGTAGTCCGTCGTGTTCCCCTGCGCCTGGTCCTGCTCGACGCGCTTGCGGTAGTCGTCGAGCTGGTCCTCCGTGGCACCCTCGAGGACATGCACCATCCGCAGCGGTGCGCGCATGCGGCGGCGGATGACGAGGTCCTCCTCGGTCATGGACAGCTTCCGCCAGATCGTGCGCGTGGCATCGAGGTACGGCCGCCCCATGCTGCCGTGGTCGTCGTAGTTGTCCGGGCACAGGCGCGCGACGCTCAGCTGCCACAGCGCGAACGTGGCCAGTCTGGTCCCCGTGGTCAGGTCGTACTGTTCGTAGGCGGCGCGCGGGTCCTGGAACCAGCCCGCGGCAGAGACCTTCGGCAGGATGGTGTCGCTGGGCATGCGCAGCCCCCGCACGACGCGGTTCTCCGGGCCGAGCACCCACTGCATGGGCAGGCTGCCCTCCATCATCAGGCCCCGGGCGTCGGATTCGAGCTTCTCGCGCCGGCCCAGCCCCACCCGGCGCACGAAGTCGAGCCAGGCACGCTCCACGCGGGGCGCCGAGCCCGACCGCAAGCGCAGCCGCAAGCCGCCCTTCACGGTCGCGCTCGCGGTCCGGCGATGCACCTTCTTCACGCGCGGGTCGGTCGCATCCATCCGGCGGATGTCGAGAATCGTGGCCCGCAGATCCGGGTCCACCCACATCAGCCGGTACAGGTACTTCGTCGCGTTCTCCGGCGTCGTGCGGTAGCCGATCTCGGTGCTGGGCCGCGCGTCCTCCCCCGGCAGCGTGACCGCGGCGATCTCCGCGCGGCCGCCGAGCCGCGAGCCGAACCTGATCAGCAGATCCCCGAGAGTGCTCATGCGCGTTGCTCCTTCGCTGTGCGCGGCGACTGGCCGCGACGTCGCCACGCCGACGTACCGGCCGCCCCGGGCGCCGGCAGCGGCCGCAACATCTGGTCGCGTGTCACGCTCTGGGTGAGCACGCGCGTTATCTGCGGTCCAGCCCCGCGGGTGGTGAGGCCCCACACCGCCGCCATCGCCGCGTCGAACAGATCGTCGCCGATCTTCGCCTTCACCATCCGGTAGCTGGCGTAGCTCGTCTTCGTCTGCTCGGGCCGGATGTTCGGCAACTGTCGCACCAAGGCACGCAGATCCGCGGTTACCGGGTCGGTCGGGTGCCGGTCGTCCAGGTACGGGATGGCCGCCTGGCCGTTGTGGAACGCCGAGCGCAGGGCCTGCGCCATCGAGTGCTTGGTCATGCCCTCGAAGCGCAATGGCGCGAACGGCCACTCCGACCAGGTGCTCGCGGTGCTCTCACCGTCCCCGATGGCCCGGCGGTCCACCGGGGTGAGTCCGGCCGCGTAGAGGTCGTCGTTGACCTGGGTGAGGAGGCCGATACCGTAGGCGTCCCCGGTCGCCGCGTCGGGCTGGAAGTAGCGCCAGTAGCCGACGAGATCGCGCCGCACCACCTGCTCGTCGGTGCCGGCCGGCCACTGCCGCGCGTACACGAAGCACACGAAATTCCCGATCAGCTCGACCACGACCAGCGCGTAGCGCGACGCCTGAGGATCCTCGCCGTGGCCGCTGTGGTCGTACCCGAACGCGATCAATCCGCGCTTGCGGTACTGCTGGCCGGGCACCGGTTCGGCCAGGTCGATGCCCGCCTGCAGGCCGACGTGCATGGCCCGGCGCACGTAGCGCTCCCAGATCAGGTTCCGGGCGGAGACGTTCAGGCACAGGAGCTGGCGGATGTACTCGTCCGGGGCGAGCTGGTCGCGCATTTCAGCCATGAAGGCGGCATCCAGGATCCCCATCGAGACGCCCAGGTGCACGTTCACGGTCGGCAGCACGTGGTAATGGCCGCCGGCGACGAGGTCCGTGAGCGTGTCCGCGCCCTTGAAGACCCCCGTGATCCGGATCTGCGGCTCGTTCCGGCTCTCGGCCGATGCGCCCAGCCGCCGCTTCGCGCCCAGCATCAGCAGGAACCGCGAGAACAGCCGGTCCCGGGGCATGTCATCGACCTCCTCGAGGCTGGCCACGGTGAGATCGCCGCCGTCGACCTGGGCCATGATGCCGTACGCGCGCGCGACGGACCGGTTGCCGAACTGGTAGTAGGTGTCGGCGATCTGCCGCCGCCCGCTCTTGTGCGCGATCCAGGCCGACAGGATCGGCGCACGCCGGATCGCCTCGAGGTGGTAGTTCAGGTTGGTGATCGACTGGGCCTCGCGCGGCGCCACGATGCCGACCTCCTGGTCCGCATGGCGGGCGTTGTGCTCGAGCAGGTACATCTCCTTCACCGCGGTCTTGCCGGTGCGCCGGCAACTGAAGTCGATGGTGTTCGGGTGCGCGTCCATCTCGAGCATCTTCAGGACCTGCATCGGATCGAGCTCGACGTTGTGCACGTGCTTGTGCCACAGCGCGTGGTCGCCGACGTAGCGCAGGATCTCGCGCTCGGCGACGTTCTGTAGCTGGATGCGCTGCGCTGAGGAGACGCGATCGGGGGCCGGCACGGGGCGCTATCCGTCGGACTGCTCGTTGCCGTGCTCGATAAGCACCGGATCCCGGCGGGTCTTCTCCTGGCTGGCATGGATGAGCCCGCGCAGGTCCTCGATCGCCTCGGCCTGGCGACGCTGATAGTCGAGCGCTCCCTGGGTCGCCTGCTGCCGCCCGTCGAGAAACCCCTGCAGCGCCTCCTGCTCGTCCCGCGACTTGGGAGTCATTTCCATGTCCGCGAGGGTCATGGCGTTCTTCGCGAGGAAGTCGATCAGCGGCTTGAGCAGCGGATGCGCCTCGAGCTTGTAGATCTGCTGCTCGTTGCCGTCCTGGTCGCGCCAGCGCGCCAGGTGAAACCCGCCTTCCTTGTCGTAGTACCATTCGACGGACTTGATTCTCGGGCCGCCGTCCGCGGAGATGGCGAGGATCATGTCGTTGATGATGGCCTGCACCGCCGCCTGGGTATCGGCGCGCAGTTCGGTCAGCAGCTCGGGGTCACGGGTCTCGAAGGCGATGTGGTGCTTCAGGAACAGCTCAGTGCGCTTCAGGCAGGCGGTCTGCGTCGGGCAGACCGTGTAGCGGAGCTCGCAGCCCTCGCAGTGCGGGTACTGGCCCGGCCGGGCCGGGAAGTAGGTCGCCGTGCGGGCGTAGAGCCCGTGCTTCAGGGCATTGAACCGGGTCCGCACCGCCTCCTCTGCGGTCGGGTGGCCCTCGAGGTTTCGGGCGGCCGCCGCCTTGCCGGCCTCCGTTCGGGGCCCCGTGGCGCGCGTCCAGGCCTTCAGGAGCGCCCGCTCCCAGGCCGCCTGGGGCGCCTCGTCCCCGCACCCATCGCACCGGGCGAAGTACTCGAACGGATGGTGCTCGAGCTCCGGCGCATCGACGACCCGCCCCGGCGCCGCCTCGAACCGGAAGCCGCAGCCGCGACAGTGGAAGTGCAGCTGCGACCTGATCTGGGGCGGCCCGGGCACCTACGCCGCCCTCCGTTGCAGGCGGACCGGGAGCGGCACGACGAGCGTCCGGGTTCGCAGAAAGGGCTTCCCGGGGAGCCACTTCCACCGACGCCGCTAAGCATCTCCCGCGGAGCAACTCCCGAACGCATTGCTCCGAACCCGGCTCTCACCGCCGGGCGGTGGCTGCGGTCCATCCATGGACCGCACCGCTCACGCGGCGCGCTGCGCGCGGCCGCCGCTGCTCCGCGCAGCGGCGAGCGAGCCCGTCCCGGGGAGCCACCTTTGACGTCAGGCGAATCACGCCGGGCACGCGGTGCGGTCCAACTCCAGTACGCTCCGTTACAGATGCGAGACGCATCCCGGCAGTACCCCTCCCCCGGCTGCATCAGGCGCCTGCCGTTCAGATGCAAAGGCGCATTCGCCACCGATCGAATGCCCGAACCCTCCTGTGGCCGGCTGCCGTCACTCGTTTCGGGCGTGCGCCAGTAGTGCGGTCGGATGGCGCATGCCTGTTATTCTGCGCTGGCTGGCGGGAACGCCTGCACGATTGCGCGCCGTGTCACCGGAGCACGAGACGCCCCACCCTGCGACCGGCACCGGACTCTTGAGCGGGATCAACGGCATAGAGCCGGTGGAGTTTGTGCCGACCCGGGTGAAACCGCTGCCGGCCATCGACTGGGCGACCCTGGCGACACCGCACGACCGCCTGTCGGACGTTGACCTGCGTCGGCTCGGCACGCAGTCGTTGCCAGTGGCTCAGCACGAAACCGGTACCCTGCCGCCATCCCATCGTTGGCCGGCGCAGCCTTGAGTCCGCGGCACCCATTGATTACCCGGAGCGTAGCCGATGCAATCCTGGCTGCGCGCGCGGCCGGCAACCGCACAGCGTGGTGCTCCCTGGATCTGCAGCGCTCCAGCACCTCGGTTGAACTGGACGGGACCGGGTGGCGATGGGAGGGCTCCACGTACACGTCCCCCGAAAAGTGCAGGGATCGCACCATCTATCACTGGGACGGCGATGCTTTCCAGCCGGTCGCGCGATACTCGGACTCCCTGATCAAGCTGATTCCCACCGCCTGGGGCCCGCCCACCTTCGAGATCGATGGCATCAAGATGCTGCCGACGGCCCACGTGTCGCCCTACGCAGATGCCCGTGCCAAGGTAGCGATGATCGAGCCGCTCGGCAAATCAGTCCTTGATACCTGCGGCGGGCTCGGCTACTTCGCGGCATGGTGCCTGCAAGGCGGCGCCGTCCGCGTCGAATCGTTCGAGAAGAATCCGGATGTGATCTGGATCCGCGGGCTGAACCCCTGGTCACCACCGCCCCAGGCGCGCCTGACCCTGACTCCCGGCGACATCGTCCAGCACATCGGGCAAATGCCCTCCGCGTCCTTCGACGCTGCCTTGCACGACCCGCCGCGCTTCGGCATTGCCGGGGAACTGTATTCGCAGCACTTCTACGAACAGTTGTTCCGCGTGCTCAGATCCGGGGGCAGGCTGTTCCACTACACGGGATCGCCCAACAAACGCACCAGCAACCGCGACGTGGCCAGCGAGGTCCGGGCTCGCCTCGACGGCGCCGGTTTCCGGCCGCGCATCAGCGGCGACGGCATCCTGGCTTTGAAGCCCTGAACAGCTGAGCGTAGATGTGCCGCACCGAACGGCGGGAAACCCCGGGTGCCGGTGGCGGGCGGCCCCGCGGCGACCGTGAGCGCACAGGAGGTGCGCGACCGAGACGTTCTGCGTCAACCCTTGGGGCGATTCGCGAACAAGTGCGCTCCCACAGGACCTTCGCCGCCGGCCTCAGGGTCCGGTTCCCCTCGAAGCACCCGCCTTCAGGTGCTGGGTCTCCGGATCGCTGCCGACTCCCTGATAGTCACCGATCCCGGCACGTGCCCGGTCCTCCAGATCGGCGAAGCCGCGCTCCACCGCGCGGTCGAGCAGGCTCAACTGCAGCTCGAGCGGTGCCCTCCGGTAAGGTGGAACGACCACCATGAGATTGTCGAGCATCGCGCGCAGGCGCCGTGCGACCTGCATCGAGCCGGTGCCGTACAGCCGGATTTCGCTCACCGCGAGGTTGACGTAGTCATCCCAGTCAGGCGTGTGGTACAGCACGCCGACGTCGCCTGAACTGCCGCCCGACGTCGAGGACCCGAGCTCGCGGGCGCCGACCATGCGCAGCAGGCGATGGATCTGATCGATTGCGAGCACGGCGGTGGTGGGATCGTTGATGGCCTGCGACAGGGCCTTGGCGGCGATATCGACCAGGATCCGGAACGCGAACTGCGGATCCTGCTCGACCGTGCGTTCAGGGCCGAACGCGAACGACCGCCGCAATACCCGGTCCTCGATGTCCGCGGCACCGCCGCGCAGATGCAGGAGCGGCTCGCCACCCGCGATGAAGGCGCCTATGCGGGGCACGACTTCTATGAGCCCGCCCGCCGCGCGGCCCAGCGCGTCGAGCCCGATGAAATCCGCCGCGAGCAGGACCCCCGAGGTCCCTCTGTGGTAGACCGAGCGCTTGGGCGGAGGGCGCTGCGCCTTCGCTCGGGACGGCGGCCGTGCGCCCGCTTCGGGCAACAGGCGCGGATACACCTCCTCGATCACCGCGCGGCCCTCGATCGCCACCCGCTCCGCGACGCTCACCGGCCGCAGGGCCTTGACCCAGTAGTCCATCAGCCCGAGAAACGCGGCGATGCTCGCCAGGCTGAGCAGGATGGTGATCAGCAGCGCGGCCTGCAGGACCTCGGTCTCGGTCCGTCCCAGGACGCCGACCGAAACCATGAAGGTGAACACGATCAGGCTGATGGTGGACTTGATCCGGCTGTCGCGGGCCAGGGTGGTGCCGATCACGCGCGGCGTGAGCTGCGTGCTCGCGAGCTGCACGGTGATGAGGAGCGCGGAGAACGTGAACACGACCAGGGACAGCATCGCGCCCGCCAGGATGCCGAGAACGGCACGTGCGCCGTCAAGACCGTACCCGAGACCGTACCAGTCGCCAACCGCATCCAGCCAGCGCAGCGCCGGGGTCACGAGCAGGGCGAGGAGCATGCCGCCGAGGGGCATCAGCCACAGCGAGCCGCGGACGTAGCTCCAGACACGGTGCCGCGCGATCCATGTGGCGCTGCGCAGCCGCTCCAGCCACGGGTAGGCACGCAGTCGATCGCGCCAGGCGGAAATCATCGCACCCGGTCGATCCGCATGGTCCACGCATCGCGACGGGTTCGGGCACCGTACGAGGCGTCGCTGCCGCGGACAGCCGCTGCAGGACTCATCCCGCCGCCACCCCGCGGCAAGCGGAGCGCCTCCGCGGCGGCGATGACGCGCGACGGCGCCGGCATCAGCTTCCCCCGCCGAGCCGCTTGATCAGCTCGTCGCCGCGGGTGGCCGGGCGTTGCGTGCGCTTCTGCTCGTTCACGAAGTCGTCGAAATTCTTCTGCAGCTTGTCGCCGCTGTCGTCCGGGACCACCTTCGCCGTCGACCCCGCCGTCGCGGCCGCGGTACGCGCCGCTTCCAGCGCGCCGCGTGCCTGCGTCACGCTCGCGCGCTTCGGCTGCAGTGTCGCGGCCTTGTCCAGGTAGCTTCCGGCGCGCGCCAGGTTCTGCTTCTGGATATCGCGATACGCCAGGCCCACGTAGCGGTCGGCAATGGCCTCGATGCCGCGCAGCGCGGCGTCGTTGTCGGGATCGAGCGAGAGCACTTCCCGATACTTTTCCAGGGCATTGTTCCCGGCCGGCGACGTCAGCCGCAGGGCCTCGAGATCGAGCCTGGCGTCGTATAGAAGCTGCTCGATGCGCGCCTGCCCGGGGTCGGCACCTGCTTCGGGCGCGACCGCCGTCGCCGCTGCCGCGGTTGCCGGCGCCGGATCCGCAGCAGCCATTGCCGATTCCGCGGTCGCCGGCGTCGCTGGCGTCTCCGGCTCCGGCTCCGGCGCCTCGCCGCCGCGGCGGGCGAACCAGAGCCCGGCGGCGACCACGGCGACCAGGGCAGCGATGGCCAGGGTCCGGCTGCGCTGCCGGTCGGGCGGATGGCCGGCCGCGACCGGCCGCGCCGCAGGAGTCGCGGGCGCCGCAACCTGCGTCGTCGCCTCGGAGGCGGCACCGGCTCCGGGGGGGGGCGGCGGCAGGATACTGCGCCAGGCCGCGATGTTCTGCGGCCGCTCCGAGGCACGGAAACGCAGTGCGCGGTCGACCGCCTCAACGAACGCCGCACTGTAGGGTTCCTCGGTTACCGGGGTCTGGTAGCTGTCGCGTGACTGGTTCGCCAGTTCATGCGAGCGCTCGACGGCGTCGGTCGGCGGCCTGCCGGTCATGGCCCGGTAGAGCGTCGCGCCGAGCCCGTAGATGTCGGTCCACGGCCCCTGGCTGTCGCTCTT
>CAYOJP010000159.1:0-8590 GCA_964404305.1 uncultured Gammaproteobacteria bacterium
CGCGCCATCAACCCGGTGCTGGCGCTCGGGCAGGTCGAGGGCAGCGTCTACATGGGTCTGGGCGAGGCGCTGATGGAGGAGCAGGTGTTCCGGCGCCTGCCGCCCTCGATGTCCGGCGCGCTCGTGCACAGGATCCCCTCGCTGCTCGAGTACAAGAGCCTCACCACGCTCGACATGCCGGAGGTGGACACCGTGCTCCTCGGGGAACCCGATCCGAACTGCCCGTTCGGCGCGAAGGAAGTCGGGCAGGGGCCGCTGCTGCCGATCATGCCGGCGGTGGCGAACGCGGTGTTCGATGCTGTAGGCGTGCGCGTCGACGAGGTCCCGATCACTCCCGAGAAGGTGCTGCGCGCACTGGAGTCGAAGCGCGCCGGACGCGCGCCGCGCGTGGGGCCGGAGCGCTTCCCGGACGTGCCCTATCCCGAGCCGCTGTTCGTTCCGACGCCGGCCGACGGCGGCGACGGCAACGCCGCGCCCCACCCCCGCCGCTCCGCGGCCGGCTGACCGCGGGCCACCGCCGGGGGATCGTCCCATGATGCGACTGCCGCACTTCCGTCACTGCGCGCCGGCGAGCGTTGACGAGGTCGCGCGCATCCTCGCCGGCGAGGGCCCGCAGGCCATGCTGCTCGCCGGCGGCACCGACCTGCTGCCCAACATGAAGCGCCGCCAGCAGGTGCCGGCGACGCTCGTCGCCCTGCGCCGCATCGAGGCGCTGCGCCAGGTGACGACAGGCGCCGGCCTGACGATCGGGGCTGGTGTCTCGCTCACCGCGGTCGCCGGGCATGCGGCCATCGCCGCGCACTACCCGGCGCTGCGCCAGGCGGCGGCGCAGGTAGCGACGCCGCACCTGCGCAACATGGGAACGCTGGGGGGCAACGTGTGCCTCGACACGCGCTGCCACTACTACGACCAGAACTACGAATGGCGCAAGGCTATCGACTTCTGCATGAAGAAGGACGGCACCGTCTGCTGGGTCGCGACCGCGAGCAAGCGCTGCCTGGCGGTGTCGTCGACCGACACCGCGCCGGCGCTGATCGCGCTCGGCGCGCGGGTGGACCTCGTCTCCACGCAGGGCTCGCGCACGGTCGCGATGGCCGACCTGTACCGCAACGACGGGATCGACTACCTCGCGCGCCGGCCCGACGAGGTGCTGACCGCGATCCGCCTGCCGGCGGCCGACGGCTGGCGCAGCACCTACTGGAAGGTCCGTCGGCGCGGGTCGTTCGACTTCCCCGTGCTGGGTGTCGCCGCGGCCGCCCGGCTCGCGGCGGACGGCACGGTCGAGGAGGCGCGCGTCGTCCTGGGCGCGGTCGCATCGCAACCCCTGGTCACCCGGGCCGGCGAATTCCTGCGCGGGCGCAGGCTCGACGACGACTCGATCGCGGAGGCCGGCCGCCTCGCCTTCAACGTCGCCAAGCCGATGGACAACGCCGACTTCACCATCGCCTGGCGCAAGAAGGTGACGGCCGAGATCGTCGCCTGCGCGCTGCGCGAACTGCGCGGCGACGACATGCGCGCGACGCGCCTGAGGCTGGCGCGCCAGGCGATCTGAACGACCGGCGCGCGCGGACCGCCGTTCAGCCGCGCACGTCCAGGGCGACGATCGCGCCGCCACAGTACCTGGCAAGTCGCGCGACCAGTTCACGCGCGCCCGCCGACAGCCCCCCGGCGTCGAGTCCCGCGTGCCCCTGGACGATGAACAGCACGTCGCGCGAGTCCGCGTCCACCCTGCTCGCCTCGCCTTGCGTGCAGTCCATGCGGCAGATGGCCTCGTCGCGTCCGTCCAGGTAAGCGTACTCGCCGGCCGGCAACGCCAGCGGCGTGCCGGTACCGGGCGGCAGGAAGCGTTCGCCGCCCCGCGTGAGACCGAGCGTGACCGCACCGTGGAGCGCGTCGAGCCGGTGCGCCCCCAGCGACAGCCGCGTGGCGAGCGAGACGTGGTTGTAGACGTCGACGACGCGGTTGACGGATCCGAGCCGGCCCCGGCGCAGGACCGCGTCGATCAGCTTGTCGGGCGAGGACGGGAAGCGCCGGTTGGAGCGGCCGATGCGATCGTGCAGCGCACGGTAGCCGGCCAGGACCGGATCGGCGGCGAGGAACCCGGGCGTGCAGTCACGGCGAACCTGCGCGCAGATGTCCGCCGCCCAGGCGTCGAGGGCGGCATCCGCGGGACCGTTGGCCAGATCGCGGCCGACGAGGACCACGACCGACAAGCCCAGGGCGCGGGCGGCGGGTGTGATGGTGACGGTGGGATCGGGCACGTTCATGCACGGGCGACAGGAAGCGGTCGCGCGTTCACGCGCGCTCGGACGAAGGACCCGCGGCAGCCGCATCCACCCCGCCCATCCCGGGTCGCCCGCGCAGCGGGCGAGACCGAAACCCGCAGCGACCCCGGGGTCCCGGTCCCGCGGCCGGGACGACGGCTCTCACGCCGTGGCCGCGACGCGCGTGTCGACACCTGGTGATCCCGGGCCGGGCGGAATGCGAATCAGCCTGGCTCGATCCCCAGCGCGCGGCAGCCGATGGCCCCGCCGCCGAATTCGGTCGCGGCATCGGCGAGGCAGTCCCAAAGGTACACCGCCGATGCGCTGTCGGCGAAGAGGTCATAGCGCGGATTCGCGCCGGCGCCTCCACGCACGATGACCGCCGACAGCTTCGCGACGATCGTCTGTGCCACGGCACCCGGCGCGAAGTGCGCGGGCCGCAGATCGACCGCGCAGAGCTTCGAGAGCAGCGTCGGCGCGTGGCCGCCGGTGAGCGCGATCCACGCCAGCCCGTCGCGTCGCGGCACGAGCCAGCCGCGCCGTGCGAGCACCGAGGCTTGCCAGCGCGCGGCGATGCCGTCGACCCGTCCGCCCGCGCCGTACACCAGATAGTCCTCCGCGCCGAGCCGGGCGACGGTTGCGCCGTCGTGCTGCATTGCCGCCAGATTGGGTGCCTCCGGCAGGCGCCAGCCGTCGGCACCGAGGAACGCCGTCGCACCCGCGCCCTTCACGCCGATGCGCGGCAGCGGCGACAGATCGGCATAGCCCAGCGACTGCGCGCGCGCCACCGCCGCCACCTCGTCCCCGATGGCCACCGCGACGGCGGCATCGCCGGCCGGCACGCTGCGGGCACCGAGCCGATCGGTCTCGCGCTGCAGCGGGCTGCGCCAGAGGGCCGGTGTCACGATCACAGCGCCTGCCGCCGGTTGCCGGGATCGTGGAACGGCAGCGCGGTGACCCGCGCCTGCACCAGCGTCCCGTCGCTCAGCCGGATGTCGAACGCGGTGCCGGGCGCGGTCTGATCCGGCGCGACATAGGCGAGGCCCACCGGCCGGTCGAGCGCGGGCGACCACGCGACCGAGGTGACTCGCCCGGCGATGTCGCCCCCGCGCACGACGAGGTGGCACTCCTCGGGCAAGCGCGTGCCGGGCGCGAGCGTGAAGCCGACCAGCCGGCGCAGCGGCGCCTGCCGCCCGCGGATGACGAGCGCACGCTGGCCGTGGAAGAACGGCTTGTCGGCCGCCACCGCCCAGCCCAGCCCGGCCTCCTCCGGCATCGTCAGCCCGTCGGTGTCCTGCCCGACGATCACGTGACCCTTCTCCAGTCTGAGCACGCGCTGGGCCTCGACCCCGAACGGCCGCAACCCGGCCCCGGCGCCGGCCGCGAGCAGCGCGTCCCAGACCGCCTCGCCATGCCCCGCCGGCACGTGGATCTCGTAGCCCAGCTCGCCGACGAACCCGACGCGCGCCAGGCGTGCCGGTGCGCCGGCGACCCGGCCGCAGCGGACGGCGAGATAGGGAAACGCAGTCGCGGTCAGGTCGATGTCGGCGCACACGGCGGCGACGATGTCGCGGGCGTGCGGGCCGGCGAGGTTCATTGCCGCCCAGGCGCCGGTGACGTTGGCGACGTCGACGTCGAGCCGCCACTCGGCGTTCCAGCGCAGCAGCCGCCGGTACACGTCGTCGGCCGCCGACGTCGTGGCGGTGACGTAGTAGTGGTCGTCCGCGAGACGGCACACGACGCCGTCGTCGAGGATGGCGCCGGCCGGCTCCAGCATCAGTGCATAGCGTGACCGCCCCACTGCGAGCTTCGCGTAGCGGCCCGTGTACATGCGCTCCAGCAACTCGGCGGCCTGCGGACCGCGCAGCTCGAGCTTGCCGAGCGTGGAGACGTCGATGATCCCGGCCGCCCGGCGCACGGCGAGCACTTCCGCCCGGATGGCCGCGTCGCGCGCCGTGGGGCTGCCGTAGTAAGCCGGGCGCAGCCAGGTCCCCGCCGGCAGCATCTGCGCGCCGGCCTCCAGGTGGCGGTGGTGCAGCGCGGTGCGCCGCAGCGGCTGCAGCGCCCGGCCCGCGAGCACTGCGAGCGTCTCGGTGCGTGCCGGTGGCCGCTGCGTGGTGATGGAGACGTCGTCGAGGTCGCGACCCGCCGCGCGCGTGGCGATGCGCAGGGTGTTCAGCGCCGAGTGCCGCCCCTGCGACGGTCCCATCATCGCGGTGGAATAGCGCTTCACGAGATCCATGTCATCGTAGCCGTCGGCCACGGCATCGACGAGATCGTGCACCTGCAGATCCTCGTCCAGGTCGACGAAGTCCCTGCCCCGCGCATGCGGGAAGATCGGCCAGGGATGGTTGCGCCCGACCGCGCCGGCATGCGCGAGGGGGCGCGGTGGCCCGGAACCGGCGTCGAGGCCCGCCGCGCGCGCCGCCGCCCACCCGGCGTACCGGCCTTCGGCCAGCGTGGCCTCGGCGTCGAAGCAGCCGTTCACCGCGCCGGCGATGAAGGCGCTCTCGCCACCGCCCGGCAGCGCCGCCACGCGCAGCGTCGCGAGCGTCGCGTCGTACACCAGCCGGCCGCCGGAGTGACACAGGAGCTGCGCCGCCGGCGCGGAGCCGACGCTCACGCACAGCAGGTCGCAGTCGATGCGGCGCGGCGCGCCCGCGACCGTGCCCTCGCCGGTGATGCGATCGCTCGCGACGCCCGCGAGCACGCGCGGGCGCCCGGCGGGCAGCGCCTCCACCACGGCATGACCCGCCTCGATGGCCACGCCGGCGCTGCGCACGGCCTGGATGCGCGGGTCGGCACCCGGCGCGGGACGCAGATCGATCACCGCCGCCAGCGCGAGCCCCGCGTCGAGCAGGTCGAGCGCGACACCGTAGGCGTCGTCGTTGCCGGCCAGCACCACGGCCCGGCCGCCCGGCCTCACCGCGTGCAGGCGCAGGAGCCGTTGCGCGGTTGCCCCCGTCATCACGCCCGGCAGATCGTTGTTGCGGAACACCGCCGGCTGCTCGATCGCCCCGGTCGCGCAGACGACCGCACGGGCGCGCACCTTGAACAGGCGCTCGCCGCGCACGACCGCCAGCCAGTGATCGGCGAACCAGCCGGTGCAGGCCGCGCCCGTGAGCGCCTCGATTCGCGGCTGCGCCGCCACCGCGGCGCGCAATCGCGCGAGCAACGCAGCCGCCAGCACGCCATCGGCGTCGAGCCGCGCCCACTCCAGCGCGCCACCGAGCGCCGGTTGCTCCTCGACCAGCAGGACCCGGGCGCCGGCCGACGCCGCCGACAGTGCCGCGCTCATGCCCGCCGGGCCGCCGCCGAGCACCGCCACGTCCGCATGCAGATAGCGCTTGTCGCCCGCGACGTGATGCGCGTGGACATCCACCCGGCCGAGGCCGGCCAGGCGCCGGAGCAGGCGATCCCACAGCGGCCAGACGCCGCGCGGGCGGTAGAACGCGCGGTAGTAGAACCCGACCGGCAGGAAGGCGCCGAGCCGATCCAGCACGCCGAGTGCGTCGCGCGCCAGCGAGCCGGCGACGTTCTGGGGCAGGACCTGCATGCCTTGCGCGAGCGCGCGCACGTCGGCGCGCACGTTCGGCTCGCCCGGCAGCTGCACGAGCGCGTTGGCGTCATGGCCGCCGAGCGTGTGCAGCCCCCGCGCGCGGTGATACTTGAACGAGCGCGACAGCACGCGCACGCCGTGCGCCGCGAGCGCCGTGGCGATCGTGTCGCCCTCGCAGCCGGCGTACGGCCGGCCCTCGAACGTGAAACCGAGCCGGCGGTCGCGGTCGATGCGACTGCCCCAGGGCGCCGGCAGGCGGTGACTGCCGGTGCTCATGCACCCTGTCCCGGGGGTGGCGGATCGGGAGGCGGGTACGCGCGCAGGATCGTGTCCGTCGCGGTATCGCGCTCGGCGATGAACCAGTATCCCGTCGGCACGTGCAGCCACCACTCGCGCACCGGACCCTTCGGGTTCTCGTGCAGGAACAGCCAGTCCGCCCACGAACGATCGTCGGCGTCGGCGCCCGGCACGGGAGCGACCTCGCCACCGCACAGGAACTCGGAGATGTTGCGGGGCCCGGTCAGCGGGCAGGGCATCAGCTTCATGGCGGGGCGGCGCTCAATGCCCCACCGACGCCGCGCCCTTCTCGCCGACCTGCTCGCAGCGCGCGAAGCGCTCCAGGGCGAAGGGCTTGATGAGTTCCGGCACGCGCCCGGTGGCGAGGGTTTCGGCCATGCGCTTGCCGGACACCGGCGTCGCCTTGAAGCCCCAGGTGCCCCAGCCGGCGTCGATGTAGTAGTCGCGCACCGGCGTCTCGCCCATGACCGGGCTGAAATCCGGGGTCATGTCGGCGAGCCCCGACCACTGCCGCAGGATGCGCACCGGACCGAGGAACGGGAAGAGTTCCAGCATGTGCATGGCCAACTCCTCCTTGAAATCGAGCGTCGAGCGCGTCGAATACAGCGCGTACGGATCGGTCGCGGCCCCCATCACCAGTTCCCCGCGCGAGGACTGCGACACGTACACGTGCAGCGATCCGGACACGACGATGAGGTCCAGGAAGGGCTTCAGGGGCTCCGACACGCAGGCCTGCAGCGGCACGGTACGGATGGGCAGCCGGAACCCGGCGAGCCGGGCGACCTCCGAGCTCATGCCGGCGGTCGCCTGCAGCACGCGGCCGCAGCCGATGCGGCCGCGATTCGTCGCGACGCCCGTCACGCGTCCCGCGACGATCTCGAACCCGGTGACCTCGGTATGCGTGTGGATCTCCACGCCCAGCTCCGCGGCGCGGCGGGCGTAGCCCCAGGCGACCGCGTCGTGGCGCGCGATCGCCCCCGGCGGGTGGTGCAGCGCCCCCAGGATCGGGTAGCGGGCATCACGGCCCAGGTTCAGCGTCGGGCACAGGCGCGCGAGGTCGTCCGGATTAACGACCTCGGAGTCGACGCCGAGGTGCTTGTTGACCTCTGCCCGCCAGCGCGCGGTCCGCATCGCGGCATCGGTGTGCGCGAGCGTCACGTGGCCCCGGTTCGAGTACATGACGTTGTAGTCGAGCTCGTGGCTCAGGTCGCGGAACAGGTCGACTGACTCGGCGTAGAACCTCACGCCCTCGGGCGTGAGGTAGTTCGAGCGGATGATGGCGGTGTTGCGCGCGGTGTTGCCGCCGGCGAGCCAGCCCTTCTCCAGCACCGCGACGCTGCGCACGCCCCAGTCCTTCGCCAGGTAGTAGGCGGCCGCGAGCCCGTGCCCGCCGCCCCCGACGATGACGACGTCGTAGTGCGGCCGCAGCGCCGGGCGCGGCGGGAAATGCCGCGAGCGCGGACCGCCCAGTCCGAGTGCGTGCTTGAGGAGTGCGAGTGGCATGTGTCCGCTGCGGTGGGGCGGAACTGGGGTCTCGCGCCGGCGTCAGCAGTCGAGGGTGGTCGCGCGTTCCCAGTCGCTCAGGTGCGAGGTGAAGGTGCGCCACTCCTGCGTCTTCAGCTTCAGGTAGGCGCGCGAGAAGTCATCGCCGAGCGCCTTGCGCAGCTCGCCGTTGCCCTCGAACAGGCGCAGCGCGTCGAGCAGCGTCGCCGGCAGGCGGGGCGCGCTGCGGACCTTGTGCCCCTCCTCGTACATGTTCAGGTGCACGGGCGCGCCCGGGTCGCGCTTGTGCGCAATGCCGTCCAGGCCCGCGGCGAGCGCGCCGGCCTGCGACAGGTACGGGTTGGTGGCGCCGTCCATGAGCCGCAGCTCGAAGCGACCCACGTCCGGCACCCGGATCATGTGCGTGCGGTTGTTGCCGGAGTAGGTGACCGCGTTCGGGGACCAGGTTGCTCCGGACACCGTGCGCGGCGCATCGATGCGCTTGTAGCTGTTCACGGTGGGATTGAAGATCGCGCACAGCGAGGTCGCGTGCCGCAGGATGCCGCCGAGGAACTGGTAGGCGAGCTTCGACAGCCCGAGCGGGTCCTTGCCGTCGAGGAACAGGTTGCGCCGCCCGCTCCGGTCCCAGATCGACACGTGCGTGTGGCAGCCGTTGCCGGTGAGGTTCGCGAAGGGCTTGGGCATGAACGTCGCGCGGCAGCCGTGCGCCTCCGCGATCGTCTTCACCATGTACTTGAAGAAGGCGTGGCGGTCGGCGGTGACGAGGGCGTCGTCGTAGTCCCAGTTCATCTCGAACTGGCCGTTGGCATCCTCGTGATCGTTCTGGTACGGCCCCCAGCCGAGGGTCAGCATGGCGTCGCAGATTTCCCGGATCACCGGGAAGCGCCGCATCAGCGCCTGCTGGTCGTAACAGGGCTTGGCCTGGTTGTCGGCTGGATCGGAAATCGTGCCGCCGTCCGGCGTGACC
>CAYOJP010000160.1:0-5760 GCA_964404305.1 uncultured Gammaproteobacteria bacterium
CACCGGCATCGCGCTGGCGATGGCCGCGGCGATACGCGGGTTCCGCATGGTTCTCATCATGCCGGAGAACCAGAGCGTGGAGCGCCGGCAGGTGATGAAGGCCTTGGGCGCCGAGGTCATCCTCACGCCGAAGGAGGGCAGCATGGAGGCCGCGATCGATCTCGCCCGCTCGCTGGAGGCGCAGGGCGAGGGCCGCGTGCTCGACCAGTTCTCCAACCCGGACAATCCGCGGGCGCACTACGAGACGACCGGACCGGAGATCTGGCGCGACACGGAGGGCCGCATCACGCACTTCGTCAGTTCCATGGGCACGACCGGCACCATCATGGGCGTATCCCGGTACCTGAAGGAGATGAACCCGCGGGTGCAGATCGTCGGCGTGCAGCCCGGCGACGGCGCGTGCATCCCGGGCATCCGCCGCTGGCCGCAGGCCTACCTGCCGAGGGTCTACGAGCCGGCCCGCGTCGACCGCATCATGGACGTCACCCAGGCCGAGGCCGAGGAGACGACCCGCGCGCTCGGCGCGCAGGAGGGCATCTTCTGCGGCATCTCCGCCGGCGGCGCGACGGCCGCCGCCCTGCGCCTGTCGCGCGAGGTGGAGAACGCCATCATCGTCACCATCATCTGCGACCGCGGCGATCGCTACCTGTCGACGTCCGTCTTCCCCGCCTGAGCACCGGGCCGGGCGCGCTCGCCCGGGCGCGCTCGCCCTGCTCCTCGTCGTCGTACCGGCGCCGGCCTGCGCGGACGGCTGGCTGCGCATCGAGGCCGGCCGGGTCGAGGGCGCCACGTTCGCCACCGGGCCCGCCGAGGCCGCGCTCGACTGGACCGAGGCCGGGGCCCGGATCGCGGTGCGGGCCGACCGGGTGTGGCGGGCCGGAGGGCCGGACCTCGGCCGGCTGACCCTGACCTGCACCACGCTCGCCGTGGAGGCGGCCCGCATCGACTGCGCCGATGGCGGGCTGACCCTCGAGGGCGGTGCGGCCGGCCGGATCGCGGGCGCGCTCGGCTTCGACTACGACTTCGCCGCCGGCCGCGTGCGGCTGCGCCCCGCGGCGCTGGCCCTCGCCGGCGCCCGGGTGCGCGGCGAACTCGCGCGCACGCCGGCCGGGTTCGCCGGCGATCTGCGGGTCTCCGGGCTCGACCTCGCGGCGCTCGATCGCCTCGCCGTCGCCGGGCTGGGCATCGAGCACGGCTACGGCGACCTGGCGGGCCGCATCGATCTCGCGGTCGCGGGCGCGTGGCCGGGACGGCTGCGCGTGCGGGCCGCGTTCCGCGGAATCACCTTCAACGGCCCGAGCGCCGCGGAGGATCTGGCGGGTACGCTCGATTTCGCGCTCGAGGAGGCTGCCGGCACGCTGGCCTTCGACGGCAGCGCGACGCTGGCCGCGGGGGTCGCCTACGTCGAGCCGGGCTTCACGCTCAACGGCCAGCGGCCCGGTTTCACGATCGACCTGCCGGGCGGGCCGCTCGCGCTCGATCTGCACGGTCGCCGGGTGCGCGAACGCCTCGACCTCGCGCAGGTGCGGCTGCGGCATCCGGGCGTGGTCGACGTCGAGATCGTCGCGCGCGGGGAGACCGGTCCGTCGGCACGGCTCGAGCATGCGCGCGTGACGGTGCGCGAGGGCGCCGCCGGGCCCTTGTACGCAACCTGGCTCAAGCCGCTCCTGCTCGGCACGAAGTACGACGACCTGGAACTCGAGGGCGGCGTCACCGGACACGCCGAGGTGCGCGACGGAGCGCCGGTTGAAGTGGAGCTGTCGATCGCGAACCTGACGGTCTGGGACGGCCGCGGACGCTTTCACGTCGACGGCCTGGAGGGCACGCTCGCACTCACCGAGCGGCCTGCCCCCGTGACCTCGGCGCTGGCGTGGCAGGCGGCCGGGCTCTACCGGATCGGCCTGGGCGCCGCCCGCATCGCGTTCACCTCGAGCGCCGGCGGCCTGCGCACCACCGGCCCCGCGCGGGTGCCCTTCCTCGACGGCGCGCTCGCCATCGATGCGCTCACGCTGGCGCGCACCGCCGGCGATCCGCATCCCACGCTGACGCTGGACGGCCGGCTCGAGCCGGTGTCCATGCAGGTGCTCACGCAGGCCCTCGGCTGGCCGCACATGCAGGGGCAGGTCGCCGGCGGGCTGACCGGGCTCACCTACCGGCGCGGGCGGCTGCGCGTGCTCGGGGACATCACGATCGATGCGTTCGACGGCCGGGTCACGGTACGCAAGCTGCGCGTGAGCGATCTCTTCGAACGTGCGCCGCGCCTGTATGCCGACATCGCGCTCGAGGGCATCGATCTGGAGCAGCTCACCGGCACGTTCTCGTTCGGCATGGTGACGGGCCGGCTCGAGGGCCTCGTCGACGACCTCGAGCTGCAGGCCTGGCAGCCGGTCGCCTTCGACGCGCGCTTCGCGACGCCTGCCGACGACGGTTCGCGGCACCGGATCAGCCGCCGCGCCGTCGACAACCTCGGCACTCTCGGCGGGGGCACGAGCGGGGTGATGTCGCAGGGGATGCTGGCGTTCTTCGACGAGTACTCGTACGACCGGCTCGGCGTCGGCTGCCGCCTGTACAATGGCTACTGCGAGCTGTCCGGCGTCGAGGACGGTCCGGACGGCTTCTACCTGCTCACCCGTGGCGGCCTGTTGCCGCCCTGGATCGACGTCAAGGGCACCGGCCGGTCGATCGCGTGGCGCGATCTGGTCGGCGGTCTGAAGACCATCGCCCGGGGCGAGGTCGTGATCGAATGAGGAGACATGCATGCAGACGATGATCCTGGACCGCTTCCGCGTCGCACGACGCCTGCCGGCGCTCGCGCTCGCCGCGCTCGCCTGCGCGTGCGTCACCGTCAACGTCTACTTCCCCGCCGCCGCGGCCGAGAACGCCGCCGACCTGTTCGTGAAGGAGGTCTACGGCGAGGCCGCCGGCAAGGCCGGGGAGGACGAGGCGCCGGCGCCGTCCGCGCCGCCGGCCGGCGAGCCCTCCTCGGATGCCGCCGCCGCGGCCGGTCGCGTGCTGCTGGCCATGCTCGACTTCGTCGCGCCGCCGGTGCTGGCGCAGGAGCCGGCGATCGACATCGCCACGCCTGCCATCACCACGCTGAAAGGCGCGATGACCGGGCGGCATGCGCTGCTCGAGCCGCATTACGCCAGCGGCGCGATCGGCATGGCGACCACCGGGCTGCTCACGGTGCGCGACGCCAAGGCCGTGGGGCTGCGCGACCGCGCGGCGGTGAACCAGCTGGTCGCGGACGAGAACCGCGATCGCAACGCGCTCTACGCCGAGGTCGCCAAGGCCAACGCCCATCCGGAGTGGGAGCCGCGCATCCGCGAGATCTTCGCCCGCCGCTGGGTCGCCAACGCGCCGCGCGGCTGGTGGTACCAGGACGCCGCGGGGTGGCAACAGAAGTGAACGTCCTCGTCTTCGACATCGAGACGGTGCCGGACGTGGAGGCCGGCCGCCGGATGTACGGGCTGGACGGCCTGTCCGACGCCGAAGTCGGCAACGTCATGGCCAGCCGCCGGCAGCAGGAGACCGAGAACCGCAGCGACTTCCTGCGCCACCCGCTGCACCGGGTGGTCGCGATCTCGGTGGCGATGCGGCGCGACGAGCGGCTGTCGGTGTGGTCGATCGGGGAGGCCGACGCGCCCGAGCGCGAGCTCGTGCAGCGCTTCTTCGACGGCATCGACCGCTACAGCCCGACGCTGGTGTCGTGGAACGGCGGCGGCTTCGACCTGCCGGTGCTGCACTACCGGGCGCTGCGCCACGGCATCCAGGCGCCGCGGTACTGGGAGACCGGCGAGGAGGACAGCGCCTTCCGCTGGAACAACTACATCTCCCGCTACCACCAGCGGCATACCGACCTCATGGACGTGCTGTCCGCCTACCAGCCGCGCGCCACCGCGCCGCTGCACGAGGTCGCGACGCTGCTCGGCCTGCCGGGCAAGCTCGGCATGCAGGGCGCGGACGTGTGGAAGCACTGGCTGGACGGGAACGTCGAGGGCATCCGCGCGTACTGCGAGACCGACGTGCTGAACACCTACCTCGTGTGGTTGCGTTACGAGCTGATGCGCGGGCGGCTCGACCCGGAGGCACATGCGGCCGAGTGCGTGCGCCTGCGCGAGTATCTCGTTGCCGAGGCGCGGCCGCACTTCGCCGAGTTCCTCGCGGCGTGGCCGGAATGACGCCGAACGGCGTGCCGGCGGAGTCCGGCGCGACGGGGTGGGCTGCTCCGGTGCCGGGGCGGGTGAGGGAGCCGGTGCCGGGAGGCGTCGCGGCGACCGTGAGCGCACAGGACGTGCGCGACCGGGCGATACAGGGACGTACTCGAGCGAGTCGCCGCGACGCCTCCAGGCACCGGTATCCGTCGTGGCACCCCCCCTGTCCCGACGATGCGACGCGCATCGCAGCCCCGCGCGCATGACGCACCGGCGGCGCCGGCGTGACGCTTCGCCGGCCGGCGCCCCGCCGTCGCCCGCCGTCGAGGCCCGCATCGAGTCGCTGTCGCACGAGGGTCGCGGCGTCGCCCACGTCGGCGGCAAGACCACGTTCGTCGAGGGTGGCCTGCCCGGCGAGACCGTCGAACTGCGCTACCTGCGCCGCCGCGGCCGGTTCGACGAGGCGATCGTCACCGCCGTGCTGGTGGCCGCCGCGACGCGCCGCGAGCCGGGCTGCGTGCACTACGGCATGTGCGGCGGCTGCGCCCTGCAGCACCTCGAGCCCGCCGCCCAGATCGCGCACAAGCAGGGCGTGCTGCTCGAGCAGCTTCGGCATGCGGCGGGCGTCGCACCGGCGGCGATCCTGCCGCCGCTCGTCGCCGCGCCGTGGGGCTACCGGCGCAAGGCGCGGCTCGGCGTGCGGCGGGTGCCGAAGAAGGGCGGCGTGCTGGTGGGCTTCCGCGAGCGGCACTCGCCGTACGTGGCGGTGCTGGATGCCTGCCCCGTGCTCGCCCCCGCGGCGAGCGCGCTCATTCCCGCGCTGAAGGCCATGATCGGCTCGCTGTCGGTGAGCGATCGCGTCCCGCAGGTGGAGGTGGCCGTGACCGACGACGCGGTCGCGCTGCTGCTCCGGCACCTTGCGCCGCTGACCGCCGCCGACGGGCAGGTGCTCGCGGCCTTCGCGGCCGGGCACGGCGTCGACCTGTGGCTGCAGCCGGACGGGCCGGCCTCCGTGCACCCGCTCGACGGCACCGCGCCGCGCCCGCTCGCCTACCGCCTGCCCCATCACGACGTGGAGATCCGCTTCGGCCCGGCGGATTTCACGCAGGTGAACTTCGAGATCAATGCGCAGCTCGTCGACCGCGTGGTCGAACTGCTCGCGCCGCGCGCCGACGAGCACCTGCTCGATCTGTTCTGCGGCCTGGGGAATTTCACGCTGCCGCTCGCCCGGCGCGCCGGCGCGATCCTGGGCGTGGAGGGCGACGCGGGGCTGGTCGGGCGCGCCCGCGAGAACGCCCGGCACAACGGCATCGCCAACGCGACCTTCGAGGTCGCGGATCTCGCCGGCACGCCGCGCCTGCTGACGGACACCGGGTATGCCAGGGTGCTGCTGGACCCGCCGCGCAGCGGCGCGGAGTCGGTCGTGCGGACGCTGAACCTCGATGCGCTCGAGCGGATGGTGTACGTCTCCTGCAATCCGGCGACGCTCGCGCGCGACGCCGGCATCCTCGTGCGCGAACGCGGCCTCACGCTCGTGCAGGCCGGCGTCATGGACATGTTCCCGCACACCGCGCACGTGGAGTCGATCGCGGTGTTCGAGCGCTGA
>CAYOJP010000160.1:5860-8503 GCA_964404305.1 uncultured Gammaproteobacteria bacterium
GCCTGCGCCGACGAGCGCCGCACCGATCTGCGCCTGGCGGTCGCGCAGGCGCCGGCGACCCTCGATCCGCGGCGCGTTTCCGATGCGGTCGGCTGGCGGCTGACGCGCCTGCTGTACGCGAGCCTGGTCGGGTTCGACGCGGCCTCGCGCCCGGTGCCGGCGCTGGCCGACTGGGCGCAGGTCGACGCGACCCGCTGGCGCTTCCGCCTGCGCCCCGGCCGCCGGCCCTTCCACGACGGCACGCCGCTCGTTGCCGCCGACGTCGTCGCGACCTACCGCACGATCCTCGATCCCGCGTTCGGCTCGCCGCAGCGCGCCGGGCTGGCCCACCTGCGCGAGGCAGTGGCGCTGGACGACGACACCGTCGACTTCGTGCTCGACCGGCCCGATCCACTGTTCCCGGGTCTGCTCACGAGCGGCATCGTGCCGGCGCGGGCGGCCGGCGGGGACGCGGCGCTCGCACGCACGGCGGTCGGCAGCGGCCCGCTGCGCCTGGTCGGGTGGCCCGAGGACGGGCGGGTGCTCCTCCAGCGCGCGGACGACGGCCTGCGCGTGCAGGTGCTCGTGGTGCCGGACGCGACCGTGCGCGCGCTGAAGCTCGCGCGCGGCGAGGTCGACCTGCTCGCCGGCGACCTGCCGCCGGAGACCGCGCGCTGGCTCGCGGGCCGTCCCGGGCTGGTCGTGGAGCGCGCCCCGGGTGCGACCTTCGCCTACCTGGGGTTCCGGCTTGACGACCCGGTCGTCGGCCGACGCGAGGTGCGCGAGGCGATTGCGCACGCCATCGATCGCGAGGGCATCGTCCGCCACCTGTTCGGTGGCGCGGCGCGCCCGGCGGCGACGATCCTGCCGCCCGAGCACTGGGCCGGTGCGCCCGGGCTGGCGCCCCCGGCGTATGATCCGCAGCGCGCGCGGCAACTGCTCGCGGCCGCCGGCTATGGCGCCGGGCGCCGCCCGCGCCTCGTGTACTCGACGTCCGGCAACCCGTTCCGGGTCCGGGTCGCGGCGGTGATCCGCCAGCAGTTGCAGGACGTGGGGTTCGACGTGGAGCTCCGCCCGGCCGACTGGGCGACGTTCTTCGGCGACGTGCGGGAGGGCCGCTTCCAGATGTTCGGTCTGTCGTGGGTCGCGCTGAGGATGCCGGACGTGTTCCGCTATGCGTTTCATTCGCAGTCGCTGCCGCCGGCGGGCGCGAACCGCGGCGGCTACGCGTCGCCGCGCGTGGACGCCCTGATCGAGGCGGCGGAGGCCGAGCCGGAACTCTCCGCCCGCGCACCGCGGTACGCCGCCATCGCGCGCGCGCTGGTCGACGACCTGCCCGTCGTCCCGCTGTGGTACGAGGACCAGGTGCTCGCGCGCAGCACGGCGGTACGCGGCTATGCCCTCGACGGCGACGGCAGCTACGACGGCCTCGCCGGCGCGAGTCTCGGGCGATGAGCGGCGAGCGCGTCGAGGTCGATCTCGGCACGCAGCGCCTGCGCCTGTGGCGCGACGGCAGGCTGCTGCGCGAGTACGCGATCTCCACAGCCCGCGCCGGGCCGGGCGAGCGCGAGGGCAGCGAGTGCACGCCCCGCGGGGAACACGTCATCGGCGAGAAGATCGGTGCCGGCTGCGCGCCGGGCACGGTCTTCGTCGGCCGCCGCCCGACCGGGGAGATCTGGTCGCCGGCGCTGCGCGCGGCCGCGCCGCAGCGCGACTGGATCCTCACCCGGATCCTGTGGCTGGACGGCCGCGAGCCCGGGCGCAATCGCGACGGCGACGTCGACAGCCGCAACCGCTACATCTACATCCACGGCGCGCCGCCCGACGTGCCGATGGGCGTGCCCGGTTCGCGCGGCTGCATCCGCATGCGCGATCCGGATCTGCTCGAGCTGTTCGATGCCGTCGAGGCCGGCACGCCGGTAATCGTCCACGAGTGATCGGTACCCCGGCACGGCCGGGCGGTGGCTACTTCTTCGCCTGTCGCGCCTCGCGCACCAGCGAGCGCGCGACTTCCTTCAGCTTGAGGTCGTAGAGGGCGAGTTCGCCGCCGGTGCGGACGGCCGCCAGCGACAGGCGGCCGACGAGCATCAGCAGCAGCAGCGCGATGACCCACGCGGCGAAGTAGGAAAGGCGGAAATCCGGCGGGGGCTCGTCGGGTTCGGGTGGCGGCCGCACGGCCGGCGCGCCGGCGAGATCCGGCACCAGCTGGCGCGGCGGTTCGGCCTGCGGCCGCGCCGACACGAGCGCCTGATCGAGGTTGGAGCCCCGCTCGATCGCCTGCGCGAGCCGCTCGATACGCTGCGGCTCCGTGTACAGGCTCCAGGCCTCGCCGATCACCCGCAGCGACACGCCCAGCCCGACGACCAGCAGCAGCACGCCGACGAAGCGCACTATCACCGTGGTGATCTGCGCCGCCAGGCTCGGGCTCGCGGGGTCGTCGTCCTGGGCGAAGGTGAATCGGGCCATGCCGGGATGCTCGCTACGACCGCACTCTAAATAACAGAGTGGAATTATGCTACACCTGATGTCGGGACACCTCGGGCGCCCGGCACCGGCGCCGGTCGGAGTGACCGACATTTGCGCTGTGCTATTCAGCACAGCGTGCCGCACGCCGTTTGCGGGCATAATCCGCGCGCATGTGGCGAGGCATCGCGGCGCGGGCCG
>CAYOJP010000161.1:0-8485 GCA_964404305.1 uncultured Gammaproteobacteria bacterium
GCGATGGAAGTGGGATTGTTCCTGCCGCCGACCACCGGCAGCGAGGAGGAGTTGTTCCAGGGGCTGGCCGGGCAGCGCACCGATCTCTACCAGCGCATGCTGGGGGATCTCACCGAATTGGCGCAGTATGCCGACGAGCACGGCTTCTACGGGCTGGCGTTCACCGAGCACCACCTGTCCATCGAGGGCATGACCACCTCGAACAACCCGGCGCTGCTGAACCTGTACCTGGGCATGCGGACGAAGCGCATCCGCCACGGCGCGCTCGGCTATGTCCTGCCCGCCCACAACCCGCTGCGGGTGGCCGAGGACATCGCGATGCTCGACCAGATGACGCAGGGGCGCGCCTTCGCGGGCTTCGCGCGCGGCATCCAGACCCGCTGGATCAACACGCTGGGCCAGCACTACGCCGGAATGGCCGACAGCCTCACCGACCCGGAGGCGTTCCAGCAGGCCAAGCGCGAACTCTTCGACGAGCACCTCGAGATCATCCTCAAGGCCTGGAACAACGAGACCTTCTCGCACCACGGCAGGCACTGGCAGATCCCGCCCCCGAACATCGACTGGCCGCCCAGGCAGTACACCCGCGAGATGGGCCGGGGCCTCTCCGACGACGGCCGGCTCACCGAGGTCGGCATCGCGCCGCGCACGTTCCAGCGTCCGCACCCCCCGATGTTCGAGCCGTTCAGCATCTCGGAGAAGTCGATCGAGCTGGCAGCCAGCCGCGGCATCGCGCCGGTCGGGATCATGACCGACCCGAAGCTCGTGGCGGCGCAGATCGACGCCGCGCAGCGCGGCTGGGAGAGGCACGGCGTGAACAAGCGCCGCGGCGAGGGCATCGGCTTCGCGCGCTACGTGATCGTCGCCGATACCGACGCGCAGGCACTGGCCGTCGCCGACCGCGCGATGTTCGAGTGGAAGTACTTCTTCAGCATGTTCGGGTTCAACATCGTCATCGGCCGCGAGGGCGAGAAGCCCGATGACATCCCGAACAACATCCCGGCCTACATCGACCGGCAGATGCTGTTCTGCGGCAGCCCGGACACCGTCTGCCGGCAGCTCGAGGCGGCGTTCGGCAAGAACCCGGTCGAGTACCTGTGGGTGTTCACGTCGAACGAACTGGTCGCCCAGCCCGCTCTCATGCGCTCGCTGGAGCTGATGGCGACGAAGGTCTTCCCGCACTTCTCGGACTCGGTCAGGTAGCGCACGCCGACGGTCGGGCGCGCGGACACGCCCGGCACCGGCGCCGCTCGGAGCGACTGGTTGGCAGGCTGCCGGGCGCCGCAAGGCCCCGACCACGGGCGCGGGACGGTGTCAGTCCGCGAGCGGGATCCTGGCGCCGGGCACCGGCACCGCTGTCACCGCGTTGTCGGGCGAGCCGTCGATGACGCGGTCCGAGTAGGTGAGATAGACGAGCGTGGCGCGCTTCGCGTCGACCATCCGCACCACGCGCACGTGCTTCCACACGAGCGAGGCCCCTTCCTCGAACACCTGTTCCTCGCGCTCCAGCGGGCGGGGGAACGACACCGGCCCGACCTGGCGGCAGGCCACCGAGAACCGGGTCGGGTCCTCGGCCATGCCGATGGCGCCCTTCACCCCGCCGGTCTTCGCCCGCGAGACGTAGCACGCCACGCCCGGGACGTCGGGATCGTCGAAGGCTTCCACGACGATCTTGTGATCGGGGCCGATGAACTTGAACTCGGTATCGACCGAACCGATGACCTCGGCACGCAGGGGCGCGCCGGCGAAGCTGGACGCCAGCAACGCCAGCGCCGCGCGGGACGTCGCGCGTGCATCCCTCATGCGCCGCCGGACACCGCCGCCTCCGCCGCCACCGTCGCGATGTGATGGTCTTCGTCCGGTGACCCGCCGCCCAGGCCCACCGCGCCGATGACGTGACCGTCGCGCCAGATCGGGACGCCGCCCGGGCTCGGCAGGGCCTGCGCGGGGACGACGCTCGGCAGCGAGTACCACAGCAGGGGGTTGAGATCCTTGTGCTCGGTGATGTCCTTCGTCGTGCGGCGGAACGAGGCCGAGGCCATCGCCTTCGCGCGCGAGGTGTCGAAGGTGAAGAAGCCGGCGCCGTCGGCGCGCGAGTACAGGACCAGGCGGCCGGCCTCGTCGACCACCGCGACGCTGAAGGGCTTGCGGTACTGCTGCGCGGCCGCATGGGCCGCATCCACCGCGCGCTGCGCGATTGCCAGGGTCATCTCGATCATCGCTGTCTCCGTGCTCGTGTCATGCGTCGCTCCGCGCATCAGGCGGGCGGGGGGACCTCGGTATCGCGCAGCGTCATATCGAGGGTGTGGAACTCGGTCACCGGCGCCTCGCAGTGCTGGCCGCGGCAGATCCACGCGGTCACGTCCCCGCCGGTCGGGGCGGCGCGGAGCCCCGGCAGGCCCGGCAGGCCGCTCTCGGCCGCGGGTATGGCCAGGACGAGGCGGCGCGGCGCATAGCGGGTCGTGGCGCGGCGCTGCCACTGCCCGAGGGCGGCGCCCGCGCCGCGCAGGAGCACGGTCTCGGGCGGGTCCAGGTACTCCTCGAGGGCCGTGAGCAGGGCCTCGTGGGCCGCCGGCATGCGGGTGATGGAGGCCCAGCCCGCCCGCAGGGTCCTCGCGGCCGCGTCCAGGTAGCGGGTCTCGCCGAGCAGGTGCCCGAGGCGCTGCAGCGCGCAGGCCGCGATGCCGTTGCCCGCCGGCAGGGCGTCGTCGGTGAAGGTCTTCACCCGTTGCAGCAGTTCCTCGTGATCGTCGGCGGTGAACCAGAAGCCGCCGCGCTCGCGATCCTCGAAGCGCTCGAGCATCGCCCCGGCCACCGCGATCGCGAAGTCGAGATCCTCGCGCCGCCAGCGGGCGGCGAGCAGTTCCAGCGTCGCGTCGACGAGAAAGGCGTGGTCGTCGAGATAGGCGTCGAGGTGCGCGTGGCCGTCCTTCCACGTCGCGAGCAGGCGCCCGTCGCGCCACATCGTCGCGCGGATGAAATCGAGCGCGCGCGTGGCGGCCGCCAGCCAGTCGGGCCGGTCGAAGCTGCGCCCGGCGATCGCCAGGCCCCGGATCATGAGCGCGTTCCACGACACCAGCACCTTGTCGTCGATGCCCGGCGGCACCCGCAGCGCACGCGCCGCGGCCAGCTTGTGGCGCGCGGACGCGAGCAGCAGCCGCGCCTCCTCGTCGGGCAGGCGCAGTCCGCCGGCCACCTCGCGCAGCGGGCGGGCGACGTGCAGGTGCCAGTGGCGGCCCTCGAAGTTCGGGGGCGCGTCGAGTCCGTAGTGCCCCGCGACGAGCGCGAACTCGTCGCGGGTGAGCAGGCGCTCGACCTGCACGCGTTCCCAGACGTAGTAGCGGCCCTCCTCGCCCTCGGAATCCGCATCGATGCTGGAGCGGAAGCCCCCCTCCCGCGTCTGCATCTCCCCCAGCGCCCAGCCGGCGAGTTCCTCGACGACGGTGCCGAACTGCTGCGAGGGTCGCAGCAGCCAGGCCTGCGCGTACAGCGCGAGCAGCGGACCGTTGTCGTACAGCATCTTCTCGAAGTGCGGGATGAGCCAGCGCGCGTCGGTCGAATAGCGCGCGAAGCCGCCGCCGAGGTGATCGCGCAGCCCGCCGTCGGCCATGCGTTCGAGCGTGCGCAGCACCATCTCCAGCGCCCCGGTGTCGGGGTCCGGCGTCGCCAGGCTCGCGGCGTAGTCGCGCAGCAGGCGCTCGAGGGTCGTGGCATGCGGGAACTTCGGCGCCTGCCCGAAGCCGCCCCACTCGGGATCGAAGGTGTCGGCCGCCTGGGCGCGGGCCTGCGCCAGCGGATCCGGACCGAGTGCCGCCGCCGGCGAGACCGGCAGGTCCTGCAGCGTGACCAGCGCCTCGCGCAGGTGCGCGTTCTGCGTGCGGATGTCGTCGCGACGGTCGCGCCAGGCCTGCGCGATTCCGCGGCACAGATCCGCGAACCCGGGCAGTCCGTGCCGCGCCTCGCGCGGGAAGTAGGTGCCGGCGAAGAAGGGCACGAGGTCGTCGGGCGTCAGGAACACGGTCAGGGGCCAGCCGCCGTTGCGCCGGCTGAGCAGCTGGTGCGCGGTCTGGTAGATGCGGTCGATGTCCGGGCGCTCCTCGCGGTCGACCTTCACGTTCACGAACAGGTCGTTCATGACGCCGGCGGTGGCCGGGTCCTCGAACGACTCGTGCGCCATCACGTGGCACCAGTGGCAGGCCGAGTAGCCGACCGAGAGCAGGACAGGCCGGTCCATGCGCCGCGCGAGCGCGAGGGCCTCCTCGTCCCACGGATACCAGTGCACCGGATTGCCCGCGTGCTGCAGGAGGTAGGGACTGGTCTGCCCGCCGAGGGCATTGCGGGTCGCGACGGTGGTCATCGTCAGGGAGCCTGTGCCGCGCCCGGCGGGTGGCGGGAGCGGGCATTATAAGCGCGTCGATCGGCGCCCTTGCACGGTCCGTGGGCCGTGCCGCCGCATGCTAAGATTTCCGCGCCGCGATGCTCGTCCACCCCAACATCGATCCTGTGGCCTTCCACCTCGGCCCGCTGGCCATCCGGTGGTACGGGATATCCTACGTGGCGGGCCTCGCGCTCGCCTGGTGGCTGCTCGACCGGCGGGCCCGGCGGCCCGAGTACGGCTGGACGGCCGACGAGGTCGGCGACGTGATCTTCTACGGCGCGGTGGGCGTGATCCTGGGCGGCCGGATCGGCTACGTCCTGTTCTACAACCTGCCGGTGTTCGCGACCGATCCGCTGGGCATCCTGCGGATCTGGCAGGGCGGCATGTCGTTCCACGGCGGTCTCCTCGGCGTGATCGTCGCGCTCCTCGTCCTGGCGCGACGCCAGCGCCGCCCGTTCTTCGCCCTGGCCGACTACGTGGTGCCGGCGGTCCCGGTCGGCCTGTTCTGCGGCCGCCTGGCGAACTTCGTCAACGGTGAATTGTGGGGGCGGCCCACCGACCTGCCCTGGGGCGTGGTGTTCCCGGCAGCCGAGGCCGGCGGCCTGCCGCGTCACCCCACGCAGCTCTACGAGGCGGGCCTGGAGGGCGCGCTGCTGTTCGGCGTCCTGTGGTTCGCCACGCGCCGGCCGTTGCCGCTGCGCGTGCCCTCGGGCCTGTTCTTCATCGGCTACGGCGTGCTGCGCGCGCTGGTCGAGTTCGTGCGCGAGCCCGACGCCCATCTCGGCTACCTGGCCTACGGCTGGCTGACGATGGGGCAGGTGCTGTGCCTGCCGATGATCGCCGCCGGCGCGTGGATGCTCGCGACCGCGCGGCCGTACCCCGCGCCGGCGACGCGGGGCGGGGCGGCATGAAGCAGTATCTGGACCTGCTGCGCCACGTGCGCGAGCACGGCACGCGCAAGGGCGATCGCACGGGCACCGGCACGCTGAGCGTGTTCGGCTGGCAGATGCGCTTCGATCTCGCCGCCGGCTTCCCGGCGCTGACGACCAAGAAGCTGCACATGAAGTCCATCATCCACGAGCTGCTGTGGTTCCTGCGCGGCGAGAGCAACGTCGCCTCGCTGCGCGCCGCGGGCGTGACGATCTGGGACGAATGGGCGGGCCCCGACGGCGAACTCGGGCCCGTCTACGGCGTGCAGTGGCGGCGCTGGCCGGCGGCCGACGGCCGCAGCATCGACCAGATCGCCGCCGTCGTCGAGCAGATCCGCCGCAACCCCGACTCGCGCCGCATGGTCGTGAGCGCCTGGAACGTGGGCGAGCTGGAACGCATGGCGCTGCAGCCCTGCCACGCGTTCTTCCAGTTCTACGTGGCCGATGGCCGCCTGTCGTGCCAGATGTACCAGCGCAGCGCCGACATCTTCCTCGGCGTGCCGTTCAACATCGCCTCGTACGCGCTGCTGACGCTCATGGTCGCGCAGGTCACCGATCTCGCCCCGGGGGAGTTCGTGCACACGCTGGGCGACGCGCACCTGTACCTGAACCACCTCGCGCAGGCGGACCTGCAGCTCGCCCGCGAGCCGCTGCCGCCGCCGCGCCTGCGGCTGAACCCGGCCCGCCGGACGCTCGAGGACTTCCGTTACGAGGACTTCGAACTGCTCGACTACCGGTGCCACCCGCACATACCCGCGCCGGTCGCGGTGTGAGCCGGACGCCCGCCGTTGCCATCGTCGTCGCGATGGATCGCCACCGGCTGATCGGCGCCGGCGGCGGGCTGCCCTGGCACCTGCCCGACGACCTGAAGCGCTTTCGCGCGATCACCATGGGCCATCCGATTCTGATGGGCCGGCGCACGTGGGAGTCGCTCGGCCGTCCGCTGCCCGGGCGGCACAACATCGTCGTCACGCGCCAGGCGGGCTACGCTGCGCCCGGTGCGACCGTCGTGGCGTCGCTGGATGCGGCGCTGACGGTCGCGGCGGGCGAGGGCGAGGCGATGGTGATCGGCGGCGCCACGCTGTACGCGGAGTCCCTGCCGCGCGCGCGACGGGTCTACCTCACCGAAGTCGACGGCGTCTTCGTCGGCGACACGTGGTTTCCGGCGCTGGAGGCGGACGACTGGCACGAGGCGGCCCGCGAGCCCCATCCGGCCGATGCGCGGCACGCCTGCGCGTTCAGCTTCGTGGTGCTGGAGCGCGCGACCCCGGCGACCGGCACCGCGGGGCCCGCTGTCCGCGACTGAGCGGCGGCGCCGGGCGGGCGAGGACGCGCTCACGCCAGCGGTCGCCGTCCGCATGCGCTGCCTGCTGCGCCGCAACGAGATGGTCGCGGACTCCCGCCGGCGAGGCTGCGCGGCCCCGCGCCGGGTGGCGTTCCGCTCACGCCTCGCGCACAGTAGCCGGGCCCGTGCCGCGGGGTGAGGCACGGGGCCGGCGGCAACGGAGGAGAGGCGCGATGTTCCTGAAGGACTACTGGTACGCGGCCGCGTGGTCGCACGAGGTCGGCGGTGCGCTGCTCCCCCGCACCATCGTCGGCGAGAGTATCGTCCTGCTGCGCGATCGCGACGGCGCGCCGGTGGCGCTGCAGGACCGCTGCCCGCACCGCTACCTGCCGCTGTCGCAGGGACAGGCGATCGAAGGCGGGATCCGGTGCGCCTACCATGGCATCAGCTTCGACACGCGCGGCGCCTGCACCGGCGTGCCGTCGCAGACCGTCATCCCGGACAAGCTGCGCGTGCGCACGTTTCCGGCGGTGGAGAAGCACGGCCTCGTCTGGCTGTGGATGGGCGACGCCGCGCAGGCAGCGTCGACGCCGGTGCCGGACCATTTCCACGTCAACACCGATCCGGCCTGGACCTCGGCGCGCGACTACATCCTGTCCGACGCGAACTACCAGCTGATCGCCGACAACCTCATCGACCTCACGCACGCCGAGTTCGTGCACGGGCCGACGCTCGCCACGCACGACGGCACGATTTCGGTGCCGGTGACGAAGGTCACCGACGACGCGGTGCTCGTCGCGCGCTTCCTGCCCGCCTCGCGCCTGTCGCCGGTGCTGCGGGCGGCGTTCGACGCCTACGATCGCGATCGTTTTCCGGAACTCGTCGACCAGTGGTGGGACATGTACTGGTGGGCGCCGTCGCTGCTGCTGTTCAACTTCGGCGCGACGCCGCCCGGACGCCCGCGCTCGGAGGGCCTGGATTTCTGGGCGCTGGACGTCCTGACACCGGCCACGGAAACGTCCACGCACTATTTCTGGAGCGTCGCCCGCCAGTACGAGCGCGACAACGATGCCGTCACCCGGATGTGGCACCTGGGCGTTGCCGCCGCGTTCCTGGAGGACAAGGCCGTGCTCGAGGCGCAGCAGGCCGCGCTCGGCGACACCGATCTCCTCGATCTGGACCCGGTGTGCCTGCGCTCGGACGCCGGCGGCATCGCCGCGCGCCGGATCATCCGCAGGCTGCTGGAGCGGGAGGCCGGGGCGTCCCGGCGCCGAGCAGCAGCACAGGAGTAATTCAGGGACATTACGGTCCGGGCTGCCGGCTGTACTTCGTCCGGCGCGGCCGCTTGATCATCGTAATGCTCCATGCGGGCCATGAATCGACTCAGAAGCGCGACATCCGCCGCGCCTTGGAGCTGGCTGCCGAACTTGGAGACGATCGATGACCAGAGCCAAGGCTCCACTCAAGGTCGTGGCGTTCGACGCCGCTCGAGGGAGGCCGATCCGGGCCGATCCGGGACACCCATGATCTGCGGAGGGCCGATCCGGGAAGGGCCGATCCGGGACACCCATAGATCTGCAGCGGGCGATCCGGGACACCCAAGGGCCGATCCGGGCCGATCCGGGACACCCATGATCAGGGAGGGCCGATCCGGGAGGGCCGATCCGAGACACCCATGATCTGCGGAGGGCCGATCCGCGCGGCCGATCCGGGACACCCAATGATCTGCGGCAGTCGAAGCGTTCGACAGTTCCATCAGTTTTGTGGGTGCGAATCGATGGGTGTCCCCGAATCGTGCCCCCGAATCGTGCCCGAATCGTGGCGCGGGTCAACACCTACACCACGAACAGCCAGTCGGGCTCGACGGTGGGCGCACTCGCCAACGGGGGCTTC
>CAYOJP010000162.1:0-8470 GCA_964404305.1 uncultured Gammaproteobacteria bacterium
GACGTGCAGATGTACCGGCCCGGGGCGGAGACGTGGGAGCCGGTCGCAGGCTGAGCGCAGCTCACGAGGGCTTTCCGTCAGGTCGGTGCCGGGACCCTTGCTCCGGCGTTGGTGCGTTGCTCCCGTAGGAGCGGGCTTGCCCGCGATGCTTTTCCCCCGGGGTTGGCGCCAAATCCTGTCGCGGCTGAAGCCGCTCCTACAGGAGTGCTGCCCAACGCCCGGAGCGTAGCTCCTGCAGGAGCGGGCTTGCCCGCGATGCAGTCGCGCCGGACGGTCATGCCGCTCTGCTATGCTCGGCGCAACCGCCGAGGTGCCGCATGCCGCTCCTGCCCTGTGTCGAAGTCGAACCCCGCGTACCCGCGACCGCCGCCGTCCTGTGGCTGCACGGCCTGGGCGCGGACGGCCACGACTTCGCGCCGGTCGTCCCCGAGCTCGGCCTGCCGCCGGACGCGCCGATCCGCTTCGTGTTTCCGCATGCCCCCTCGATCCCGGTCACCATCAACCGCGGGCACGTGATGCCGGCGTGGTACGACATCCTGGAGCTGGGCGGCGCCCGGCGCGTGGACGAGACCGGGCTCCTGCGCTCGGCGCAGGCAGTGCGGGCGCTGATCGAGCGCGCGGTCGCGCGCGGCATCGACAGCCGTCGGATCGTGATCGCGGGGTTCTCGCAGGGGGGCGCGGTCGGCTACCAGGTGGCGCTGACCCACCCGGCGCCGCTCGCGGGCCTGCTCGCGCTGTCGACCTGGTTCGCGACGGTCGACTCCATCGTGCCGGACCCCGCGAACCGCGCCCTGCCCGTGTCCATACATCACGGCCTGTACGATCCGGTGCTGCCCGAGTCGCTCGGGCGTGCCGGCTACGAGACGCTGCTGCGGATGGGCTACACGGCCGAGTACCTCACCTGGCCGATGGAGCACAGCCTGTGCATGCCGCAGGTGGCGCACATCGGCGCCTGGCTCGCGGAGCACCTGCTGGCGACGCCGCTCGCCTGAGTCGGCTCACCGCCGGGGCGGGGCGAGCCGCGCCGCGGGCAGGCCCGGGCCCGCCCGCGGCGTCCGTACCTCAGCCCGCCGGATTGCCGTTCGGGTAGTTCACCACCTGTTCGAGGGACTTCCACGCCGGAATGCCGGAGTCGCTGCTGCTGGCCGCGGGTGCGGTTGCGGCAGGTGCGGCTGCCGGAGCGGCTGCCGGCGCGGCAGCAGCCGGGGCAGTCGTCGAGGTCGAGGACGGCGCGGCGGCCGGGGCCGCACCCGGTGCGGACGCGCTGTCGGAGCCGCCGCCGGAGCAGCCGCCCAGCAGCGTGGCGGCGAGCACGCCGGAAAGAAGCAGGGTCGATCGGTTCATCGGATCTCCTCCATGAAGGAACTTCAAGCTTCGATTATGGCACCACACGCCGGTATGCGGCATGCCCGGCCGTGATCGGGGGGCAAGACGACTTCGCCGTTTCGCAGTGCAGCAGTCGGCTCGCGTTGACAAGACGGTGCCGGCGGTCTAATCACGAACAGGTCGTCGTGCCGCAAAGGATGCCCGCATGTGCCGCTTCGCCCTGTACCTCGGCCCGCCGTTGCGCATCGGTTCGCTGGTCACCGAGCCGACGCACTCGCTCATCCACCAGAGCTTCAAGAGCGAGGAGCGCGAAGAGCCGCTGAACGGCGACGGGTTCGGCCTCGCCTGGTACCCGGTCGACAACGACGACGAGCCGGCCATCTTCCGGTCGACGACCCCGGCCTGGAACAATCACAACCTGCTCGATCTCGCCCGCGTGGTGTCGAGTTCCTGCATCCTCGCGCACGTGCGCGCGGCGACGCAGGCGCTGGCCGTCAACGAGGCGAACTGCCACCCGTTCCGGGCCGGCCGCTACACCTTCATGCACAACGGCGACATCGGCAATTTCGCGCGCGTGCGCAGGCCGCTGCTGGCGGAGCTGTCGGACGACTCGTTCGACGTGATCCAGGGCTCGACCGACTCCGAACACCTGTTCGCGCTGTTCCTCGACCGGCTCCGGGCATCGGGCGAGGACGACCCGGCGCAGGCCATGGCCGACGCGCTGGCCGAAGCCGTCGAGCAGGTCGTCGATCTCGTCGACCGCTACGGCGATGGCGAGCCGAGCTACCTGAACCTCGCGGTCGCCGACGGCCGCAACGCGGTGGCGGTGCGCTACACGACCGACGCGCCCGAGCACAGCGTCTCGCTCTACTACAACACCGGCAGCCGCTACCTGTGCGCGAACGGCGTCTGTCACATGCTCGATGCCGGCGACACGCGCGGAGCGGTGCTGGTCAGCTCCGAGCGGCTGACGCCGGACGGGCGCTGGGATGTCGTGCCGGCCAACCACATGGTGATCATCGACGAGCAGCGGCGGGTGACGTTGAGGGCGATGAATTGAGCGTGATCCGTGAATCGTGATCCGTGATCGGCATTCCTCCGGCTTCGGCACGGATCACGATTCACGGATCACCTGACGTGCCGGAACTGCTCCGCGCACAACTGCGCGTACAGGCCGGGCGCGGCGACGAGCTCCGCGTGCGTGCCGGACTGCACGATGCGCCCCGCCTCGATGACCACGATCCTGTCGGCACCCATGATGGTCGACAGCCGGTGGGCGATGACGATGGCGGTGCGCCCCTGCAGCAGGCGCTCGAGCGCTTCCTGGATGTGCCGCTCGGAGCGCGAGTCGAGCGCCGAGGTCGCCTCGTCGAGGATGAGGATGCGCGGGTCGCGCAGGAAGGCGCGGGCGATGGCCAGGCGCTGCTTCTGCCCGCCCGAGAGCACCACGCCGCGCTCGCCGATCTCGGTCGCCAGGCCCTCGGGCAGCTCGCGCACGAACTCGGCGGCGTTGGCGGCCTCGAGCGCCGCGTCCAGCTCGGCGCGCGTCGCGTCGGGGCGCGCCAGCAGCAGGTTCTCCTGCACGGTGCCCGAGAACAGGATGGTCTCCTGGTTGACGATGCCGATGTGCCGGCGCAGGCCGGCGAGCGCCAGGTCGCGCAGATCCTGGCCGTCGAGCAGGATGCGGCCGGCGGCCGGGTCGTAGAAGCGCGGAATGAGGTTTGCCAGCGTCGACTTGCCCGAGCCGCTCGGCCCCACGAAGGCCACCGTCTCCCCGGGCAGGATCTCCAGCCGCACGCCCTTCAGCACCGGCGCGTCCGGGTCGTAGCTGAAGAACACGTCCTCGAAGCGCAGGTGACCGCGGCACGCGGGCGGTGCGGGCGCCCCGGGCCGCTCGCGCACCTGCGGCTGCGTGTCGAAGTATTCGAAGATGCGCTCGATCGCCGCGACCGCGTTCGCCAGCACGACCGACAGGTCGGACAGCCGCTGCAGCGGGAAGTAGAACATCGCCAGGTACAGCAGGAACTGCGTCAGCTCCCCGACCGTGAGGCGCCCGGCGAGGATCTGGTGCACGCCGTACCACGTCACCAGCACCGGCGAGGTGTGCACCACGATGCCGACCAGCACCTCGTTGGCGGCCATGAAGCGCACCGAGTAGAGGATCTTGTTCAGCAGCTTGGTCGCCTGCGTCGCGAACAGCCTGGCCTCGGCCTTCTCGCGGGTGAAGCCCTTCACGATCGCCACCCCCGCGACCTTCTCCTGCAGCCCGCCGGAGAGCACCTCCAGCCGCTGCTGCGCCTCGCGCGAGACGAGGCGGATGCGCGGTCCGATGGCGCGCAGCGAGCCCAGGTACAGCGGCATCAGCGCGAGCGAGACGAGCGTGAGTCCCGGGTGGATGGACAGCAGGATGCCGCTCAGCACCAGCAGCAGGATGGCGTCCATCCACACGTTGGTGAGCGCCGAGCCGACGAAGTTCTGCGCCAGGTTCATGTCGTTGACCACGCGCGAGACGATGGCGCCGGACTGGTTCGCGGTGAAGAAGGCGTGCGAGAGGCGCTGCACGTGGTCGAACAGCGCGACGCGCAGGTCGCGGATCATGCGGTGGCCGGCCACGGCGGCGAAGACGCTGCGGTAGTAGGCGGCGAACATCCACACGACGTTCGCCGCAAGCATCAGCACGACGATGCCCGTGATCTCGCGCTCGCGCGCCTCGGCCGGGAGCGTCGCGTTCAGCAGCACCTCGTCGAGCAGCACCCGCAGCTGCCAGGGGAAGACGAGCGGCATGAGGAACTTGACGATGCCCGCCAGCGTGGCGATGACGACGTACGGCCAGTAGGGCAGCACGTAGGCGAGGAAGCGCGCGAGCGGCGCCCGGCGCCGGCGGTCCGGCTCGAAGCGGCGGCGGATGGAGTTGCCCAGCGCGTCCTTGACGTCGCGGATGCGCTCGCGGCTGAGGTCGGTCTCCAGGTACCGCGAACGCTCCTGCACGCGCCGCAGCGTGAGGGCATCGACCCCGGGGGGCAGCCGGCGGGCCGGCACCGGCCCTTCCGCGAGCATGTCGGGGTCGACCTCCAGCACCAGCACCACGTGCTCGGAGGTCGCGTCCGCCGAGGCCGGCGGCGGGTGCAGATCGGCGAGCAGGCGCTGCACGTCGTCCCAGTGATCGAGCAGGTAGTGCCGCCCGCGGGCACGCGGCAGCCCGTCGGCGAGGAGCCTGGGCACCTCGGAGGCGGCGCAGACGTGATAGCCGATCACGGCGGCGCGTCAGGGTCGCGCCAGTCGTCCGGCGTGAGCGGCGGCAGGCCGTGCCGGGCGCGCGCGGCGTCGCAGCGATCGTGCGGCTCGCCGGATTCCCAGGCTGCGGGAAAGTCGCGGCACACGCTGGCGCGCTGCGGATGGATCGTGCAGCGCACCGCCCGCCCGATGTCGCCCTCCAGCGCGATGCAGCGCGGCTGCGGCTGGTTGGTGCCCCTCATCACGCGCATGACCGGCGTGAGCTTCTCGGTCAGCGCCACCGGCACCCCGCCCGGGGTCGCGTCGTCACCCTCGGCCCAGTAGAAGGACGCGCGGAAGTACGCGCAGCACGCGCCGCAGGCCAGGCAGGGATTCGCTCGAGGCACGATACTCAGGCCAGCGCCCACCAGTCGCGCGTGGCATCGGCGGAGGCGATGAAGGACGGGTTCAGCAGGTCGTCCCTGGCGTTGTAGCGCAGCGGCGCGCGGTCCGGGGCGAGCACCACCCCGCCGGCGGCCTCCACCACCGCCTGCGCCGCCGCGGTGTCCCATTCCGAGGTCGGGCCGAAGCGCGGGTAGACGTCCGCGGCGCCCTCGGCGACCAGGCAGAACTTGAGCGAGCTGCCCATCGCGACCAGTTCGTGCGGGCCGAGTCGCGCGAGAAAGGCATCGAGCGAGGCGCCGCGGTGCGAGCGACTGCCGACCACGCGCAGGATGGCCGGTGCGGACGCCACGCGGATCGGGCGCGGCGCGCCGGCGCCGTCGGCCCGGGTCGCACCCGCGCCCTCGCTGCCGGCATAGGTGCGCGGCACGGCCAGGGCCGGCGCGTGCACGATGCCGAGCACCGGCGAGTGGTCGCGCACCAGGGCGATGTTCACGGTGAACTCCCCGTTGCGGCTGAGGAACTCCTTCGTGCCGTCCAGGGGATCGACCAGCCAGTACTCGCGCCAGCGCCGCCGCTGCGCGGTCCCGATCCCGGAGGACTCCTCCGACAGCACGGGCACGTCCGGCGTCAGGTCGCGCAGCCCGGCGACGATCGCGCGATGGGCATCCAGGTCGGCCGCCGTGAGCGGCGAATCGTCCGCCTTGCGCTCGACCACCACGCGCCCGGCGTAATGTTCCATGATCGCCTGCCCGGCGGCGCGGGCGATGGCCGACACCGGCGCGACCAGCGTTGCGAGCGCATTCACGTGGCGGGCTCCGGGGGGTGACTGGCAGCGGGCATCGGCAGGTTCTCGCGCGGCTGGGCCGTCAGCGCGGCGCCGCGCAGAAGGCGTCGTAATCGATGTAGCCCGGGAACTCGCGCACGCCGTCGCCGCAGTAGCGGCAGGCCGGGTCGCGCTTGAGGCGGATCTCGGTGAACTCGGTCGCCAGGGCGTCGTAGTACAGCATGCGCCCGGCGAGCGGGCGACCGATGCCGAGCAGGATCTTCAGGGTCTCCACCGCCTGCAGCGTGCCGATCACGCCCGGCAGCACGCCGAGCACGCCGGCCTCGACGCAGGAGGGGGCGAGCTCCGGAGGTGGCGGGGCGGGGAACAGGCAGCGGTAGCACGGGCCGCCGGCGACCTCGCCCGGCGCCGCGGGCCAGAACACCGACACCTGGCCCTCGAAGCGGAACACCGCGCCGTGGACGTTCGGCCGGCGCAGCTTCACGCAGGCGTCGTTCAGCAGGTAGCGGGTGGCGAAGTTGTCCGAGCCATCGACGATCACCTCGTAATCGGCGGCGATCGCTTCCACGTTGGCGGCCGTCAGGCGCGCTGCGTACGGGCGCACCTCGATGCCCGGGTTCAGGGCCCGCAACGTGCGCGCGGCCGACTCCACCTTGGGCGTGCCGACGCGGTCGTCGGCGTGCAGGATCTGGCGCTGCAGGTTGCTGCGATCGACCACGTCGTGATCGACGATGCCGATCCGGCCCACGCCGGCCGCCGCGAGGTAGTAGGCGGCCGGGGAACCCAGGCCGCCCGCGCCCACGATCAGCACGCGCGCGGCGAGCAGCCGGGACTGGCCCCGCTCGCCCACTTCCGGCAGCAGCAGGTGGCGACCGTAGCGCGCGCGCGCGTCGGCGTCGAGCAGGCGCGGTACTTCGAGCGGGAGGCTCTCGTTCTTCCAGCGGTTGAAGCCGCCGGCCACCGAGCGCACGTCGCGGTAGCCCAGCCGCACGAGATCCTCGGCGGCGAACAGCGATCGGGTGCCGCCGCCGCACAGGACGAGCACCGTGCGTTCGAGATCCGGCAACTGCTCCTCGATGCGCAGTTCGAGGAAGCCGCGGCCGAGCCGCACGGCTTCCGGCGGGCTGCCCTGCGCGACCTCCTCCTGCTCGCGCACGTCGAGCAGCGCCGCTCCCCGGCGCTGCAGCGCGAGCGCCTCCGCGGGGGCGATCTCGGGGATGCTGGCGCGCAGTTCGGCGAGCCGGCGGTCGCGGGCTTTCATGGTGTCGGTGCGGACCTTGCGCGGCAGTGCGGGCGGCCATTATAGGCCGGGGGCAGGGCTATAATGCGACCCTTCCATGCCGAGCCCGCCCGCCCATCCCCGTGCCTGCCGATCGTGCCGCGCGCCTTGCGCCGCGGGCGCGCGCCGATGACGCCGCGCGTCGCCGTCATCGGCACCGGTCGCTGGGGCCGCAACCTCGTGCGCAACTTCGCCTCGCTCGGCGCGCTGGCCGCGCTGTGCGACCGCGATCCGGAGGTGCTCGCCGATCTGGTCGCGCGCTTCCCGGGGGCACTGGCGCAGCCCGACGTCGAGGCGCTGCTGGCCGATCCGGGCATCGACGCCGTGGCGATCGCCACGCCCTCGGGCAGCCATGGCGCGCTCGCGCGGCGCGCGCTCGAGGCCGGCAAGGCCGTCTACGTCGAGAAGCCCCTGTGCATGGACCCGGCCGAGGGGCTCGCCCTCGGCGACCTTGCCGACGCGCGCGGCCTGACGCTGATGACCGGGCACCTGCTGCTCTACCACCCGGCGTTCGTCGCGCTGCGCGACTTCGTGCGCGACGGCGGCCTCGGCGACCTGCGCTACGTGTACTCGCACCGGCTCAACTTCCGCGGCCACGCCGGCGAGGACGACGCGCTGTGGGACTTCGGCCCGCACGACCTGTCGATGATCCTCGCGCTCGCCGACGAGCTGCCGGTGCGGGTGTCGGCCGGCGGCGGCGCGTCGGTGCATCCCCGGACCGCGGACACCGTCATCGCGCACCTGGACTTTCCCGCCGGCCTGCAGGCGCACCTGTTCGTGTCCTGGGTGCATCCGTTCAAGGAGCAGCGGCTGGTCGTGGTGGGCGAGGGCGGCACGGCCGTGTTCGACGACGTCCTGCCCGGCCCGCGCAAGCTGCAGTTCCATCCGCACCTGGTGGAGTGGAGCGGCGAGGCCGCGAGCGTGATCCGCGCCGAAGGCACGCCGATCCCGTACGGCACCGACGAGCCGCTCGCGGTGGAGTGCGGCCACTTCCTCGACTGCATCGTCACCGCCCGCCGGCCGCGGTCGGATGCGCGCGAGGCCACGCGCGTGCTCGCGGTGCTCGACGCCTGCGCCCGCTCGCTCGCGTTGCACGCGTCGGTGGCGATCGAGCGCGGAGACTGAAGCCGCCGCCGCGAAGGGCCATCGCGGGCAAGCCCGCTCCTGCAGGAACGTTCGCTCAGACGCTGCAGCAGCACTCCTGTAGGAGCGGCTTCAGCCGCGATAGGGATCGGCGCCGACCCCGGGAAGGGCCATCGCGGGCAAGCCCGCTCCTGCAGGAACGTTCGCTCAGACGCCGGAGCAGCACTCCTGTAGGAGCGGCTTCAGCCGCGATAGGGTTCGGCGCCGACCCCGGGGAGAGCATCGCGGACAAATCTGCTCCTGCAGGCCCCGCTCAGTCCTTGTGCCGCCGCTTCCTCGCTGACTGCCGGCGCGCCGTGCGCGTCGTCCGCTCCGGCGCA
>CAYOJP010000163.1:0-8335 GCA_964404305.1 uncultured Gammaproteobacteria bacterium
CTACGGCGCCAACTGCATCTACTGCACCGCCTCGGCCGGCTACATGCTGCCGGACGACGTGACGGCGCGCATCAGCGCGCTGCGCGCGGCGCTCGATCCGAAGACCGAGCTCGGCTTCCACGGGCACCACAACATGGCGATGGGTGTGGCCAATTCACTCGCCGCCGTCGATGCGGGCGCGAACCGGATCGATGGCTCGGTGGCGGGTCTGGGCGCGGGCGCCGGCAACACTCCGCTCGAGGTGTTCGCGGCGGTGCTCGACCGGATGGGAGCCGGCCACGGCGTGGACGTCTTCAGGCTGATGGACGTGGCGGAGGACCTGGTCGTGCCGATGATGGATCACCCGATCCGGGTGGATCGCGACTCGCTGATCCTGGGCTACGCGGGCGTGTATTCGTCGTTCCTGCTCCATGCCAAGCGCGCGGCGCAGAAGTACGGGGTGAAGTCGGCGGACATCCTGGTCGAGCTCGGGCGGATGAAGACCGTCGGCGGGCAGGAGGACATGATCGAGGACGTGGCGCTGAACATGCTGAAGCAGCAGGCGTCGGCCGGCGCGGACGCGCGCTGAGCGGCGGCGGAGGGCGACCCGTGACCCTGGACGAGAAGACCATTGCCGCGCTGGCGGAACGGCTCGAGAACGCCGAGCTGAACCGCGTACCGGTCGCCAAGATCACCGACCAGCACCCGGACATGGACTGGGACGATTCGTACGCGGTGCAGTACGCGATCCGCGCCCGCAAGACCGGGCGCGGGATCGGCATCGCCGGGCTCAAGATGGGGCTGACCTCGCGCGCGAAGATGAAGCAGATGGGTGTGGAGACGCCGGTGTTCGGATTCATGCCGGACTACGGCGCGTACGGCGATGGTGCCGAGATCCCGCGCGACCGCTACATCCACCCTCGCATCGAGGCGGAGGTCGCGGTCGTGCTGAAGGCACCGCTGGCCGGGCCCGGCTGCCACATCGGCCAGGTGCTCGCGGCGATCGATTTCGTGCTGCCGGCGGTCGAGGTGATCGACTCGCGCTATGAGAATTTCCGCTTCGACCTGAAGAGCGTCATCGCCGACAACACCTCGTCCGCTGGTTTCGTCGTCGGCGGGCGGGCGCGCAACGTGGACGAGATCGACCTGCGCACGCTGGGTGTCGTGCTCGAGAAGAACGGCGCGGTCGTCGAGGTCGGTGCCGGGGCGGCCGTGCTCGGGCACCCGGCGGCCAGCGTGGCGATGCTGGCGAACATGCTGGCGGCGCGCGGCGAGAGCATTCCGGCCGGCACCTTCGTGATGACCGGCGGAATAACGGCCGCGGTGGCGGTCGACCGGGGAGATACCGTGACCGTGCGGTACCAGGACCTCGGCACGCTCGGGATGCGGTTCGTCTGATTTCGTGGAAAATTCCGCGGCAAGGCGGCGCATGCGGGGAGATTCGCGCACGGTCGAAATGCGTTACGAGAAGGTGACGGACCCGCGCGGGGGAGGCTATGATGCGCCGGCACGAGTACCGCCGGCGCGGCGCTGCGTTTCGGGCCCCGCGGCACGCAATTGAAGCAACCGATCAGCCGGCGACCTACGACCGGCGACGGACACAATACGAGACGTGGGAGGCAACTTGATTCCTGAGACCCGAACCGGTCGCGCGGATGCTGTGTTCGCGCGGTTCACCCGCACCGCCGGCGCGCGTGCCTGCGCCCTCGCCATCATCGCCGCCGGCGCCCTGCCGGGCTGCGAGGCCCCGCTCAAGCTCGACCAGGTCGAGATCGCGAGCCAGCAGTCGGTGCGTCGCATGGACCTCTACCAGGCGGCGGCGGAGAACCGCAACAACGTCGTGGTCGTCATGGGTTACCACGGCCTGGTGCTGACCTCCACCGACGACGGCGCCAACTGGTCGCGGCAGGACCTGCCGGGCTGGCCGTCGCTCATCGACGTGGTGGCCTGTCCGGACGGCAAGTTCGCCGCGCTCGCGGTCGAGGGCCAGGTCTGGACTTCGACGGACGGGATGGCCTGGAGTGCGAATCCGATCGAGACCGAGGAAGCCGCGCAGGCGCTGACCTGCGACAGCCAGAACCGGATCTGGGTCGTCGGCAGCTACAGCACCATCCTGGTCAGCGCCGACGCCGGCAGGACCTGGGAGGACAAGTCGGTCGGCGAGGACTTCATCCTCACCTCGATCCAGTTCGTGGACGACCAGAACGGCATCATCCTCGGCGAGTTCGGGAACATCATGCGTTCCGCGGATGGCGGCCAGACGTGGGAACTCGGCGACCCGATGCCCGACGAGTTCTACCCCCAGGATGCCCTGTTCAAGGACGTCAACACGGGCTGGGTGTCCGGCCTCGGCGGCCGCATCCTGCACACGGTGGACGGCGGCGCGACATGGACGGTGGAAGTGACGCCGACGCTCTCGCCGATATACTCGCTCGCGTTCGTGGGCGACACCCTGTACGCCGTCGGAGGCTCGGGCGTCCTGCTCCGGCAGGAGGGCAGCGAGTGGAAGCTGGTCGATCACGGCAAGCAGATCCTGCTCCACCTGAGGGCGCTCCTGCCGGTCGCCGGAGACCGCCTGCTGGTCGGTGGCGCCGCCGGCGCCCTGTACGTACTCCCAGTCACCACCCTGCCCTCAGTTACGGGCGCCCAGGCCGAGGGCTGAGCAGATGACCACCCAGATCGACAAGACCGGCGGCGGAGTCTTCTTCCGCTTCGGCAATTCCCTGTTCGACAACCGCAAGATCGTGCTGGCGGTCGTGTTCGCCATCACCGCCTGGTTCGGGTACCACATCCCGGCGGTGAAGATGCTCTCGGACTTTGCCGACCTGCTGCCGCAGGAGCACCCGTACATCAAGCTGCACAACAGCATCCGCGACACCTTCGGCGGCGCCAACATCGTGGTGGTCGCCGTGGAGGTCGAGAAGGGCACGATCTTCACCAACGAGACTCTGCAGCGTATCCACCGCATCACCGAGGGCGTCGACCGCCTGACGAGCATCAACCACAACCTCGTCACCAGCCTCACGCATCGCAACACGCGCAAGATCTTCCTCACGCCGGACGGCACCATCAAGTCGTCCAACTACTTCGATCCGAACGCGCCTGCCTACTCCGACGAGCAGCTGAAACTGATGCAGCGCGACGTCATGGGCAACCCGCGCGTGTACGGGCTGCTGGTGTCGCCGGATCTCAAGGCGGGTCTCATCAAGGGCACCCTGAACGAGGGCGAACTCGACTACGCCAAGATCTTCCACGAGCTGCAGGATCTGCGGGAGAGGGAGGCGGCTCCGGGAATCAAGATTCACGCGACCGGGCACCCGGTGCTCGCGGGCTGGGTGGGCTTCTATAGCAGCCAGATTCTGCTCATTTTCTTCTACACGATCTTCATCGTGCTGGGCATCCTGATCGTCTACACCCGCCGCTTCTACGGCATCGTGCTGCCGCTGTTCGGCATGGCGATGACCAGCATCTGGGGCGTGGGTTTCATGGGGGTGTTCGGCTACAACCTCGATCCGCTGATGCTCGTGGTGCCGTTCCTCATCTCGGCCCGCGCGATGTCGCACGGCATTCAGAAGGTCGAGCGCTACTTCCTCGAGCTTTCGGTGACCAGTAACCGCGAGGTCGCGGCGCGCAACACGTTCAACGCGCTGTTCCGTCCCGGCGCCCTGGCCATCGTCGCGGACGCCGCTGCGCTGTACCTCATCGGCCTGGGCTCGGTGCCCATCAACGACAAGATGGCTATCTACGCCTCCTTCTGGGCTGCGTGCATGGTGATCACCGTTCTGGTGACGCTGCCCATGCTGCTGGCCCTGCTGCCGCAGCCGACGAACGTGGCGCTCAAGCACAACATCGTCCGACACCTGTTCCCGAAGCTCGCGGCCGTGACGGCCACGCATGCGCGCTCGCGCGCCGTGTTGTGGATCTGCCTGGCGATCGCCGCGGTCTCCGGCTACATGAGTTCGTGGGTGCAGGTCGGCGAGCCGGAGCCGGGTTCGCCGCTGCTGTATCGCGACCACGACTACAACATCTCGTCGAAGGCGATCAACGAGCGCTTTCCCGGGTCGGAGGAGCTCTACATCATCGCCCAGACCAGCGAGAAGGGCGGCCTGAAGAAGCCGGAGGTGCTCAAGGCGCTGGCTGACTTCCAGGCCCACATGATGCTGGATCCGACGCTCGGCGGGACCAAGGGCGTCAACAACCTCATCACCCAGATCAACCAGATGACCCGCAACGACGACCCGCGCTGGGCCGTCGTCCCCAACCGGGACAGCGACGCGGGCGGCCTCATGTTCATGTACATGATGTCGGCGCCGGTGCCTGGCGCGCTCCTGGAGTTCCTCGATACCGACGAGAAGATCGCCAACATGGTCTTCTACTACAAGGATCACACGGGCGAGACGATCCGCCGCGCGATCCACATGGCCGAGGAGTGGATCCGGACCACCGGTGCCACGATCGACGGGCTGGAAATCAAGCTGGCCGGCGGACCCGTCGGTGTCACTGCCGCCATCGACCAGGAGGCCTACCACACGAACATCATCGTCGTGCCGGCGGTGCTCGCGCTGATCTTCGTGTTCACCCTGTGGTTCTACGGGTCGTTCCACTCCGGGGTGATGATGGTCATCTCGATGAGTTTCGCCACCGTTCTGACCTACGCGTGCATGGGCTGGCTGGAGATGGGCCTGAACGTCAACACTGTTCCGATGATCGCGGTCGGGATCGGTCTGGGCGTCGACTATGCCATCTACATGATGGACCGCATCAAGGAGGAGATGCACGTCGCCGCGGACCTGCAGGACGCGGTCAAGCGCGCGGTGGCCACCACCGGCGTGGCCATCGCCTTCACGGCGACCACCCTCATCGGCGGCATCATCATGTGGGTATTCATCTCCGACCTGCGCTTCCAGGCGGATGCCGCACGGCTGCTGATCATCATGCTGATCCTGAACGCTTGCGCGGCGATGTTCCTCGTGCCGGCCTGGGTCGACATCTTCAAGCCGAAGTTCATCATGAAGGCAGCGGAGGAGCGTTGGGCCGTGGGCCAGGGAGACACCATCGACGAAGTCGTGGACGCTTGAGGAACGGCCGGGGAAATTGCTGCGACGCAACAGTCTGCTTCAGCAATTCCGGAAAGTGTGTTGGTAAAGAGCAACGTTTAATATCGATATTAGCGTGTTTGACACACGGTCCTCGACAGTGTGTAATTTCGTTCAGGCCGTAGAAACGGTTGTTCGAACGCCCGAACACGCGGGCGCTAACCAGGGGGATGTCATGGCAAGCAAGCATGCGACTAAACACTGGATGTCGCGGCGGCCGCTCGTAGCGGGCGCCCTCGCATCGGCGGCGGTCTGGGGAGCGGGCGCGATGGCGCCGGCGTGGGCGTGGACGTCGGGCGACGGCACCACGGAAATCCATGGCTTCGTGGACGACACGCACCACCAGCGCAATGACTACGGCATCGTGAAGCAGCGCATGCGCGGCCAACTCGAGATATCGAAAGAGTTCGAGCCGATCGGCATCTTCTCCGAGCTGTCGTTCCACGGCATCTTCCGCGCTACTTACGACGGCGTGTACGACTGGAACAGCAGTGGCTACGGTGACGATTCCGGGCACGCGGTGTTCGGTTCCAGCAGCGCGCTGCCCTTCCTCGGCGACGGCACGGGCCGGCAACAGACGCCCTGGGGTCAGTCCCCGGTCACCGCCGGCAACCCGCTGCTGCCCGGCGGGGGCGGATTCGGCTTCAACACCGTCACCAACCCGAACGTCGGCCTGAAGCGGGTCGGCGGCGAACTGAGCGAGTCGAACAACTCCGGCTACCTCGGCGGCGGCCTCGAGCTGTTCACGCCGACCCGACCTTGCGACGTCGACCCGCGCGGTTGCATCGATGGCTACATGGACTATGACGAGGACGACCTGCGCCTGCCGGAATTCCGGGACGACCAGCGCTGGCTGCGTGAAGCTTACGTGGACGCCACGGTGCCCTTCGCGAGCGGCAACGAGCTGAACTTCCGCGTCGGCCGGCAGCAAGTGGTCTGGGGCCGCACCGACCTGTTCCGTGTTCTCGACCAGATCAACCCGATCGACTTCTCGATCCAGAACATCTACGAGGAGTTCGAGGACAGCCGCATTCCGCAGGGAATCTTCTCCGCCGAGTACCGCATGGGCGCCACCGGCGCGTTCGACGACCTCAACGTCCAGTTCATCTGGAATTTCGAGGACTTCCAGCCGAACGAGCTGGGCCAGGGCGGCACGCCGTACAACATCCTGAAGGCCGGCGACCTGTTCCGCGCCCTCAAGAACTGCTACGACAACGGCTGCACGGTGTCGAACTTCGCAGGCGGCCTGGTTCCGACCGGCAACCTGGCGACGGACTTCCCCGCCCACCAGATCGGTATCCGCCAGGCCAACCTGCCGGACGGCAACGACCAGTTCGGTCTGCGCCTGGAAGGCGTGTTCAAGAGCGTGGGTTTCTCGTTCAACGCCCTGTACTTCTACTCGCAGCTGCCGTCGCTGCACGGCCTGCAGGCGCCGGCGGTGAACTCGTTCATCGCGCCGGGCGTGCCATGGGGTCCGGGCATTCCGGGTCTGCCGCCGTTCCTGCAGCCGCGCGTGACGGAAGTCGGCGGCCAGGAACTGCTGCGCCCGAACATCCCGATGTTCGACATCGAGTTCCCGCGCGTGTTCCTGCTCGGCACGTCTGCGGACTACTACCTCGATCAAGTCGGGAACATCCCGGTGAAGTCGACGTTCCGCGTCGAGTTCGCGCACACCAACGGGGAAGAGTTCGCCGATACGTCGCGCGACCGCCTGTATTCCAAGTCCAGGGTCATCCGCTGGGTCGTGGGCTGGGATCGCCCGACCTTCTTCAAGCCGCTGAACCCGAACCGCTCGTTCCTGCTGTCGGCGCAGATGTTCGGGCAGCACCTGCTGGATCACGAGGAGGTCATTACCCAGTTCGGCAAGGTCGGATTCTCCGACTGGCCGGAAGACTTCATATTCACCTTCCTGATCCAAGGCTTCTACCACAACGACCGCGTGCTGCCGCGCTTCATCACGGCGTACGACGTGCGCGCCCAGTCGGGCGTCATCGGTCCGCAGGTGGACTGGCTGATCACCGACAACTGGCAGGCGACGCTGGGCATGAACATCAAGTTCGGCAGTTCCAACCACGAGGCGCAGGACGGTCGCGATTCGGACCCGTTCCCGCCGTTCACCACCGGCGCGTGCAACGCGATCAACCCCGCGTCTCCGGGGTCGGCAATGGCGCCCGGCTGCTACCAGGGCTACGAGCCGCTGGGCCGTTTCAAGGCCGGCCCGCTCGGCATGGCGCAGGACGAGGACGAGCTCCAGTTTACTGTTCGTTACCGCTTCTGATCTGGCGCAAGTCGGACCGGAGTTTCCGGTCCTAGCATTCGGGTGACGGCCGGCGGCTCCGCGAGGAGCCGCCGGCCACATCGCTCCGACGGAAACGCGGGCCATGCGTTCGGCGAGCCGAATGGTCAGCGGGTCACCGGCGGTCTGCAGAATAAGAACAACGGCGAGGAACGCCGACACGACAAGCAAGACGGCGCCAGCGCCGTACACTACCCACCGCAGGGGAGATTTGCATGAACAGGATTTTTTTGCGTACCGCAGTTGCCGGGGCGCTGACGTTGGCTACCACGGCGGCGTTCGCGTACACGGCCGAAGATGTCGAACTTTCGCTCCATCCGTACAAGAACTGGAAGCCGGAGCATGCGGGCTACACGCCGGGCATGGTCATCAACCAGGGTAACGTCGACCAATTGAAGGAAATCCTCGACCCGGCGATGTACGACCACATCAAGGTCGGCTGGGACGAACTGAACACGATGGAGACGGAGTCCTTCGATCTCCACCCGAACTTCGACAAGACGACGCTGGCCGCCATGGCCAACCCGCCGACGCTGAACGACTCCGGCACGATCGACAACTTCGTCTCCGGGCGGCCGTTCCCGACCGAGCCTGACGTCAACGATCCGCAGGCAGGGCTCAAGGTCGCGTGGAACTACCAGTACGGCTACAACTGGGGCGACAACGCCGCCATCTGTCCGTTCTACTGGCGGTACCGCGATGCGAAGGGCGCGGGCAAGCTCGAGCGCCAGCTCAAGTTCTGCTTCCACTTCCTGAACTGGGTGCACCGGATCAACGATCCGCCGGTGCCGGAGGTGCCCGAGAACCCGGCGAAGCTGTTCCGCTCGATCTACACGATCGTGTCGGAGCCGTTCGACCTGTCGAACACGCAGCTCCTCATCCACCGCTACCAGGATGACACCAAGCGTGACGACGCCTGGCTGTACCTGGGCTTCCAGCGCCGCGTGCGCCGCCTGGCGACCGG
>CAYOJP010000164.1:0-8292 GCA_964404305.1 uncultured Gammaproteobacteria bacterium
CGGCCGCCTCGATCGTCGCCAGCCGCGCGGCCGGCGCCTTGTCCGGCGAGCCGTGGTGGGGCCCGCCGCGGGCGCACAGCCGCTCGGACGCGCTCTCCAGCATGATGCCCATCGACGCCGACACCGGGCGCAGGCGCGCGATCGCCCCGGGCGACAGCACGCCCGGGTTCAGGTGCGGCAGCAGCCCCGTGTCCTCCAGCACGGCCCGCGCGGCGGCTTCCAGGTACTCGAGGGTCGTGGCATGGCCCAGGACGGCCAGCGCGGCGCGCGCCGCCGGGTAGCGCCTTTCGGGCTGGTCGCCGAGCGTGAACAGCGCCTCGTGGCACCCGGCCGCGGCGCCCGCGCGCGCGATCGCCAGCACCTGCTCCAGGCCCAGATAGGCCGGCTCGCCGGCCCGTGGCGGCTGCGCGAAGGTGCAGTAATGGCACACGTCGCGGCACAACTGCGTCAGAGGGATGAAGACCTTCGGCGACCAGGTGACGATCGAGCCGAAGGTGGCGTCGCGCAGCCGGCCGGCGGATTCCATCAGCGCCTCGAGGTCCTCGCAACCGGCGAGCGCCAGCGCGTCGTCGTCGGACAGCCGCGCACCGCCACCGGCGGCCGCGACCAGCGCGGACGGGCGCGCGCTCATGCCCCGGCCGCCGCGGCGGCGGGCGCGTGCCGGCCCGCGAGCCAGGCTTGGGTGCGCGTGCCGGCCGGCCAGCGCGCGAGCGCCTGCAGATCGGCGGGGCAGTCGATGTCGAGCGCGAGCCGGGGCAGATCGAGCACGAGCGCCTCGCCGCAGGCCGCGCGCGCGGCGGCGAGGTGGCGGGCCGGGCTGCCGGCGCCGTAGGCGAACTCGAACGGCGCGGGCAGCGGCACGCGCAACGCATTGGTGCCATCGCCGTCGCGCGCGGGCACGACCACCACCGCGGCCGGCGCCGCGATCACGCACGCGATGTCGGCGGCGCCGACGAGCGGCACGTCGCCCGGTACCGCGACGAGCGCGCCGGCGCCGCGTGCCGCCAGAGCGGCCGCGGCCGCGGCGATGGCCGCGCTCGGACCGCGCGCGACCGCCTCCTCGAGCACCTGCGCGCCATGCTCGCGGGCAATCGCGCCGGCGAGCGGATCGCCGGTGACGACCAGCACGCCGGCGAGCGCCGGGCAGCCGCGCAGCGCGGCGAGGACGTCCTCCAGCATGCACAGCGACAGCGCCGCGCGCTCGTCCGGCGCGAGCACGGGCGCGAGCCGGCGCTTGGCGAGCGCGAACGGCTTCACCGGCACCACGGCCCAGATCGCCCGCGACTCAGCCATCGGACGCCAGTCGAGCCGCGAAGGCGAGGACGCTGCCGGCCAGCCGTTCGCGATCGGCCAGGCTCAGCATGAGCGTGTCGGTGACATCGACGGGGACGTCGATGGCGCCGGCGGCGCCGGCGTCGCGGAGGTCGACGACGTAGCCGTCGATGAGCCCCGCGTAGCGCGCCGCGACCGCCGCCGGGGTCACCGGCAGGTCCAGTTCGCGCATCATCTTCGCCGTCGGGCCCTTGACCGCCGCACCGCCCACGATCGGCGCCACCGCCACCACCGGTGCGGCCGCCGCCGCGAGCGCCGCGCGCACGCCGGGCACGGCGAGGATCGGCTCGATGCTGACGAAGGGATTGGAGGGACAGATCACGATGGCGCGCGCATCCGGGTCACCCAGCGCAGACAGTAGCGCGGGCAGCGGCTTTGCGCCATCCGCTCCGCGAAAGGCGAAGCCGCGGGCACGCGGCTCGCAGCGGCGGCGCACGAAGTAGTGCTGGAATGCGAGCCAGCCCTCGTCGGTATCCACCCACGTGCGCACGGGATCGTCGCTCATGGGCAGCACCCGCGCCCCGATCCCGAGCCGCCGCCGGAAGGCCTCGGCGACTTCCCCCAGCCCCTGCCCGGCCCGCAGGCGGCGGGTGCGCTCGACGTGGGTGGCGAGATCGGCATCGCCGAGGCGGAACCAGTGCTCCCCGCCGAGCGCCTCCAGCGCCGCCAGGAAGGACCAGGTCTCACCGGCGCGGCCCCAGCCGGTCTCGGGATTGGCGAGTCCCGCTAGCGTATACAGAAGCGTGTCGAGGTCGGGCGAGACGTGCAGGCCGAGATGCTCGAAGTCGTCCGCGGTGTTGACGATCACCGTGAGCGCGTCCGCCGGCAGCACCCGGTACAGGCCCAGGGCCAGCTTGGCGCCGCCGACCCCGCCGGTCAGGGCGATCACCGGCCCGGCGCGCGCCGGACCGCTCACGTCCCGCCCTCCCCGCCGCGCCCGCGGCGGAACAGGTCCTCGGCGGCCGGGCGCAGCAACGCCGCGGCCGGCCGCTCCGGCAGTTCCCAGGCGAGGCCGCGCACCCAGACCGCCGGCGTCGCCTCCGCCGCCTGGCCCATCAGCAGCGACGCGGCCGCCGCGATCTCGTCCGCGAACCCGACCTCGGTGATCTCGAGCGGCCGGCCGTAGAGATCGGGACGCCCGCGCAGGTCCGCGAGGGCGGGCAGGCCCGCCGCGCCGAGTGCGATGCCGACCGTGCCATGGCGCCAGGGCCGCCCGAAGCTGTCGCTGACGATCACCGCGGGGCCGGCGCCGAAGCGCTCGGCGAGGCGCTCGCGCAGCGCCCGTGCGCTGGCGTCCGGATCGCGCGGCAGCAGCAGCACCTGGGCGTCGTCGCCCCCTTCGACGTTGGAGCGGTCGATGCCCGCATTGGCCATCACGTGGCCCAGGCGGTGCTCGACGATCATGACGCCCATCCGCGTCGCCAGCACCGCGCGCGACTCGCCCAGGACCAGTTCGACGAGCCGCGGATCCTTGCCGGTGTCGCGCGCGTACGCCAGCGCACGCGACGATGGCGTGACCGTCGCCAGATCGACCTGGCGCCCTTCCGCCTTCGACACGATTTTCTGCGCGACGACGAGGACGTCGCCCGGTTCCGGGACGAGCCCCTGCACCGCCACCGCATCTCCGAGTAGCCGTGCGAGATCGTCGCCGGGCTGCACGAACGGCACCCCGGGCAGCGCCGTGAGCACGAGTGCGCGGCCGGCCCGCGGGGGCGTGCTCATCGGGCGCGCTCCCGCGGGCCGGCCGGAGCCGGCGCGGCCGCGCTGCGTGGGTGCCTGGAGGAGACGGGAACCATGATCGACGCGCCGCGCAGGGTAGCGCGAACCGCCCCGCCCCCGCCACGCGCGCGGCGGCGGGCGGGCCGGCGCGGCCCGGGCCCGCTCAGGGGGCGATGGCGTCCAGAGTGCGCTCGATGGACGCGGTGAACGCGGCGAAGTCGAACGCCGGGAAGGGCGCGCCGTCGAGGTGCCCCTCGTAGAAGGGATAGTACATGCCCGGCTGCGACGGCATCGCCATGACCGCGTCGACGCCGGCGGCGCGGTAATCCGCCACCCGCCGGCGCACGTGCGCGGCGGAGCCGGTGAGCGTGAGCGCGTCGACCATCTCCGCGCCGATGGCGGCGAAGGCCCCCGCGTAGTCGCGGCGCGCCACGCACGCCTTCAGGCGGGCGAGCGCCTCGCCATGGCCGGCGGCGGCGATGCTCTCGGCATACGCGGGCGACGAGGCCTCGGCCGTCGCGAACTGCAGAACCATCCCGCGATGCAGATCGTGGGCACCGTCGCCGTCCATGACCAGCGTGGGCAGGTTCAGCGTCACCGCGATGTCCCCCGCGCGCCGGCCGGCGCGGGTCGCGCCCGCCGCGAGCCGCGGCCGCACGACGTCGCGCACGTACTCGACCGACCAGAAGGCGCCGATGACTCCGTCGGCGATTTCGCCCGCCAGTTCGATCATCTGCGGCCCGACGGCAGCCATGTAGATCGGTACCGGCGCCGCCGGCGGAAAGGCCAGGCTGAAGTTGCGGACGCGGAAGATCTCGCCCTCGAACGTGACGTTCCCGCCCGCCAGGATGCGCTTGACGATCGTGATGTACTCCCGCATCGCCCGCAGCGGCCGCTCGTAGGTGCGGCCGTGCCACTCGCTCACGTAGGGGCGGGCCTGGGTGCCGATGCCGAGCACGAAGCGGCCGCCGCTCAGTGTGCCGAGCGTCGCCGCCGTGAGCGCCATCACCATCGGCGAGCGGCTCCAGGGACCGACCACGCCGGTGCCGAGCAGGGCGTCGCGCGTTTCGACCGCGGCGAGCGCGATCGGGGTGAAGGCGTCGGTGAAGCTGATTTCGGGGAACCACAGGCTGTGGCAGCCGCGCGCGTCGGCGGCGCGCGCGTAGCCGCGCAGTCCGTCCAGCGGCAGGCCGTTCAGGATCACTCCCATGCTGCTGCGCCCGGTCATCTTCAGCGGCCTCCGGCGAGGGTGGACCGGCAGCGTGCCACATCGTCGCGACCGCGGGAACCGCGGGGCCGGCCGGTTGACGCTGGGCGTCCCGGCCGCGACACTGCGGGCGACCGCCGCGGGACCGCGCGACAGGGCGCCGGAGAGCACCGGATGAGCGAGCCGACCGACGAAGAACTCGATGAATGGCAGGAGAATTTCGACCATTTCGACAGTGATGGCGACGGCCGGATCGACTTCGGCGAGTTCGGCGCCCTGCTCGAGGCCCTGGGCGGACAGCTCGGGGGCGAGGAATTGCGCATCGGCTTTGCGGAAGTGGACGAGGACGGCGACGGCAGCATCGACTTCGAGGAGTTCGTCGACTGGTGGCAGGACGCCCGCGGGTAGGACGCCGCCGTGACCACCGGTTTCGTCTACGACCCGCGCTTCCTCGAGCACGACACCGGCGAGGGCCACCCGGAATGCGCCGCGCGCCTGGAGGCGACCCTCGCGCACCTTCGCGCACAACCCTGGTTCGGGCGCCTGGCGCAGGTGGCCGCCGCCGCGGCGCCCCGCGAGGCGGTCGCGCGAGTGCACGCGGAGGCCTACATCGACCGCGCCGCGGCTGCCTGCCGCGCGGGGCAGCCGTTCCTCGACACGCTCGACGTCGCCATCTCGCCGCAGTCCTGCGACGTCGCGCTGCTCGCCGCCGGCGCGCCGCTCGAACTGGCCGACCGGCTGGTGCGCGGCGAGATCGACAACGGCTTCGCGCTGCTGCGCCCGCCCGGACACCACGCCGAGCACCGGATGGCGCTGGGGTTCTGCCTGTTCAACAACGTCGCAATCCTCGCGCGTCACCTGCAGGCGGTGCACGGGCTGGACAAGATCCTGATCGTCGACTGGGACGTGCACCACGGCAACGGCACCCAGCACCTCTTCGAGGAGGATCCGTCGGTCTTCTACGTGAGCACGCACCAGTACCCTTACTACCCCGGCACCGGCGCGGCCTACGAGACCGGCAACGGTCGCGGGCAGGGGGCCACGCTCAACTGCCCGATGCCGGCGGGCGCCACCGACGACGCCTACCAGCGCGCGTTCATGGAGCTGATCCTGCCGCGCATCGAGCATTTCCGGCCCGAGGCGGTGCTGATTTCCGCCGGGTTCGACGCCCACCGCGACGATCCGCTCGCCCAGATAAATCTCTCGACCGCCATGTACGGCTGGATGACCGAGCGGCTGATGGAGGTCGCGCAGCACCACAGCGGCGGCCGGATCCTGTCCCTGCTCGAGGGCGGCTACAACCTCGACGAACTGCCCCGCTGCGTCGCCGCCCACGTCGAGGTGCTCGCGGGCGCCTGAGCACCGGGCCCGCCCGCAGCAGTCCGGCGGCAGACCACGACGGGAATGCCGTGCAGACCGACCAGCGACGGCGCGTCGATGCGGCGCTGTCTGGTCACCGGGCCCGGCGTAGGCTATCGTCTCCGCCTGCCCGGATGAGCACCTTCACGTCAGCGCCCCGCCTCGGCTTCCTCGCTTCCGGACGCGGCAGCAACCTGCAGGCGATCATCGACGCCTGCGCGACCGGCCGCATCGCCGCGCGGCCGGTGCTCGTCATCAGCAACAACCGCGCTGCCGGCGCGCTGGAGCGCGCGGCGGCGGCGGGTCTGGCGACGCTGCACCTGAGCAGCGCCACGCACCCGGGACCCGGCGCGCTCGATGCGGCGATCCGCGATGCGCTGGCGGCGCACGGCGTCGAACTGGTGGTGCTGGCCGGCTACATGAAGAAGCTCGGACCGCTGACGGTCGCCGCGTATGCCGGGCGCATCGTCAACATCCATCCGGGCCTGCTGCCGAAATACGGCGGGCAGGGCATGTACGGCATGCACGTGCACGAGGCGGTGCTCGCCGCCGGCGACCGCGAGAGCGGCGCGACGGTGCACCTGGTCGACGGCGAGTACGACCGCGGTCCGATCCTCGCGCAGGCGCACGTGCCCGTGCTGCCGGGGGACACGCCCGAAACGCTCGCGGGGCGCGTGCTGGGCGTCGAGCACGCGCTGTACGTCGCAACCCTCGCGCGGATTGCCGACGGCCGGCTGTCCCTGCCCGCGGGCGTCGCGGCGGCAGCCGGTTGATCGCCGTCAGCAGCGCCGCCGGCCGGTCTGCCATTCTTCGCCCATGAACGACAAAACCGACGGAGCCACGATGATCCAGCGTCCGAAACCCGCCCGCCTCGCCGCGCTGCTCCTCGTCGGCGCCCTGGTCTGTGCCGGCGCGCCCGGCGCGCGTGCCGACGAAGGCACCCGCGCCATCATGGGCGAGGTGTTCGATACGATCGCCTACCTGCTGCCGCTCAGCGTGCGCGAGCCGGACCCGGCGGCGGGCGGCGATGCCGAACTGCTCGAGCGCAAGCTGCAGGTGCTCGCGGACGCGTCGAAGGCGCTGGCGGCGCACGGTGGCGGCGGCGAGAGCGAGTTCGGCCTGCTCGCCCGCTCGTTCGAACGCGGCGTGGCGGATATCCGCTCGGCTTTCGATTCGCACTACCCCGCCTTCGCCTACTTCGCCCTCATGGACCTCACGCAGCACTGCGCCGCATGCCATGCCCGCCTGCCCGATGCGCGCAATTTCGACTTCGGCCAGCGCCTGATGGCGCGCATGGACGTCGACGCGCTCGACCCCGAGGATCTCGCGCAGCTGTACGTGGCCACCCGGCAGTTCGACCGCGCGCGCGACGTCCTGGAGAACCTGCTGCTGAGCCCGGAGCAGGATCCGGTCGACCTCGACCTGGCGGGCACCCTCGTCGAGTACCTGAACGTGAGCATCTCGGTGGCGCAGGATCTCGCGCGACCGCGCGCGCTCCTCGCGAAGCTCGCGGCGCGTCCCGACATGCCGTACTACATGCAGCGGCGGCTGGCGGCGTGGCAGGCGGCGATCGACGAGGTCGGCGGAGCGCTCGTGGCAGCGCCCGATCTGGCGACCGCCCGCAGGCTGTTCGACTCGGCCACCGGTCTGACCGTTGCCCCCGGCGGGCGCGAGCGGACCGTGCACGACCTGGTGGCGGCAAGCATCCTGAGACGCTGGGAGGAGGCGAACCGCGAGGCCCCGGCCGCCGAGCGCGCGGAAGCCTATTACCTGCTGGGCGCGATCGCGCTGCGCACCACCGAGCTGAAGCCCGCGGTGCCCGAGATGGAGCTGCTGTTCGAGGCGGCGATCCGCGCCGATCCGAAGGGCCCGTTCGCGGCACCGTCGTACGCGCTGCTCGAGGAATACGGTTTCATCAACGACCAGCATCTCGCGCGCGGGACCGAGGGCGGCAGCCTCCTCGACATGGCGGCACTGCGCAAGCTGGTCGCTCCGTGACGCGCGCGCGCCGCGCTGCGACGGGCATCACGGCGCGGTGCGGGCGCTTCGCGCTAAATGATCAGCACGGGCCGGCCGCCACCCGGTCACGCACTTGACAACTTCGCACCTCATACTCAAACCGCACCGGCACCGACGGAGACTGAATGGACTTCGCTGACCAGGCGCAGGACGAGATCGAACAGGCATTGCGCGCGGCCCTCGCGCGCCGTGGCGCCGGTGCGCCGCAGGAGGTGGCCGCGACGGGCTTCTGCCTGAACTGCGCCGCGCCGCTCGCCGAGGGCGTGCGCTGGTGCGATGCCGCGTGCCGCGACGAGTGGGCGGCCCGGCGGGAGGGGGCCGCGCCCCGCGGGTGAGCGATCGCCCGGCGACGGCCGCCGAGCGCGGGCTCACGGCCGCTCCCGCGAAAATCCCCGCTGCCGACCAGAGTCCCGCTCAGCCGAGAGCGGACCGGCGCTTCCCCCGGGCTGCGCCGGGTTCCGCGCACTCCCGGGCGCCGCTGCAGCCGCGCCTGCCTGCGCACCGCACCCGCCCGGATCCGGAGTCCCTCCGGGGCCGAACAGCAGAACGTCAATGTCGATCACTCCGTCCAGCGCCGGTGCCGGGCGGGTCCGCCGCGACCCGCTCGAGTACGTCCCTGTAACGCTCGGTCGCGCGCGTCCTGCGCGCTCACGGTC
>CAYOJP010000165.1:0-8263 GCA_964404305.1 uncultured Gammaproteobacteria bacterium
CTAGACGTCGACGACGCACTGGGCCAGCCAGCGCCCGTCGTCCTCCCGCGCGACGCGCAGAGCGGTGTACGTGGCGCCCTTCACCTCGACCGCCGGCCGGTGACGACCCGCGTCGAGGGGCTCGCCCCAGGCGCGGGCATCGAGCCGCCCGTCCCGGATCGCGACCTCGAAGCGGCTGAACAGCATCCTGCGCGTCGCCATCTCGTAGACGAGCGCGTTCAGCCAGTCGACCAGCAGCAACTCGTCGTCGGGCGCCTCGCAGCGGACGTCGATCGCCACCGTTGCCGCGATCAGCGCGAGATCGGTGATCGCGGACACGAGTGCGAGCGCGGCCTGGACGAACGCCTGCTCGCGCGTCGCGCCGCGACCGCGGACCCCGACGTCGGCATCGTGTTCGAAATGCTCCCAGCAGGCGCCGGCATCCGCCGCCATCTCGTCCGCCTCCGGTCACGGCAGGATAGGCGACCCCGGCTCCACCGGCGGTGATGGCGATCAGCAACCGGTGCGGAGGCGATCCCCGCCCGCGCGCCGCGTTCGCGCCCGCGGGTCCGAACGCGGACTCAGGCGATCGGGCATGCGCCCGCGAGGACGGCGCGCCAGAGCGTGCCGATGCCCGCGAGCGTGTCGTGCGCCACGGACTCGATGCGAGGGCGCAGCGCGACGAGGGCGGCGGGCTCGGCGACCCGCACCTGCACGTCGAACACCCGGGGGGCGTCGATCGGGCGGCCGATCTGGCTGAGCAGGTAGCAGTACGCCTCCTGCACGCCGGGCACCTCCGCGACGACCGCAGCGGCGATGCGCTGCGCCATCAGGTTGTAGAGCTTGCCGACGTGGGTCACCGGGTTCTTGCCGGCCGCCGCCTCGAGGCTCATCGGCCGGTAGGGCGTGATGAGGCCGTTCACGCGGTTGCCGCGGCCGACCTGCCCATCGTCGCCGCCCTCGGCCGAGGTGCCCGTCACCGTCAGGTAGACGGAACCCGCGGTCTCGCCGTCGGCCGCATTGATGTCAATCTCGATGGCCGCATCGCCGCAGACCGGGCGCCCCGCGGCGGCGGCGAGTTCGCGGATGCGTGCCTTCACCGCGAAGTAGGCGGCGAGGTCGCGCACGTGCCGATCGACCACCGCGCAGGCGATCGTCAGCCGGATCGCGCCGTCGCTGCGCGCGCCCATCACCTTCACGTCGGCGCCGAGCGGCGGGCAGGCGGCGCGCGCGGCCGGCGCGGACAGTCCTTGCTCGACCGCGAGCACGGTGCGTTCGAGCATGTCGAGGGGAGCGTAGCCGACGCCGAACGAGGTATCATTCGCCGCCGCGACGCCGCTTTCGCGCTGGCGCTCGAACAGCGCGATCAGATCCGGCGAACTCGGCCGCACCAGCGTGTGGAGGCGGACGTGGCGCTCCGGATCGAGGGCCGGCAGGTGCGTCTGCAGCCAGGCGTGGCTCGCCTGCGCGGCGAGGTCCTCCACCGGCACCCGCACACCCCGTACCTCGCGGGTCGCGCGGCCGGCGAGGAAGATCTCGATCGGCTCCAGCACCTCGCCGCCGCCGAACGCCGGCCGCGCCGCGCCGCCCCACAGCAGCGCCTTGTCGACGTTGTGATGCAGGATCAGGCCGAAGCGATCGAGGTAGTAGCGCGCCAGCGCCTGGCTCAGGCCCTCGGCGAGCGCGTCGCAGATGCTGTCCGGGTGGCCCGCGCCCTTGCGCTCGACCACCTCGAACGGCGCGGCCGCAGGCGGGGACGACTCGAGCAGGGTGACGCGCGCGGCCACGGGAGCGGTCCGTTGACTGACGCCGCGATCGTGGACCGGCCGCGCGCAGGTGTAAATCGCGGCACGGCACCGGGGCCGCGCGTGGTCAATCGGCGCGGTCGATGCTAACGTTCGCGGACGGGCGCCCCGGCCGCATGACCGGCGGCCGGCGTCCGCCCGCGATGCACCCGCTCGCGCGCTCCCAGCACCCGGAAGCGAGAGACCGTACATGTCCACCGCCATCGACGACCTGCTCGACCGCATGCAGGCGCTGCGGGACGAACTCGAGGCCGAGTTCCAGAAGAAGCGCGAAGAGATCGAGTTCGTGATCGAGGACAGGCGGGTGCGTTTCGCCCGGCACGTTCTGGCGACCCAGCACCTGTATCACGTCGGCCTGTTGCGCTACGTGCGCGGCAGCCGCTGGTCGGTCGTGGTCACTGCGCCGGTGGTCTACTCCGGGTTCGTCGCCTTCGCGCTGATGGACCTGTTCGTCACGGTCTACCAGTCGGTGTGCTTCCCGATCTACGGCATACCGAAGGTCAGCCGCTCCGCGTGCATGGTGTTCGATCGCGCGGACCTGCCCTACCTGAACGCCATCGAGCGCTTCAACTGCTTCTACTGCTCGTATGGCAACGGCGTCGCCGCCTACCTGCGCGAGGTGGCCTCGCGCACCGAGCAGTACTGGTGTCCCATCAAGCATGCAAGGCGCCTGCTCGACAGCCACGACCGCTACGCGCGGTTCTTCGAGTTCGGCGACGCGCCCGCCTACCGCGAAGGCCTGGCGCGCCTGCGCCGGCAGTTTCCGCCCGGGCCGTGAACCGCTGGCGGCCCTGCCGCCTGCGCGACGGCGCTTGCCCGCCTGCGGCGACGGGGCTACCGTGGGGGCGACGGCCGGTCCAGGCCGACGCTCACGGGCGGCGCCTTCATGCAGACAGTCCTGCCGGGCATCCAGGGGCTGCCCCTCAGCGAGCGGCCGCTGCTGCACACGCGCGAGCCGGCGCGGGCCGGCTCCGCCGTCGGCCGCCTCGCCGATCCCCTCTCGTTCGCGGTGACCACGCCGGCCGCCGGCATCGACATCCACCTGACCGGCGTCGCGCTCGCGCGGCTGCAGGTCTTCGGCGTGCGGCACACGGCATCCGTCGCGGTGCGTTCCGGGCCGCTCGGCTCGCATCACATCGTGATCCCGCTGCGCGGCCGGCTGCGGACCCGCAGCGGTCCGACGGTCGCGCACGTGACGCCCGGAACGGCGGTGAATTATGCGGCCGGTACCCGGCTCGACGCGCGCTGGGAAAGCGATTGCACGGCGCTCGTGGTCACGGTGGGGCGCGGGGAGCTCGAACGGCTGCCTTCCGACGGCCGCAGCCTGCCCGTGCTGCTGCCCCTGGGCGACGGTCCCGGGCGCTCGCTCGCCAACCGGCTCGCGTGCCTGTGCTTCGAGTGCAATGCCGCGGGCGCCGGCGCGCCGGCCGTCGTGGCGGGGCTGGAGGCGCTGGTGCTGCGCGCGCTGCTCGACTGCGCACCGGCCGCGCCCGGCGCGCAGTCGGTGGCGTCGACCTGGCGTCGCCGGCGCGGCCTGGCGCTGGCGCTGGCGCACCTGCGCGCGCACCCGCACCGGCGCATCGACGTCGACGAACTGGCCCGCATCGCCTGCCTGTCCCGTCGCAGCCTGCAGATGGCCTTCGTGGAGCACTTCGGCATCGGCCCGCAGTCCTTCGCCAGGCAGGAGCGGCTCGCCGGTGCGCGGGCTGAACTCGCAGCCAACGCGAGCGAGCCGCTGGCGCTGCTCGCCGCGCGCTGGGGGTTCGACGATCCGGGCACCTTCGCGCGCGCCTATCGGCGCGCCTTCGGGGAAGCGCCGTCGGCGACCGCGAACCGCGCCCGCGGCGCCGGCTGAGCCGCGCGACGCGTCATCGGGACCCGCCCGGCGCGAACCCGCACTGCGCGCAACGCCGGGGGCGCTGCGTGGAATGCCTGCCGGCGCTCGGCGGCGGCCCGCACAATCGCGCGGCTGTCCGCCACCTGCCCAGGGCCGCCGCCGCGACGTCCCGGGTGGCGGCGCAGGAGGGCCCGCGCATGACGACCCCGCCGGACGATCGGATCCTCGACCCGCAAACGCTGCGCCTGCATTACGGCGAGCCGGTCGAGCACGCGGTCAGGGCCGAGTTCGACCGGCTCGACGGGCATCACCGCTTCTTCATCGCCCATTCGCCGTTCCTGTGCCTGGCGGCGGCGGGCGCGGACGGCCAGCCGTCGGTATCGCCCAAGGGCGATGCCCCCGGCTTCGTCGCGGTCCTCGACGATCGCACCCTGCTGCTGCCGGACCGGATCGGCAACAACAAGGTGGAGGGTTTCGGGCACCTGCTGGAGAATCCGAAGGTCGCGGTCGTCTTCCTCGTGCCGGGCATCCGGGAAGTGCTCAGGATCCATGGTACGGCCGAGATCCGCCGCGATCCGGACCTGCTCGACCGGGTCAGCGCCGGCGGGCGCCGCCCGCCCGCCGTGCTCGTGATCCGGGTGACCAAGGCCTATTTCCATTGCGGCAAGGCGGTGATCCGATCCCGCCTGTGGGATCCGCGGAGCCAGGAGAACGCGGCCAGGTTCCCGCCGTTCGGGCAGGTGATCAGGGACCAGCTGCGGGTGCCCGAGCCGGCCGACGCCCTGCAGGCGGGCATGGAGCAGCTCTACCGTGACCGCCTCTACTGAGTCGCCGGCCGTGGCCGGCGACTCCGCGGACGAACCGGGCGCGATGGCGGTGCTGCTGCCGCTGGTTTTCGGCGCGGTGCAGGGCCAGCTCGTGAGCGTCGCGGCGGAACTCGATCTGGCCGGGCACCTGCGCGCCGGTCCGCGCACGCTGGAGGACCTGGCCACCCGCACGGGCGCCGAGCCGGCGGCGCTGGCGCGCATCCTGCGGGCGCTGGTCGCCCTCGGGGTGCTGGCCCGCGACGCCGATCGTTACGCCTGCACGGCGGCGGGCGCGCTGCTGCGGCAGGACAGTCCGTACTCGATGCACCACTACGCGCGCATGAACAATCGCGAATGGCTGCTGCGCGTGCTGCCCGCGCTGCCCGCGGCCGTGCGCACCGGCCGCGACGCCTTCGAGGCGACCCACGCCACGGGCGTCTACGGGTTCCTGCAGGCGCATCCGGGCGAAGCCGCGATCTTCCACGCGGCGCTCACCGAGCTGTCGCGACAGGATGCGCTCGCGCTGCGCAGCGTCGTCGACTTCGCGGCGGTGCGCCGGCTCGTCGATCTCGGTGGCGGCGAGGGCCTGCTCGTGCGGGCGCTGCTCGACGCCTGCCCCGGGCTCGAGGCCGTGCTGGTGGATCTCCCGGAGGTGGTGCGGGAAGCCGGCGCGAATCTGGCGGCGCACGTCGCGGCGGGCCGCTGCCGCATCGTCGGCGCGGACTTCCGGCAGGCCGTGCTGCCGCAGGCCGACCTGTACGTGCTCAAGCGCGTGGCCAGCACCTGTGCCGCGGCCGACGTGGCGCTCCTCCTGCGCCAGGTCCGCGCCGCCATCCCGCCGCATGGCCGCCTGCTCGTCGCCGATCCCGAGCTCGACTCGATCTACGGCGCGCTGTTCGACGTGCTGATGCTGGTGGCCACCGGCGGCGGGTTGCGCACCGCGCCCGAGATGGCGGCGTTGCTCGAGTCCGCGGGTTTCCGGCTGGCGCGCACGCTGGGCACGCCGGCGACGCTGCGGGTGTTCGAGGCGGTCCCGGCCTGAGGCGCGCGCCTCAGCGTTCCAGCACGTAGGTGCCGGGCGCGGCGCATTGCACCGGGTACTGCTCGCTCCCGGGCGCGCGGGCCGGCACCAGGTCCCCGGACATCGGCTCGAGCCACGCGACCCAGTCCTCCCACCAGCTGCCGGGGATCTCGGGCAGGTCCGCGCGCCAGCGGTCCGGATCGTCGTCGCGCGCCGGCCCCGTCCAGTAGCTGCGTCTGGGCGGCTGCACCGGCGGGTTGACGATGCCGAGGATGTGCCCCGACGCGGTGAGCGTGTAGCGGGCCGGCGCGTCGATCATCGTCGTGTTGTGGAAGGTCGCCTTCCACGGCGCGATGTGGTCCTCCTCGCAGCCGACGGCGTACAGCGGCTGGCGGATGCGGCGCAGGTCGATCGGCTCGCCCGCGAGCGTGAGGCCGTCGGGCACGATCAGGCGGTTCTTCAGGTAGAACTCGCGCAGGTAGAACGCGTGCATCGCCGCCGGCATGCGCGTGGAGTCGGTGTTCCAGTACAGCACGTCGAAGGCCGGCGGCTTCTCGCCGCACAGGTAGCCGTGCACGACGTAGTGCCAGATCAGGCTGTTGGGCCGCAGCATGCGGAAGGCGTTCGCCATCTCGCGCCCGTCGAGGTAGCCGCGCGCGGCCATCATGCGCTCGATGAGTGCAACGCTCGACTCATCGAGGAACACCTCGATGCCGCCCGGCCGCGAGAAATCGAGCAGCGTCGTCAGCAGCGTCCAGTGCGCGACCGGCACGTCCTGCGCCCGCGCGTGGCGGCGGTTCGCCCACGCCATCCAGGCGGCCAGCGCGGTGCCGCCGAGGCAGTAACCCGCCGCATGCACCTGCGGCACGCCGCAGATCCCGCGCGCGACCTCGATCGCCTCGTTCACGCCCTCGGTGAGGTAATCGTCGAACCGCACGTCGCCGATGGCCGGCGTGGCGTTGCGCCAGCTCACGACGAACACCGTCCAGCCCTGCGCGACCAGGTGGCGCACCAGGCTCTTGCGCTCGTTCAGGTCGAGCACGTAGAACTTGTTGATCCACGGCGGGAACACGACGATCGGCATGCGGTGGACCTGCGGCGTGGAAGGCGCGTACTGGATGAGTTCCAGCAGCCGGTTGCGGTGGACGACGGCACCGGGCGTCGTCGCCAGGTTGCGGCCGACCTCGAAGGCGTCGCGATCCACCATCTGCACGTCGCCCGCGGCCAGGTCGTCGAGCAGGATCTTCATGCCCTCGACCAGGCTGCGGCCGCCGCTGTCGAGCGCGTGGCGCTGCGCGACCGGGTTGGTGAGGAAGAAGTTGGTCGGCGAGATCGCGTCCAGCCACTGCCGGGCCCAGAAGGCCGCCTTGCGTTTCTCGCGCGCCGGCAGGCCGGGCGTCTCGTAGAGCGCATCCTCCAGCCAGTGCACGTACAGCAGGTAGTACTGCTTGAGCAGCGAGTACGCGGGATGGGAGGCCCACACCGGATCGACGAAGCGCTCGTCGTTGCGGGTCTCGACGATGGCGTGCGGCTCGCTGAGCCCGAACGCCACCTGCAGGGCATGAACGTTCAGCCGCTGCTGGTCGGCGGCGAGCCGGGCGATGCTCTGCGCGAGGGCCTGCGGCTGCCCGAACCACGCCTGCGCCGCGGCGACGAGCGACGCGCCGATGCCGAACGGATCGACGAGGTCCTGGAACGTTGTCTGCGGCTCGGTCATGGCGGTTCCCGGCCGTGGCGCGGGCGCGGCCCGTGCGGATTATGCGGCATCCGCCCGCGGATGACCGCGCCGGCAGGCGGCCGGACCGCTGCCCGGAGCCGCCGGCGCCCGCAGCGGCGGTGCCGCGCCGCGCGCGTCGCGGTGTAGATTACCGGCGCCATGGCCGACAATCAGCGAGTCGCCGCCGCCCTGCGGGAAGCGGCCGATCTCCTGCAGGCGCAGGGGGCCAATCCGTTTCGCGCCGGGGCGTACCGGCGGGCGGCGGACACGGTCGCGTCGACGGCGCGTGACATCGGCGAGATCTACGCGCAGGACGGTCCCGCAGGCCTCGACGCGCTGCCCGGCATCGGCCGCGGCATCGCCCAGGCGATCGCCGCGATGCTGACCTCGGGCCGCTGGGCGCAGCTCGAGCGGCTGCGCGGCAGCGCGGACCCGGAAGTGCTGTTCCGGACCATCCCCGGGATCGGGCCCGGGCTCGCGCGGCGGATCCACGACACGCTGCACGTCGATACGCTGGAGGCACTGGAGATCGCGGCCGCCGAGGGCCGGCTGGAGGCGGTGCCGGGCGTCGGTCCGCGCCGGGCCGCAGCGCTCCGCGCGGCGGTCACCGCGATGCTGGATCGCATCCGGCGCAACCGGCCGCGCAGCACGACGCCGCTGGCGGCGGGCACCGAGCCGGGGGTGGACGTCCTGCTGGACGTCGATCGCGAGTACCGCGAACGGGCCGCCGCCGGGGACCTGCCCACCATCGCGCCGCGCCGCTTCAATCCCGCCGGCGCGGCCTGGCTGCCGGTCCTGCACGCCGTGCGCGGCGCGTGGCACTTCACCGCGCTGTATTCCAATACGGCGCGCGCGCACGAGCTCGGGCGTACCCACGACTGGGTGGTGCTCTACTTCTACGACGACGGGCACGAGGAACGCCAGCGGACGGTCGTGACCGAGACGCACGGCGCGCTCGTCGGCCGCCGCGTCGTGCGCGGGCGCGAGACCGAGTGCCGGGCACTGACGGCAGCCGGCGGGGCGGACGCTGGCGACGCCGGCTGCTAGATGGCAGAGCGGAAATGTCGATCAGTCCGTCCGGCGCCAATGCCGGGCGGA
>CAYOJP010000166.1:0-8254 GCA_964404305.1 uncultured Gammaproteobacteria bacterium
TGCTGCCGCTGTCGACGCTGGGCGATCGCATCCTCGACGCGCCGCTCGCCAAGATCGGCGGCAAGGGCCTGTTCGTGAAGGAGCTCGAGCAGGCGCTGCTCGAGGGCCGGGCCGACATCGCCGTGCACTCGATGAAGGACGTGCCGGTCGACCTGCCGGGCGGGCTGCACATCGGCGCGATCATGGAGCGCGAGGATCCGCGCGACGCGCTGGTCGGCGGCACCGCCCCTACGCTCGCCGACCTGCCGCAGGGCGCGGTGATCGGCACCTCGAGCCTGCGCCGCCAGTGCCAGCTGCGCGGCCGTCGTCCCGACCTCGACGTGCGCAGCCTGCGCGGCAACGTCGGCACCCGCCTGGCGAAGCTCGACGCCGGGGAGTACGCCGCGATCGTGCTGGCCGCCGCCGGCGTGCGTCGCCTCGGCCTGGAAGCCCGCGTGAGCGCGTGGCTTGCACCCGAGGACATGCTGCCGGCAATCGCGCAGGGGGCGCTGGGCATCGAGTGCCGGATCGGCGACGCGCGCGTGCAGGCGCTCATCGACCCGCTCGCGCATGCCGGCACCGCGCTGCGGGTGCGCGCCGAGCGCGCGATCAACCGCCGCCTGCACGGCGGCTGCCAGGTGCCGATCGCCGGCTATGCCGAACTCGAGGGCGACACGCTGCACCTGCGGGCGCTGGTCGGGCAGCCCGACGGCTCGAGCTTCGTCGAGGCGCAGGCACGCGGCCCGGCCGGCGACCCCGAGGCGCTCGGCACCGCCATCGCCGAGACGCTGCTCGCGCGCGGCGCCGGCGCCATCCTCGCCGCGCTCGAGAGCCTGCCGGGCTGATGCCCCCGGACGCCGCCGCGCTCGCCGGCCTCCAGGTGCTGGTGGCCCGGCCGGCCGGACAGGGCGAGGCGCTCGCCCGCGTGCTCGCCGACCGCGGCGGCGCCGCTGTCGCCGTCCCGGCCATCGCCATCGCTCCACCTGCCGATCCGGCGTCCGCCCGCGCCGCGCTCGCGCGCCTGCCTGGTGCGGCCGCCTGCATCTTCGTCAGCGGCAACGCGGTGGCGGGCGCCTGGGCGCTGGCACCGGATCTGGGGGCGCGCCTCGCCGGTCTCGCGGTGCTCGCGGTCGGCGCGGCGACGGCACGCGCGCTGGCCGCACACGCTGTCGCGGCCGCCTCGCCCGCCGGCGATGCCTCGAGTGCCGGCCTGCTGGCCCTGCCCGCGCTCGCGCGCGAGGCGGTCGCCGGTCGCGTCGTGGTGGTGGTGCGGGGCGAGGGCGGCCGCGAACTGCTGGCCGACGGCCTGCGCGAGCGCGGCGCGGTCGTGGTGCACGCCGAGGTCTACCGGCGCGTCGCGCCACCACCGCTCGACGCCGCCGCGCGGACGCGGATTGCCGCATCCCGCCCGGACGTCGTGGTTGCGACCAGCGCACAGACGCTGGACAATCTGGCGGCACTGCTCGTCGCGGCCGGTTGCGCCGAACTGCTGGCGCTGCCGCTGCTGGTCGTGGCGCCACGGCTCGTCGAGGTGGCCCGTGCCGCCGGCTGGCAGGGCCCGATCCGCGTCGCGACGTCGGCGCTCGATGCCGACGTCGTCTCCGCGCTCGTCGACTGGGCCCCGACCCTGCGCGCCTCGCGCGCGCCCTAACGCGGCCCCGGGGCGCCGCCAGGATCCTTCGCATCCCCATGACCGACCAGACCGCCGAACCCGCCGCCGACTCCCTGCCGGCGGACACCGCCGCGACTGCACCCGCCCCGCCGGCACGCCGCCGGGGCTGGCTCATGCCGACGCTCGTGGTGCTCGTCGTCGGCGCCGCCGGCGCCGGGCTGCTGGCCTGGCTGCAGCGCGAGCGCGCGGCGCTCGTCGCCGCCGCCGGGGTCGAGCGCGCTGCGCTCGAGGGCCGGATCACCACGCTCGCCCGCAGCATCGATACGCTCGCCGAGGAGTATCGCGGCGTCGCCGAGGCGCGGATCGGGCAGGAGGCCCGCCTCGCCGAACTGGCCGATGGCCTGTCGCGCCTGTACGCGCGCATCGACCAGAGCGATCCCGACTGGGTGCTGGCGGAGATCGAGTACCTGCTGATTGCAGCCGCGCAGCGGCTGCACATCGAGGGTGACGTGGGCACCGCGATCGCGGCCCTGGACGCCGCGGACGGCCGCATCCGGGACCTTGGCGATCCGGCGTTCCTCGTGCTGCGCGAGCGGCTGGCCGGCGATCTCGCCGCCCTGCGCGCGGTGCCGGTGCCGGATCTCGCCGGCGTCGCGACCGAACTGGCCGCCTGGACCGCGCGCGTGGACGCGCTGCCGCTGCGGCGCGTGGATTTCACGCAGGTGCCGTCCGCCGACGAACCGCCGCCGACGACCGGCTGGCGCGCCGTCCCGGAACGCATGTGGAACGATCTCGTCGATCTGATCGACGTCGAGCGCATCGAGATCCCGGATGCACTGCTGACCGATCCCGAAGGGCGCCGCCGCCTGACCGATACGCTGCGGCTGGAGCTGTCGGCGGCGCGCCTGGCCGTGCTGCGGCGTGACGAGGACAACCTGCGCGCCGCGGCCGGCATCGTGCGGGAGCTGCTGTCGACCTACTTCGCCGCCGCCGACCCGGCCGTCGCCGCCGTGCACGAGGGACTCGGCCGCATCGCGGGCCTGACGTTGCGCCCGCCGCTGCCGAGTCTCGACGCCTCGCTCGAAGCGGTGCGCCGCCTGCGCGCGGGAGACGCGGTCGCGCCCGCGGCGAAGGCGGAAGCGCCCCGCGTCCCCGGGATGCCGGCGCCGGACGCCGCCGGGTCCGGCGCTGACGGCGATCCCATCGACGTCGAGGCGGCGCCCACAGGGGTGCCTGCCCCCGGCAACGCGGAGGCGGCCGCGCAGGACGCCGCATCGCCGGCTGCGCCAGCGGCAGGGGAAATCGCGTCCCCGCCGTCCGTGCCGCAGCCGGCCACCGATCCGCCGGCCGGCCCGGGCTGACGGCGCGCGCGGCCGATGCGCTATCTCCTCCTGACCCTGCTCGTGCTGGGCATCGCCGCGGTGGCCGGCCGGTTCCTGCTGGAGGATCCGGGCTTCGTCGTGATCGGCTACGGCGGGCAGGCGCTGCGCATGAGCTTCGCCGTGTTCGTGCTCCTGCTCGCCACGCTGCTCATCGCCACCTACCTCGCCACCCGCCTGCTGCTGCGGCTGGCCGGCCTGCGCCGGACCTGGGCGCGCTGGTCGCGGACGCGCCGGCATGCGGCTGCCGAGCGGGGCCTGACGCGCGGACTGCTCGAGCACGCGCGGGGCAACTGGGCGCTGGCCGAGCGCCTGCTCGCGCGCAGCGCGCCGAAGGCGCCGCAGCCGCTGCTGCACTGGCTGGCGGCCGCCCGCGCGGCGCAGGCGCTGGCCGCGCACGACCGCCGCGATCGCTACCTCGCGCTCGCCGCCGAGGAGGATCCCGACGCGGTCGCCGAGGTGGAATGCGAGCGCGCCGAACTGGCGCTGGCGCGCGGCGACCATGCCGTCGCCCGCGCGGCGCTCGACATCGCCGGCGGCCGCGCGCCGGACCATCCGCGCGTCCTGCGCCTCGTCGCGCAACTGCACGCGGCCAGCGGCGAGTGGGAGGCGCTCCAGGCGCTGCTGCCGCGCGTCGCCCGCACCCGCGCGCTCGACACGCGCATGCTGGCCGGCTACGAGCGCGCCGCCGCGGCCGGCGTGCTCCGCGCGGCGCGCGCGTCCTCGCCGCCGGGCGATGCGGACACCGTGTGGGCCCGGGTGCCGAAACGGCTGCGCGACGATCCGGAATTGCTGGCCGAGCACGCCCGCAACCTGCAGGCGGCCGGGCGCGGCCAGCAGGCTGAAGTCCTGCTGCGGCACTGGCTGGAGAACGACTGGAGTGACGATCTGGCCGCGCTCTACGGTCACGTGAGCGGCACCAATGCCGGCGCGCAGCTCGATGCCGCGGAGCGCTGGCTGCGCGCGCGTCCCGAGGACCCGACGCTGCTCCTGGCGCTGGGCCGCCTGAGTCACCGCGCGGAATTGTGGGGCAAGGCGCGCACCTATCTCGAAGCCGCGCTCAGGCACGGCGCCCCACCGGATGCCTGCCTGCTGCTGGCCGATACGCTCGGCCGCGCCGGCGACACCGAGGCTGCCCGTCGCTACTCGCTCGAGGGCCTGCGCCGCGCGCTCGCCGAGCAACCGCTGGCTCTGCCGGCACCGCGCGCCTGACGTTCCGGGCGCAGCCTGCAGGAGCGGCTTCAGCCGCGATGGCGTTCGGCGCCAACCGCGGGGAAAACATCGCGGGCAAGCCCGCTCCTACAGGAGCTACGCTCAGACGCTGGAGCAGGACTCCTGCAGGAGCGGCTTCAGCCGCGAACGGGCGATCCGCCCGGTGATCCGTTCACGGCCGGCTCGCCGGGCTCGCGAGCCAGCGCAGCAGCGGTTGCCACTCCTGTCGATCCTGCTCGGTCGCGTGCGGCGCGATCTCGTAGACCGACAGGCCGCGCCCGGCGGCGCGCAGGTAGTTGGCGCTCGCGCGCAGGCGCGTGAGAAAGGGCAGCTTGTGGCCGTCGGGCAGCTTCAAGCTCGACAGGTACTCCTCCAGCGCCGCGGTGGCGAGCGTGCCCTCGCGCACGCGGTTGGCGATGGCGGCGATCCGGACCTTCGAGCTGGTGACGCGTCGCAGCTCGAACAACTCGGCAAGGAAGCGCTCGGCGGCGCGCATGTCGAGCGGCGACGGCACGACCGGGATCACGATCGTCTGCGCACGTCTCACGAGGTCGGCCAGGAGTTCCTCGTGCGTGGCGGCGGGGGCATCCATGATCAACCAGTCGCTGCCCGGCGCCGCGCGGCCGTGCTCCTCGGCGAACGCCTGGACGCCGTGGATCGGCGGGCGGTCGGGGGGACGCGCCGCGAGCCAGTCAGTGCTCGATCCCTGCGGGTCGAAGTCCGCGAGCGTGACCGTCAGGCCGCGCTGGGCGTAATAGCCGGCGAGGTTGGTCGCAACGGTCGTCTTGCCGCTGCCGCCCTTCGCGTTGAGGACGAGTACGTTGCGCATGTCCGGATCCCCCTCCGCTTGCCGCCCGGCCCCCCCGGGCCCGGGCAGTATAGCCTCGGCGGGTGTCCGGACCGCGAGGGCGATCGGCGACCGCGGCCGGCATGCTGCAGCGCGACAAGCCGTTTCGTCGAGACCGCCGCGGCCCCGGGTGTGGCGGGCTGAACAGCGGCGCGGAACCGTGCCGCGCCGCAGGTCGGGAAACCCCGGGGCGCCGGTGCCGGACGGAGTGACCGACGTTCGCAGTCAGCCAGTCAGTCGCTGCGCGCCGCCATGAGCCGCTGGATCACCGGCAGGCAGACGATCTCCATGGCGAAGGTGTACTTGCCGCCCGGCACCACGATGGTGTCGGGCCGGGACATGTACGACCCGTCCAGCATCTCGAGCAGGTAGCGGAAGTCGGGCTGGACCTTGCGCCGGTCCTGGATGTGGATCACGACCGCGCTCTCGGAATCGGTCGGGACGTCGCGCGCCGCGAACGGATTGGACGTGTCGATGAGCGGAATGCGCTGGAAGTTCACGTGCGTGCGCGAGAACTGCGGCGTGATGTAGTGCACGTAGTCGTGCATGCGCCGCAGGATGGCCTGGATGGCCGCCTCCTGCGAGTGGCCGCGCACGGACTGGTCGCGGTGGATCTTCTGGATCCACTCGAGGTTGATGATCGGGACCACGCCAATCAGGAAGTCGACGTGCTGCACGATGCTGAGCTCGTCCGTCACGAGTCCGCCGTGCAGGCCCTCGTAGCAGAGCAGATCGGTCGGCTCCGGCAGCGACTCCCAGGCCGTGAAGGTGCCCACCGGGCAGCCGTAGCGCGCGGCCTCCTCCTCGGTGTGCGCGTACAACCGGCGCTGGCCGGTGCCGCTGGCCGCGTACTGCCGGAACAGCGCCTCCTGCTCCTCGAACAGGTTGCCCTCGGGTCCGAAGTGAGTGATGTTCGCACCGCTCTGCTCGGCGGCCGCGCGCAGGCGATCCATCTCCGAGCGGTTGAAGCGGTGATAGCTGTCGCCGTCGATCATCGCCGCGCGGATGCCCTCCTGGCGGAAGATGTGCTCGAACGCGGTCCTGGCGTGCGTGGTGCCGGCGCCGGAAGAACCGGTCACGGCGATGACGGGATGAATGCGGGACATGGGGTCGGGCCGGCACGGCGGGCTGGACCTGCATTGTAGGGGGGGCGCCGCGGGCGGTCACCCGCGTCGGAGCCGGACGCCGTCGTTCCGGACACCGGCCTGCAGCGCCGGTTCCCGGTTCGGCGCCGTGAGGCCGGTGCCGGCCCGGCCTGTATAATCGGCGCCACGGCCCGGCCTTCGCAGGCGCCCGTCCAGCCCGTCCACCGCCACGAGCCAGCATGCCTTCGGGCGCTACGCGCAACCTCTATCTCCGGCTGCTCCACTACGTGCGCCCGCACTGGCACGTGCTGGCGCTGGCGGTCGTGTGCATGGCGCTGCTGGCGACCACCGAGCCGGTGCTGCCCTGGCTGCTGAAGGTGGTGCTCGACGAGGGCTTCGTGCTGGGCGACGAGCGCGTGCGCGTGCTCGCGCCGCTCGGCATCGTGGCGCTGTTCGTCGTCAAGGGCGTGCTGAGCTACCTGAGCGCGGTGGCCCTGCACTGGGTGGCCAACCGGACGGTGATGGACCTGCGCGCGGCGATGTTCGCGCGCCTGCTGGTGCTGCCCTCGCGTTACTACGACGCGCACTCCTCCGGCAGCCTCATCTCGCGCCTCACCTACGACGTCGCGCAGGTCGCCCAGGCCGCCACGCGCGTGCTGACGGATCTCGTCAAGGACGTCCTCGCGCTCGTCGCGCTGTCGGCGTACATGCTGTGGCTGCAATGGCAGCTCGCCCTGCTGGTGCTGGCGCTGGCCCCGGCGATGAGCTGGGTGATGTACCGCATCAGCCGCCGGCTGCGCGAGATGAGCCGCCGCGTGCAGCGCTCGATGGGCGAAATCACGCAGGTGGCGCAGGAGGCGATCGAGGGCAGCCGCGCGGTGAAGGTCTACGGCGGCCAGCAGTACGAGACCGGGCGCTTCGCGCGCGCCATCAACGACGCGCGGCGCTACACGATGAAGACCGTGATGGCCGCCGCCGCGAACGTGCCGCTCATCCAGATCATCCTGTCGACCGGCATCGCCGCGGCGACGTGGGTCGGGCTCGGCCTGTCGGCGCGGGGCGAGATGACCGCCGGCGCGTTCGTCTCGTTCATGACCACAGCCGTGCTGCTGTTCCCGCCGGCCAAGCGCCTGACCGGCCTGAACGAGCACATCCAGCGCGGGCTCGCCGCCGCGGAGAGCATCTTCTCGATCGTCGACGAGCGTGGCGAGGAGGATACCGGCACCCGCACGCTCGCCCGCGCGCGCGGCGCGCTCGAGTTCCGCGATGTCGGCTACGCCTACGCCCCGGACCGCGATCCGGCGCTGGCAGGCATCGACCTCGAGGTCGCCCCCGGGGAGACGGTCGCGCTGGTCGGGGCCTCGGGCGCCGGCAAGTCGACCCTGGTCGCGCTGATCCCGCGCCTGTACCCGGCGCAGGGCGCCATCCTGCTCGACGGCGTCGACATCCGCGATCTGACCCTCGCCAGCCTGCGGGCGCAGGTAGCGCTCGTGAGCCAGGATGTCGTGCTGTTCAACGACACCATCCGCAACAATATCGCCTACGGCGCGATGCGCGCGCTCGACGACACCGCAGTGGAGGCGGCCGCGATCGCCGCGCACGTGATGGAGTTCGTGCGCGAGATGCCGCAGGGTCTGGAGACGCTGATCGGCGATCGCGGCGTGCGCCTGTCCGGCGGCCAGCGGCAGCGCCTGGCAATCGCGCGGGCCATCCTGAAGGATGCCCCGCTGCTGATCCTCGACGAGGCGACCTCCTCGCTGGACTCGGTCTCCGAGCGGCACATCCAGGACGCGCTCGAGCGCCTGCGCCGCGGCCGCACCTGCCTCGTCATCGCCCACCGGCTGGCGACGGTGGAGAACGCCGATCGCATCGTCGTGCTCGAGGCCGGCCGGATCGCCGAGGTCGGCACGCACGCCGATCTCATCGCGCGGGAGGGCACCTACGCGCGGCTCTATCGCACCCAGTTCGGCCAGGCGGCGGGCGTGTGAGCGGCGCGGCTGCAGCCACGATGGGCATCGGCACCGACCCCGGGGAGGGCAATCGCGGGCAAGCCCGCTCCTACAGGAACGTTCGCTCAGACGCTGCAGCAGGACTCCTGTAGGAGCGGCTTCAGCCGCGATAGGGTTATGCCGTCCTCGTC
>CAYOJP010000167.1:0-8224 GCA_964404305.1 uncultured Gammaproteobacteria bacterium
GAATCCCAGGGCTTGATTCGCGTCACGTGGCCGACCACCCACTGCAGCGCGCCCGGGTCCGGCCGGCCGAGCAGGTAGGCCTCGTGCGCGATCGGAACCATGCGCGCGTCGAGGTGGCGCGCGCCCGGCGGCGCCCGGCACGGCTCGCGGGGAAGGCGCTCGCCTGCCGCCGCCTCCGGCCGGAGCCGCGCGGGTTCGGCACCGCATGTCCGTCGTCGAGGGGCGGCATGTCGCGCCAGCGGCGCAGGCGCGCTGCCACCCTACTCCTTCGTGCCCGGCTCGGCGTCCGTTGAATAGCGCTGGTGCAGGTGCACCGGCCGAACGGTCCGGCCGCGCAGCCGGATGTTGAGCATCTCGACCACGATCGAGAAGGCCATCGCGAAGTAGATGTAGCCCTTCGGCACCTGGTGGTCGAAGCCGCCGGCGATCAGCACGACGCCGATCAGGACCAGGAAGGACAGGGCCAGCATCTTGATGGTCGGCCGCTCGGTGACGAAGCGGCCGATGGGGGCGGCGAACAGCATCATCAGCGTCACCGACGCCACGACGGCGGCAATCATGATTGCGATCTCGTCGACCATGCCCACCGCGGTGATGATCGAGTCGAGCGAGAACACGATGTCGATGAGCATGATCTGGACGATGACCGCGGAGAATGTCGGCGCGACCCGCGCCGAGGAATGGCCCTCCACGCCCTCGAGCAGCTCGTGTATCTCCATGGTGGCCTTCCACAGCAGGAACAGGCCGCCCAGGATCAGCACGAGGTCGCGCCCCGAGATCGGCTCCCCGAGCACCTCGAACCACGGGGCGGTCAGGCCGATGATCCAGCTCAGCAGGAACAGCAGGCCGATGCGCATGACCATCGCCGCGGCGAGGCCCAGGCGGCGCGCGAGGTCGCGCTGCGCGGCAGGCAGCTTGTCGACCAGGATGGTGATGAAGACGATGTTGTCGATGCCGAGAATCAGTTCGAGCGCGGTCAGCGTGAAGAACGCCATCCACGCATCGGGGCTCGCCAGCAGCTCCAGGAGCTCCATCGTCGCGGCCTCAGTGCATGCTACGGGGCGGTCCGCCGGCTGGCCGGCGTCGGCGCGGGGTCATTCCACGGACGCTTGGCGGGGCGCCAGCCGCTCGTCGCCGGCGATCACGACCACGCCGCGCCCGGTCAACTGGAAGCGCCGCCGGTCGGCTGCCGGATCGAGGCCGATGCTGTCGCCGGCGGGCACGCGCACCCGCTTGTCGATGACGCAATTGCGGATATGGGCGCCCTCGCCGACGACGACGCCGGGCAGCAGGATGCTGTCCTCGACGATCGCGCCGTCGCCCACCCGCACGCCCGGGAACAGGATGCTGTGGTTGACGCCGCCGCCGGCTATGACCGATCCGGCGGCGACGATCGAATTGACGCACACGCCCTCGTTGTTCGACGCCCCCGGCGCGGTGCGCGCCGGCGGCATCTGCCCCTGGTAGGTGCGGATCGGCCAGTCGGTCTGGTACAGGTCGATCGGCGGCTCGAAGGCGAGCAGATCGAGATTGGCGGCGTAGTAGTCGTCGATGGTGGTCGGGCGCCGCCAGTAGCGGTCGGGGGTGACCCGGCCGACGGTGCCGCCGAAGCGATAGCCGATGACGCCCGGGTGGCCGGCCAGTCCGGGCAGGAGCTCACGGCCGAGATCGTTGCCGTCCACCTCGCCCGGTTCGGTCTGCGCGAGCAGGGTCGCGAGCGCCGACTTGGTGAAGCTGAGGACGCCCAGGCAGCGCCCGTTCTCCTGCCCGGCGGCCGCGGGCCCCGCTGCGAGCAGGCGGCCATCCGCGTCGATCTGCACCGGCAGGGCATTGCCCCAGTCCCCGGCGGCGGCGTCGGCGCCATAAGCGAAGCAGACGTCAGCGCCATTGTCGCGGTGGTGCCGAAGCATCGCCGCGTAGTCCATGCGGTAGATTTCGTCGCCTCCCAGCACCACGACCAGGTCGGCGCTGTTGCGTTCGAGCAGGTACAGGTTCTGCTGCATGGCATCGACAGGACCGCGGTAGCCGGTCGGGCCCCCGCGCATCTGCGGAGGCACGGGTGTGATGAACTCGCCCAGCTCCGCGTTGAAGATCGACCAGCCGTCGCGCAGGTGCTTGTGCAGGGAGTGCGACTTGTACTGCGTCAGGACCAGCACCTTGCGCAGCCCCGAATTAAGGCAATTGGTGAGCGGGAAGTCGATCAGGCGGAAGTTGCCGCCGAATGGAACCGCCGCCCCGGTGCGGCTGTCCGTGAGGGGCAGCAGGTCGTCGCCGGCGCCGATGGCGAGCACTACGGCAATGGCGTCGTTGGATTTGCTCATCGGGATGCGGTTGTGGCGGTCGCCGCGGGTACACTATGCAGGCACGTGTCCCGCTGGCGGCGGCACGGCATGATACGGGAAAGCCCCCCGCGAGCGCACCGTGGCGACCGGCCCGCCCCGGCAGTGCTGGCCCGGAATCGGACAGTTCTCGTAAAATCGCCGCTAACTCCCCGGCGAATCAGGGATTTTCAACCCCGGTAGCACGCCAGATGGCCGACGAGATCCTGGTCAATATCACTCCGCAGGAGACGCGCGTCGCCGTGATCGAGAACGGCGTCCTGCAGGAAGTGACCGTGGAGCGTGCCCGCGCCCGCGGCCTGGTGGGGAACGTCTACCGCGGCATCGTCTCCCGGGTGCTGCCCGGGATGGGCGCGGCCTTCATCGAGGTCGGCCTCGCGCGGACCGCATTCCTGCACGTGTCCGACATCGTCAGCAACCCGATCTCCCGGGACGGTCAGCCGCCGCCGGCCGACGTGAGCGTCGAGACGGTCCTGCGCGACGGCCAGCCGGTGGTGGTGCAGGTCATCAAGGACCCGCTCGGCAGCAAGGGCGCGCGGCTCACGACCAAGATCTGCGTGCCGTCGCGCTACCTCGTCTACATGCCGGGCGTGCACGTCCTGGGGGTCTCCCAGCGCATCGAGAACGAGGCCGAGCGCAGTCGCCTGCGCGAGGCGATGCTCGAACTGGCGCCGCAGCTGCGCGCCGAGCGCGTGCCCGACCCGCCGCCGGCCGCGAACCACCTCCTGCAGCCCCCGCCCCAGAGCGGCGGTTACATCGTGCGCACCGCCGCCGATGGCGCCAGCGCCGAGGAGCTGCGCATGGACATGGAGTTCCTGCACCGGCTGTGGGAGTCGATCTGCGAGCGCGCCGCGAAGACGCACGCCCCGGGCATCATCCACGAGGACCTGCCGCTCGTGCTGCGCACGATGCGCGACCTGTCGGCAGGATCGGTGGAGAAGCTCCGCATAGACTCCAAGGAGACCTTCCAGCGCGCGCTCGACTTCGCCGAGCGCTTCATCCCCGCGCTGGCAGGCCGCATCGAGCACTACCCCGGCGAGCGCCCCATCCTCGACCTGTACTCGGTGGAGGACGAAGTCCAGCGCGCGCTGCAGCGGCGCGTCGAGCTCAAGTCCGGCGGGCACCTGGTCATCGACCAGACCGAGGCGATGACCACGATCGACGTGAACACGGGCGGTTTCGTCGGGCACCGCACGCTCGACGAGACCATCTTCAAGACCAACCTGGAGGCGGCACAGTCGATTGCCCGCCAGCTCCGCCTGCGCAACCTGGGCGGCATCATCATCGTCGACTTCATCGACATGCAGAACCTGGAGCACCAGCGCCAGGTGCTGCGAGCGCTGGAGAAGGCCCTGGAGCGCGACCATGCCAAGACCTCGATCAGCGAGATCACCTCGCTGGGACTGGTCCAGATCACCCGCAAGCGCACGCGCGAGAGCCTCGAGCACGTCCTGTGCGAACCCTGCCCGATGTGCGCCGGGCGCGGTTCGGTCAAGACCGCCGAGACGGTCTGCTACGAGATCATGCGCGAGATCATGCGCGAGGCGCGCCAGTTCGACGCGCAGAAGCTGCTGGTCGTCGCCGCGCGCGAGGTCGTCGATCGGCTGATGGACGACGAGACCATCGGCGTCGCCGAGCTGGAGTCCTTCATCGGGCGGCCGATCAGCTTCCAGGTCGAGGCTTCCTACTCACCCGAGCAGTACGACGTGGTGCTGCTGTGAAGCGGGTCGCGCGCTGGGCCTGGACCGCGTCGGCCTGGACGCTGATCGTGGTCGCCGCCGCGGTCTCGGCGGTCCGCGTCGCCCTGCCGCGGCTGGGGGAGTACCGCGCCGAGATAGAGCAGCGGGTGAGCGAATACGTGGGACAGTCGGTCGCCATCGAGCACATCGAGGCCGGCTGGCGCGGCTGGACGCCGGAGATCCGCCTGAGAGGCATCGAGCTGCGCGAACCCTCGACCGGGCGGGCGATCACGCGTTTCGCGGAGGCCTCGGTCGCGATCGACGCGCTCGGCACGTTGCGCGCGCGGCGCCTGACGCCGGCGCGGCTCACGGTGTCGGGTGTGCGGGTGTCGCTCGCCCGCTCCGCCGACGGCGCGCTGCGCATCGAGGGCGTCAACCCGCGCGATACCGACGAGCCCGGCGCGCGCCAGAACGCGCTCGCGGACTGGCTGCAGCACCAGGCCAACCTGACGGTGGAGTCTGCGACGATCACCTGGCGCGACGAGCAGGCGATGCTCGCGCCCGTGGTGTTCTCCGACGTCTGGCTGCAGATCCGCAATGACGGCGATCGCCACCAGCTGTTCGGCGCCGCGCGGCTGCCGGTGGAGGTCGGCAAGCGCTTCCACTTCCTGCTCGACGCGCGCGGCGACCTGCTCACGACCCGCTGGTCAGGGGACTTCTACATCGAGGGGCGCGGGATCGATCCGGCCCGCGTGCTCAATTACCGCCGCTGGCTGGGCCTGGACTTCGCCTCCGGCGAGGTGGGCTTCAGGCTGTGGTCGCGCTGGGAGTCGGCGCGCCTGCAATCGATCGACGGGCTGCTCGACGCGAAGGGCGTGACGCTGGGGCTGCACCAGAGCCCGGCGCCCGACAGCCGCCTCACGCTCGCCGGCGCGAGCGCCAGCCTGCGCGTGCGCCACGACGCCGCCGGGCGTTGGGCGGTCGCGCTGGAGAAGCTGGTCGTGAACACCCGCAACGGCGAGTGGCCCGCCAGCAGCATCGAGCTGACGGTCGTGCCCGGCCAGACCAGCCAGGTGCCCAGCCTCGTCGGCCGCGCCGGCTACCTGCGCCTCGACGACATCATGCCGCTCGTTCCGAACATCGCCGCGCTGCCCGAGACGCTGCGCGCGCCGCTCGCGCAGCTCGCCCCGCGCGGCGAGGTGCGCGACCTGCGCGTGGGCTACTTCCCGGCGCGCCCGGCCGACCAGCGCTTCTACCTGCAGGCGGCTTTCGACGGCATCGAGGTGCGCCCGTACGCCGGGGCGCCCGGCGTGACCGGGCTGCGCGCGAAGCTCAAGGCCGATGCCGCCGGCGGCCGGCTCGACGTCGACGCGCCGGCGCTCACGCTGACACTGCCGGGCACGACCGAGGCATCGTCCTACGCCTTCCAGCGCGTCGGCGGCGAGTTGCGCTGGGCGCGCTTCGGCGAGGCCTGGCGCGTGGTCGCGGACCGCATCGCCATCAGCCACCCGGCGCTCGGGGTGACCGTTTCCGGCGACGTCGAATGGACACCGGGCGCGGCACCGGTCGCCCGGCTGCTCGCCGACATCGGCAACGGGGACCTCGAGCAGCTGCCGTCGCTGCTGCCGCACGGTGTGCTGCCCGGACCGGGCGATGCGTGGATCCGGCGCGCGATCCAGGGCGGCCGCATCACCGGCGGCAGCGCGGTGCTGCGCGGCGCGCTCGATCGTTTCCCGTTCGACGAGCAGGACGGGGTCTTCGAACTGCGTGTGAACGTGAGCGACGGCATGATCGAGTTCCACGAGCGCTGGCCGCGCATCGAGGAGATGGACGGGGAGATCGTGTACGAGCAGCGCAGGCTGACCATCGACGCGCCCGGCGGCCGCATGCTGGGCGTGAACCTGCGCGACGTCGTCGCGACCATCCCCGACGTGACGCGCAAGGGCCGGATCGTGGAGGCACGCGGCCGCGCACTCACGAGCGCCGCGGCGGGGCTCGCGCTCGTGCAGGCGTCGCCGCTCGCCGGGAAGCTCGGGCCGCGACTGGCGAGCCTGAATCTGCGGGGCGACCTGGTGCTCGATCTCGATCTGCGCATCCCGCTGAAGAAGGAGGAGAAGAAGGACTGGAGCGGCAAGGTGCACCTGGCCGGCAACAGCGTGCAGCTGGTCAATCCGCCGCTCGAGTTCGACGCCATCGAAGGCGAGCTTGAATTCGTCGACGCGCACTGGGCGGCCCCGAAGCTGCGCGCGGTCTATCTGGGGGAGCCGGTCTGGCTCGATCTGGAGGGCGGCATCGCGCAGGACCCGGTGCGCGAGCGTTACCGCATGCACGGCGTGGGTGGGCGGGAACTGCTGCGCAAGCGGTTCGAGGCGACAGCGCCGGGGCTGGCGGACTGGCTCGCCGAGCGCTCGCTGCTCGACGCCGTGGACGGCAGCACGGAGTGGCGCGCGGAGATGACGGTGGACGCCGAGGGCGCCCGCCGCCTGCGAGTGGACTCGACCCTCGCCGGAGTCGCCATCGCGCTCCCCGCGCCGCTCGCCAAGGACGCGGCGAGCGAGGTCCCGATCAGGGTGGAGGCGACCGTCGGGGATCCGGACGAGCCGCTCACGCTGGTCTACGGCGACCGCGTGCATGCGGAGGTCAGGCTCGCCCGGACTCCGGCGGGCGGACTGCAGATCTCGGACGCCGCGATAGCGCTCGGCGGCGGACCGCCCGGGGCGAGCAGGCCGGCAGGGCTGTGGCTCGAGGGCAGCACGCCGGCCATCGACTACAACCGCTGGCGCGAGACGCTGTTTCCCCCGGGCGTGACGGCCAGACCCTACTCCGAGCGCCCGCCGACGCGCTTCGATGTGCGCACGGGAGCGCTCGACGCCCTGGGCCTGGCACTGGGCGAGGTCCGCGCGCACGGGCACGAGGACGCCGACGGCTGGCACCTCGCCTTCGACGGCGAACGGATCGCGGGCACCCTGGAGGTGCCGCGCGACCCGGCGGCGACGGTCCGCGCCGAGCTCGCGCGCCTGCACGTGGAGCGCGGCACGGGCCGCGACGAGACACGTCCGCCGCCCGATCCGGCGCGCCTGCCGCCGATGGAACTGCACTGCACGGCGCTGCGCTACGGGCGGGCGGACCTGGGCACCGCCGACATCCGCACCGTCCCCACGCCGGACGGCATGCGCCTCGAGAACATCGTGTTCTCCAGCGCCGACGCGATCGTCACCGCGACGGGCGACTGGACCGCGAGCGACGGGGCGCACCGCTCGCATTTCGAGATCGACGCGCGCGGCGACGACCTGGCGACGCTGCTCGGGCGTTTCGGCTACGACACGGCGGCGATCGAAGGCGGCAGGACGCGTTTCGGCATCGACGCCAACTGGACCGGCTCGCCCGCCGAGTTCAAGCTCGCCGGCCTGCAGGGCCGGCTCGAGCTGAGCGTGCGCGACGGCCGCCTGCTCGACGTGGATCCCAGCGCCGGCCGGCTGTTCGGCCTGCTCAGCATCCAGACGCTGCCGCGCCGCCTCATGCTCGACTTCGCCGACATCTTCGCCAAGGGCTTCGCGTTCGACAGCATCGAGGGCGACTTCGATCTCGCGCAGGGCAATGCCTACACCAACAACCTGGTGATGGACGGCCCGGCCGCGCGCGTGGAGGTGAGCGGCCGCACGGGACTGGCCGACCAGGACTACGACCAGGTCGTGACCGTGCTGCCGCAGGTCTCGAGCAGCCTGCCGCTGGCGAGCGCCGTGTTCGGGCCGGCGGGCGTCGGCGTCGGCGCGGTGCTGTTCCTCGGGCAGAAGATGTTCAAGGGCCTGCCGCAGCTCGACAGCGTGCTCAGCCGCCAGTACACGGTGACCGGACGCTGGGACGATCCGGTGATCGAGCGGGTGAAGGGGCTCGACCTGTCCTTCGGCGGTTGAGTCCGCCGCAGCGAGCAGCGCGCATGGCCGCCGAGCCCTGGAAGCCCAACGTCACCGTCGCGGCGGTCGCCGAGCGCGACGGACGGTTCCTGTTCGTGGAGGAGCGCATCGATGGCAGGCTCGTGCTCAACCAGCCCGCCGGCCACCTCGACCCGGGCGAGTCGCTGCTCGACGCCGTCGTGCGCGAGACGCGCGAGGAGACCGCCTGGCGCTACACGCCCGCGGCGCTCGTGGGCATCTACCGCTATACCAACCCGTGGGATCCGCGCACCTACCTGCGCTTCTGCTTCGC
>CAYOJP010000168.1:0-2045 GCA_964404305.1 uncultured Gammaproteobacteria bacterium
GAACTCGAACTGCGCAAGCGTGCGGCTACCCGGCTGAACCTCATCCGCGCCGGCATCGCCGTATTCGGCCGCCGCGACGGCGGCCTCGCGGCCATCGACGAGATCAACACCGAAGCCGGCGTCGCGCGCGGCACCTTCTACAACTACTTCGCGAGCCGCGAAGAGCTGGTCGCGACTATCGCGTACGAGCTGTCCAAGGATTTCAACGATGCCATCATCGCCTCCCTGGAAGGTGTCGAGGACGCCGCGATCCGGACCTCGGTCGGCGTGCGGTGCTACGTCACCAAGGCGATGCAGGATCATCGCTGGGGCTGGGCGACGGTCAACATCGCGATGAACGGCCAGATGCTCGGCGCGGACACGCTCCATCACATCACGGACACGGTGCGCCGCGGAATGCGCAGCGGTCGCCTCGCCATCGAGGACGAAGAAGCCGCGATCGACCTCAAGGTCGGAGCGATGCTGACCGCCATGCTCTCGGTGCTCGGCACCGAAGCGGATCACGAGCGCTACCTCACGGGCATGATGGTGATGCTGCTGCGCGGACTGGGGCTGACGAACCGCGATGCGTGGCGCGTCGCCACGCTGCCGTTGCCCGTGCTCGCCGTTCGCGACGGCTCGGAAGCGCGCTCCCTGTCGGCGGTCCGCGGCGAGCGGCCCTCGCGCAAGGGCGCTGCGCGCCGGATTGCGTTGTTCGCCGGGCGCCTGCCCCAACCGGGACGCAACGCCTGACCCCGCTCAGGCGGCGGAGGCTCGCGCCTCCGCTGCGCGCATCTCCTCCAGAACTCGTCGCGCGCGCACCGCCGGCCCGTCCGTCGGCAGCAGCACCGGGTTCATGTCGAACAGCTCGCGCCCTGCCATGCGCTCCTGCACGGCGAGAACCATGGGCTCGTCCTCGGTGGTGAACGCGTGCGTGACGGCCGCGGCGATGCCGCGCGACAGGTCCGCGTCGTCGATGTGGTAGTCGCGGTAGACCTTCACGAAGTAATGGGTCGCGCCGTCGGATTCCGGCGTCAGCAACTGCACGGTCGAGAACTCCACGCCATCGCTGCGCTTGCCGCCGACCGGATGGCTTCCGGTGGCGAGATGGATTGCGCCGGGCGGCGTCCAGTGCACATCGACCCAGTAGTCGACCCGTGCGGCCGGCTCCAGCGCGCGCGTCATGACGAAGATGCCGGCCGGCGTATGGTCGGGGTAGACGCTCAGGTAATGCAGGGTGTTGCCCTCCTGCTTCAGATCCACCCTGGCCCGCAGCATCGCCTCGGAGCCGAGTGAGGCCGGATGCAGGAACCAGGCGTGCGACAGGTCGAACAGATTGTCGAGGATGAGGTCGTAGCGCGCCTGCATGGTCAGCGTGCAGCCGACTGTGTAGGCATACTCCGGACGGTCGTCGAGGAACGCGTAATCCGGGAGCAGGGCCGGGTCGGCCCCCTGCGGCTCGCCGGACCACATCCACACGATGCCGTTGCGCTCGACCACCGGCCAGGTGCGGACGCGCGCCGCGGCGGGGATGGCGCCTGCGCCGTGCGGGTTGTGTACGCAGCGACCTTCGGGCCCGAAGCGCAGCCCGTGGTACGGGCATTGCACGCTGTCGCCGATTCGCTGTCCCTTGTGCAGCGGCGCGAAGCGGTGCGGGCAGGTGTCGCCCAGCAGCACGGGCGTGCCGTCCTCGCGCCGGTACATCAGCACGTTCTCGCCCAGCAGCTTGCGATGCAGCAGCCCCGCGCCGAGGTCGGCGCTCCACGCGCACATGTACCACGCATTCCTCACCGGTGCAGTCATGCCTTCGGCTCCCATTCCACGATGGCCCGTTCGAAGCTCGGTCGTGCGCGCACGCGCTCGTACCATGCCCACAGCTGCGGCAGGGGCGGCAACGCGTAGCCCGCCTGCCGCAGGAAGTTCACGCGGTGCGCGTTCACCGTCCACGAGATGTCCGCCAGGCCGTAGCCCGCGCCCGACAGCCACGCCCGGCTGGCGAGGATCCCGTCCAGGCGCCCGAGAATCGCCCGCATCGCCGTGTCGCCGGCGTCGTAGCGCGCCCGCCA
>CAYOJP010000168.1:2145-8218 GCA_964404305.1 uncultured Gammaproteobacteria bacterium
CGGCGGGCGGCTACCCGCCTCAATCTCATCCGCGCCGGCATCGCGGTGTTCGGCCGCCGCGACGGGCACCTGGCGACCATCGACGACGTGAACGCGCGAGCCGACGTCGCGCGCGGCACGTTCTACAACTACTTCGCCAGCCGGGACGATCTGCTCACGGTGCTGGCCTTCGAGCTGTCGAAGGACTTCAACGACGCGATCATCCGCGTGCTGGCCGACGTGGATGACGCCGCGATGCGGACCTCGATCGGCGTGCGCCATTATGTGGCGAAGGCGGCGCGCGAACCGGAGTGGGGCTGGGCCACCGTCAACATCGCGATGAACGGCCAGCTCGTCGCCGACGACACCCTGCACCATCTCGGCGAGACCATCAGGCGCGGGCTGCGTGCCGGCCGGCTCCGCAGCGCCAGCGAGGCGGCAGCAATCGACCTGAAGATCGGCGCGATGCTGACGGCGATGCTGTCGGTGCTCGGCACCGAGGGCGACCACGCCCTTTATCTCACCGAGATGATGGTGATGCTGCTGCGCGGACTCGGACTGCCGACGCGCGAGGCGACGCGAATCGCGGAGGTGCATCTGCCGGCACTCGACGTGCGCGACTGCGCCTGGGAGCGCTCGCTCGCGGCGGTCACCGGCCGGGACGCGGAAGCGAAGCCGTCCCCTCGCCGGGCCGTTCGCAAGGTCGCGCTGTTTCCCGGCCGCGGGCCGTCGCACGACCTGGCCTGAGGCTGGCGCGCGGGCCCGCGCGTCAATTCCGGGTTTCCGCCCTGTCGGTCGCTCGCCTGCCCGCGCCCGTGCAGTGCGACACGGCGACTCCTGGCGGAGATGGACTTGCACCGCCCGGATGAACGCGAGCCGCCGCCGGCAGCCGACGGCGGCGGCCATTGCCCCCGTAATTCCGCCGTGTCGGTTCTCCAGCGGCCGGGGATGCGGTGCCCGCCTGCCGGCCGTCAGCCGGCGCCGGGCGGCAGGTCCTCTTCCCAGAACTCCAGCGGCTGGCGCACCGTGTCTCCCGGCCGCGCCTGTTCGCGCGCGCGCAATTCGACCCGGCGGATCTTGCCGGAAATGGTCTTGGGCAAATCGCTGAACTCGATGCGGCGGATGCGCTTGTACGGCGCGAGCCGGCCGCGCGCGAAGGCGAGAATCGCGCGCGCGGTGTCCGCGTCCGGCGCGTGGCCCGCGGCGAGCACGACGTAGGCCTTGGGCACGGCGAGGCGCAGCGGATCCGGGCTCGGCACGACCGCCGCCTCGGCGACGGCCGGGTGTTCGATGAGCACGCTCTCCAGCTCGAACGGGCTCAGGCGGTAGTCGGATGCCTTGAACACGTCGTCGGCCCGGCCGACATAGGTGATGTAGCCGTCGGCATCGCGTGTGGCGACGTCGCCGGTGTGATAGTAGCCATCGCGCATGACGTCCGCGGTGCGCTCGGGGTCGTCGCGGTACCCGCGCATGAGCCCTACCGGACCCGCGGACAGGTCCAGGCAGATCTCACCCTCGTCGCCCTCGCGCCCGTCGGGATCGAGCAGCGCGATCCGGTAACCCGGCATCGCCCGGCCCATGGAGCCCGCGCGCACCGGCTGACCGGGAGAGTTGGCGATCTGCACGGTCGTCTCGGTCTGGCCGTAGCCGTCGCGAATGGTCAGGCCCCAAGCCGCCTCCACCTGGGCGATGACCTCCGGATTGAGCGGCTCACCGGCGCTGCCGACCTCGCGCAGCCGCACGGGGTACTCGCGCAGGTTCTCCTGGACCAGCATGCGCCACACGGTCGGCGGCGCGCACAGCGTCGTGACGCCGTGGCGCACGAGCGCCCCGAGCGTCGCCTGCGCGTTGAAGCGCGCGGCGTTGTACACGAACACGGTGCAGCCGGCGTTCCATGGCGCGAACACGTTGCTGTAGGCGTGCTTCGCCCAGCCCGGCGAGCTGATGTTCCAGTGCACGTCGCCGGGCAGCAGCCCCAGCCAGTACATGGTCGTGAGGTGGCCGACCGGATAGCTGGCGTGCGTGTGCTCCACCAGCTTGGGGCGCGCCGTCGTGCCGGACGTGAAGTACAGGAGCAGCGGGTCGCCGGCGCGGGTGACGCCGTCGGGGCGGAAGTCGTGCGCCGCCTGGTAGGCGGCCGCGTAGGGCAGCCAGCCGGCCAGTTCCCCGCCGACGACGATACGGGTGTAGTCGCCCGGAACGTCCGCGAACTTCGGGGCGGCATCGGTCGCCGCGACGACGTGCCGGACCTGGCCGCGGTCGATGCGATCGACGAGATCGGAAGGCGTGAGCAGCGCCGTCGCCGGGATCAGTACCGCGCCGAGCTTCATCGCCGCAAGCATCGTCTCCCACAGGGGCACGGTGTTGCCCAGCATCATCAGGATGCGGTCGCCGCGGCGCACGCCCAGCGTGCGGAAGTGGTTGGCGACCTGGTTGGTGCGCCGCGCCAGTTCCTCGAACGACAGGCGCGCCTCGCTGCCGTCCTCCTCCACCACCCACAGCGCGGTCCGGGCGTTGCCGGCGGCGTGCGCATCGAACCAGTCGAGCGCCCAGTTGAACTCCTCCGCCACCGGCCAGCGGCAGGTCGCGATGGCGGCGGCGAGATCGGTGCGGTGGGCCAGAAGGGCCGCGCGGGCGGCGGCAAAATCGGTGGCTGTCATCGGCTTGGCCAACCTCCATTCGAGTCCGGGGCAGGTTGTCCCCCGCCGGCGCGGGACAGGAGACGCGCTGCCCGACAGCCGCGCCGGAGCAATCCCTCTCCCGCCTGGCGGGAGAGGGCACTGGGATTCGCCCGCTGGTCTTACGGAGCGACGCCGGACGGCTCGACGGCGACGCCGATGACGAGGGCCACCGAGCAGTTGTACGCGGCGCTCTTCGTGCCCAGGCACCAGTCGATGTCGTTGCTGCGGCTCGGCCGGTACATCGGTTCCTCGTTCTCGTTGGTGTTGCACAGGCAGCGACCGCAGGTGCTCTTGCCGCAGCAGTCGTTGTACGACACCACGTAGTCCTTGCCGTCGCCCGGGTTGCGGCAGGTGCCAATCCACGTGATCGCGGACGGCTCCGTCCCGGGCGGGCACTGGGTCTGCGAGCCGCCGCAGCAGGCGCACAGGAACCCGTCGATGGCGCAGTGGCGCCAGTAGTTGCAGGAGGTCGGATCGCCGGCCTCGCCGGTCACGCCCTCCTCGTTCGGCCCCGCGGCACGGCTGCCGCCCTCGGCGGCGCGCGCGACCGGCAGGACCGGCAGCGCGGCGGCGCCCACGAGCGCGGCGCCGAAGCGGGCGAAGAAGCTGCGTCGGGAGCTCGTGCGCGCCACCCGCCGGGCGACACCTTCCGAAATCGAGTCGAGCCAGTGCATCGTCCGTTCTCCTCTCAGCGGGGCTGCAGGACGATGGGCGACATGCCCAGGCCGTCCACCGTGCGCAGGTGCTTGCCGGTCGACCCGTCATAGATCTCGAGCGCCGGGTGCTCGGCGTTCGCGCCGTACAGCAGCGGCGCGTCGTCGCTGCTGACGGCCAGCGACGTGACCGGATGGTGCGCCTTCCAGCGCGCGGTGCGCGCCTGAGTGGCGACGTCGTAGACCCAAATCTCGGTGCCGGGCACCTTGTGCGTGTGCTTGCCGCCCTCGTGCATCGCCACGTACAGGCGACCGCTCGCGGCATGGACCGCGAACAGCTGGTAGCCGCCGGGACGCCACTGGTCGCGCTCGGCGCCCTGCTGCAGCGCCCACGGCCTGCCGATCGTCACCTCCGTACCGCCGACGTCCACGCTGTAGACGTCGCCCTTGTAGGAGACGAACCGCCAGGTGTCGCCGCTGCGCACCGCATCCTCGTTCAGCAGATCCTGCGCCGGGTCGAACAGCCGGGCGGTTTCCTTCTTCGCGACGGGCTTGCCGGCGTCGTCGAGCGTCACCGCGAGCATCGAGCCGTTCGCGCACATCATCAGAAACCGGCGCGGGCCCGCGGCGTAGACCATGCCGCAGCCGGCAGTGTCGATCTCGCCGACGAACTTGCGCGCCTGCACGTCGACGACGCTCACCGTCTGCGTCGGGGTGAAGTTGTAGACGACGACGAACCTGCCGTCGTCGAGGATCTGGGTCGCGTTCGGATTGGAAACGCTCAGAAGCTGCTTGGGCGGGATCACCACCTCGCCGACGAACGACAGCGTCGCCGCATCGTGGATGCTGATGACATCCGTGCGCTCGCCACGCGTGCCGCGGGAATAGTAGGTGTCGCTCGAATAGATCGCCTTGCCCGCCGGATCGAAGGCGAGCGTGTCGTGGAAGCCGCCGGTGGACAGCATTCCGAGCATCGTCCCGCTGTCGCCGTCGACGAGGAACGCCTTGCCATCGATGGTGAACCCGGAGATGTCGTTGACCCACACCCAGTGCGGCGAGGGGGGCGGCAACGGCCGGACACCCAGCTTCTCCGGCGCCAGCTCGGCCTGCGCAGCGCAGGCGGCAAGGAGGCAGGCGGCGACCATCGTTCTCTTCATGTCGACCTCCGTCGGGGGCGGGCTGTACGCCGGCAAGCCGACAATCTAGGACAAATCGTCCGATATTTCACCCACGGCGCGGACCGTCCCCGGAATGCGGCACCGGCGGTCCGGCCGCGCTGGCGTGCCACCGCACCGGGGGCGTGCGAACCGGTGGCGCCTGCGCCTGCCGGGCCCTTGACCGGCAGCTTCGATCGTGGCGGGTTCCGGCCCCGGGGCGTCAATCGAGGCGCCGGAAATCGGCTGCGCGGCGCTCGAGCAGCCGGTACCAGAGCGGGCGCGGCAGGAACCGGCACAGCCGTGCGATGGCCCGGTTGCGCCAGCCGGGAATGTGGACCCAGTCGCCCCGCTCGACGGCCGCGATTCCAGCCGTGGCGACCGCTTCTGCACTCATCCACAACCCGGGTGCCATGCGCGCGACGAGGTGGCGCGTGCCGGCGACGTCGTGGAATTCCGAGCGCGTGAAGCCGGGGCACAGCGCGCATACATGCACGCCGGTGCCAGCCAGTTCCTGCGCCAGCGCCTCGGAATAGCGGACCAGCCAGGCCTTGATCGGGATGTAGAGCGTGTGCCCGGCGGTGCCGGTCAGGTGGCCGGCGAGCGAGGCCACGTTGATGATCCGGCCGTAGCCGCGCGCGCGCATGCCCGGCAGCAGCCGGTGGGTCAGCTCGGCGACACCGGTGAGCATGACCTGCAGGCAATCGGCGTGCGCCTGCCAGGGCGCGCCCCTGAACGTGCCCGGCATCCCGTACCCGGCGTTCGCGACCAGCACGTCGGCAGGCATGCCGAGCGCGTCCAGGCGCTCGGCGATCGTGGCGGCGGCGGTCGGCGCGGCGAGATCGAGCGCGAGCGTCTCCACGCGGACCCCGTGCGCGGAGCCGAGCGCGACCGCGAGCGCGCGCAACCGCTCGCCGCGCCGAGCGACAAGCAACAGGTCGTGGCCGCGGGCGGCGTAGGCCTGCGCGAAGGCCCGGCCGATCCCGGCCGAGGCCCCGGTGACGAGCGCGACGCGACGGGACATGGCCCGGCATCGTGCCGCGACCAGAGCGGCGGCGCCAGTGGCGCCCGGCCCGGGGCAACGCCACGCGCGGAAATCCCGTGGCGGCGATGCGTGACTCCGCTGGCGTCGACCTGCGGAGCGCGACCTGGCCGCTCTGCCGAGCGGGATTGCTGCCGAACCGCCGCTTGCCTACCCTGCGACCGATGACCGCCGCACCGATCGTCCACGCACGGGGCCTGCGCCGGGCCTACTTCGACGGCGATCGCGAGCACGTCGTGCTCACTGGCGTCGACCTGGACATCCGCGCCGGCGAACTCGTGGTCATTCTCGGCCGCAGCGGCTCGGGGAAGTCGACCCTCCTCAACCTCATCGGCGCGATGGACGTGGCCGACGCGGGCCGGCTAGAGGTCGCCGGCGAGCGGCTCGACGGCCGCGACGAGGACGCGCGCGCCGCGTTCCGGCGCCGGCACGTCGGCTTCGTGTTCCAGTCCTGGAACCTCGTGCAGACGCTCACCGTCGCGGAGAACCTGGCGCTGCCCCTGGAACTGAACGGCGTGGCGCCCGAGGTCGCCGCCGCGCGCGCGCAGGCCGTCGTCGACCGTC
>CAYOJP010000169.1:0-8203 GCA_964404305.1 uncultured Gammaproteobacteria bacterium
GTCGTCAGCCGCCGCCGCTCTTCACCTTCGTCCACAGCCGGGTGACGATGCGCTGCACCTTCGGCGGGTAGGGCGCGACTGTGTAGAGGGATTTCTGCGTCTCGGCCGGCGGATAGACAGCCGGGTCGTTCAGCAGGTCCGGCGTGATGAACTGCTGAGAGCCCTTGTTGCCGTTGGCGTAGGAGACGTAGTTCGACGCCTTCGCGGCCACCTCGGGGCGCATGATGTAGTCGAGGAACTTGTGCGCGTTCTCCACGTGCGGCGCGTCCGAGGGAATCGCCATCATGTCGAACCACATGAGGGCGCCCTCCTTCGGGATGACGTACTGGATGGTCACGCCGTTCTTGGCCTCCGCGGCCCGGTCGCGCGCCTGGAACATGTCGCCCGACCAGCCGATCGCGACGCAGATGTCGCCGTTGGCGAGCGCGTTGATGTACTCGGAGGAGTGGAACTTGCGGATGTGGGGACGGATGGCCATCAGCACCGCCTCGGCCTTGGCGATCACCGCCGGGTCCTGGCTGCGCGGATCCTCGCCGATGTAGTTCAGCGCGGCCGGGATCATCTCGTCGGAGGCGTCCAGCATGTACACGCCGCAGTCGGCCAGTTTGGCGAGGTTGGCCGGATCGAGCACCATCTTCCAGGAGTCGGTCGGGCCGTCCGGCAGGCGCTCCTTGACCTTGTCGACGTTGTAGCCGATGCCGGTCGTGCCCCACATGTAGTTGATGGCGTACTGGTTGCCCGGGTCATAGCCGGCCGTGCGCTCGAGGACCATGTCCCACATGTGCTTGATGTTCGGCAGCTTGGACTTGTCGAGCTTCTGGAAGACGCCCGCCTCGATCTGGCGCTGCAGGAAGCTCGCGGTCGGAACCACGATGTCGTAGCCGGTGCCGCTGGCGAGGAGCTTGGTCTCGAGGATGTCGTTCGAGTCGAAGACGTCGTAGACGACCTTGATCCCGGTCTCCTTCTCGAAGTCGGTGAGGATCGACTCGTCGATGTAGTCGGACCAGTTGTAGACGTTGACGACGTTGTCTTCGGCGATTGCCCCCCCGGTGGCAGCGAAGGCGAGCGTGGCGAGGGCGGCAAGACGGCGCATCTGCATGAGCGTGGCTCCTGTCCGGACCGGCTGGCGCCGGAATGTGTCGCCAGTTTTACCGGAATAGTGACCGGGGGGCTACTGCGCCGCCGGCGGGGCCGCGCGGGCCCGCCGCCGCTGCCGCACCGCCGCAGGGCGACGCCGGTCGCTCAGCCCGAGCGCACGCCCGTTTCCCGTGCAACGAGGTCGAGCACCCGGCGGGCCTTGTCGACCAGTTCGTCGGCCTGGGCGTGCGTGAGGACGAGCGGAGGGGAGATGATCATCGTGTCGCGCACCGCGCGCATCACCAGACCCTCGCGGATCGCGAAGTCGCGCGCGAGCAGGCCCACCCGCCCGATCGGGTCGAACGGGCGGCGGCGGGCGCGATCCTGAGCGATCTCCAGGGCGCCGATGAGGCCGACCCCGCGCACCTCGCCGACCAGGGGGTGCTCGGCCAGTTCGCGCCAGCGCGCCTGCAGGTAGGGGCCGATGTCGGTCGCCACGCGCTCGACCAGCCCCTCCCGCTCGATGATGTCGAGATTGGCCAGGGCGACCGCGCAGGCCACCGGGTGGCCGGAATAGGTGTAGCCGTGGTGAAACTCGCCGCCGCGCTCGACCAGGGCCTCGCCGACACGGGCCCCGACCAGCACGCCGCCGATCGGGACGTACCCCGAGGACAGACCCTTGGCAATCGACATGAGGTCGGGCTCGGAGCCGAAGTGCTGGTGCCCGAACCAGTGGCCCAGGCGGCCGAAGCCGCAGATGACCTCGTCGGCGACCAGCAGGACGCCGTACTGGCGGCAGATGCGGTTCACCTCCGGCCAGTACGAGTCTGGCGGCACGATCACCCCGCCCGAGCCCTGGATGGGCTCGGCGATGAACGCCGCGACGTTGTGCGGCCCCAGTTCGAGGATCTTCTGCTCCAGCGCGCGGGCGCGGGCGAGGCCGAACTCCTCCGGGGTCAGGTCGCCGCCCTCGGCGTACCAGTACGGCTGCGGGATGTGGGTGATCCCCGGGATCGGCAGGTCGCCCTGCGCGTGCATCGCCCCCATCCCGCCCAGGCTCGCGCCGGCGACCGTGCTGCCGTGGTAGCCGTTGACCCTGCCGATGACGATCTTGCGGTAGGGCTGGCCCTGGATGTCCCAGTACCGTCGCACCATGCGCAGCACGGTGTCGTTCGCCTCGGAGCCCGAGTTGGTGAAGAACACCCGCTCGAAGCCCGGCGGCGCCAGCCGCGCCAGCCGCGCCGCCAGCTCGATCGCGGTCGGGTGGGTGCACTGGAAGAAGCTGTTGTAGAACGGCAGCCGTTCCATCTGCCGCGTCGCCGCCTCGATGAGTTCGCGCCGGCCGTAGCCGACCTGCACGCACCACAGGCCCGCCATGCCATCGAGGATGCGGTTGCCGTCGAGGTCGTAGATGTAGACGCCCTCGGCGCGGTCGATGACGCGCGTGCCTCGCTGCCCGAGGTCCTTGTGATCGGTCATCGGGTGCAGGTGGTGGTCGCGATCGAGCTGCTGCAGGGCTTCCAGGGTCATGGCGTGAATGCGTTCGGCGGAGGTCATCGGGTCGTCTCCGGTAGCGCCGGCGGTCAGACGTTGAGGAGCAGGTACTCCCGCTCCCAGGGGCTCACGACGTTGAAGAAGTTCTCCAGCTCGCGCTGCTTGATCGCATAGAAGACGTCGATGAACTTGCCCCCCAGCACCTTGCGCAGCGGTTCGCAGGCCCGCAGCGCCTCCAGCGCCGCCTCGAGGTTGCGCGGCAGCTGGTAGGGAAGCTGGTAGGCGTCGCCGGGGACCGGCTCGCGCGGGCGCAGGTTCTCCAGCATGCCGAGGTAGCCGCAGGCCAGCGACGCGGCGATGGCCAGGTACGGATTCACGTCCGCGCCCACTATGCGGTTCTCCACGCGCCGCGCGGCCGCCGAGGAGTGCGGCACGCGGATGCCCACGGTGCGGTTGTCGTAGCCCCACTCGGTGTTGATGGGCGCGGAGTGATAGCGCGTGATGCGCCGGTAGGAGTTGACGTAGGGCGCGAAGATCGCCATCGCCTGCGGCAGGTACTTCTGCAGCCCGGCGATGTGCGCGAAGAACAGGTCGGTCTCCGCCTCGCGATCGTCGGCGAACACGTTGCCGTCGCCCTCGAGCCAGTGGATGCTCTGGTGGATGTGCATGGCGCTGCCGGGCTCCTTCGCCATCGGCTTGGCCATGAACGTGCCGTACATCTTGTGGCGCAGCGCCACCTCGCGCACGGTGCGCTTGAACAGCAGCACCTGGTCGGCGAGATCGAGCGGCTCGCCGTGGCGGAAGTTGATCTCCATCTGCGCCGCGCCGCCCTCGTGGATCAGGGTGTCGATGTCGAGATCCTCGGCCGCGGCGAAGTCGTACATGTCCTCGAACACCGGGTCGAACTCGTTCACCGCGTCGATGCCGTAGGACTGGCGCACAGTCTCGGCGCGCCCGTTGCGTCCGACCGGCGGCTCGAGCGGGTAGTCCGGATCGGTGTTGGTCTTGACCAGGTAGAACTCGAGCTCTGGGGCGACGATTGCCTTCCAGCCCTGCTCGGCGTACAGCTCGATCACCCGCCGCAGCACGTAGCGCGAGGCGATCTCGACCGGCGCGCCGTCGGTGTACCAGGCGTCGTGGATGACCTGCGCGGTAGGGTCGGACGCCCACGGCACGAGGCGGATCGTGGCCGGGTCCGGCTGCAGGATGACGTCGGGCTCGACCGACGTGGCGAAGCCCTCGTCCTCGGCGTAGTCGCCGGTGACGGTCTGCATGAACACCGACTCGGGCAGCCGCAGGCCCTCGCGATCGACGAACTTGCCGGCGGGCATGACCTTGCCGCGCGCGATGCCGGCCATGTCCGGTACGAAACACTCGACCTCGGTGATGCCGCGCTCGCGCAGCCAGTCCTCGAGTTCCCGCCGCATGGACACCTCGCCCGATGGCACCGCCGGCGGCTCCGTTTGACTCCGCGGCGGCCGTGCCATCAAATAGTCTGCTACCCCGCTCATATTAACAGCCGACATGGACGACGCGCAGGACGAGGTCGATCGTTTCACCAGCTATTATCCCGATGCGCGGTCGGTGGATCTGGTCGTCTACGACCTGCACGGCACGCCCCGCGGCAAGCGCATCCGCATCCAGGATCTGGCCGGCGTGTACGCCGGTGGCATGGCCTTCTCCGGCTCGGTATTCGGGCTGGACCCGACCGGGCACGTGATCGAGGGCACCGGCCTCGGCCTGGAGTCCGGCGACCCCGACCACCTCTGCCGGCCGATCCCGGGCTCGCTCGCCCTCGTGCCCTGGCAGAGCCGCCCGCTCGCGCAGGTCCAGCTCACGATGTTCGAGCGCGATGGCGCGCGCTTCTTCGGCGATCCGCGCCAGGTGCTCGCCCGCGTCCTGGACGGGTTCGGCCCCCTGGGCCTGACGCCCGTCGCGGCGGTCGAGCTGGAGTTCTACCTGGTCGATCCCGTGGAGGCGAGCGCTGCCGCGACCCTGGAGCCGCCGATTTCCCCGCTCACCGGCGTGCGCGACTACGGGCACCAGGTCTACGCGATCGAGGATCTCGACAGCTACCGCGAGTTCCTCGACGACGTGTCCGCGGGCGCCGAGATGCTCGGGCTGCCGGTCACGACCGCGGTGGCGGAGAGCTCGCCGGGCCAGTTCGAGGTCAACCTGCATCACGATCGCGACATCCTGCGGGCCTGTGATCAGGGCCATGCGCTCAAGCGCCTCGTGAAGGGCGTCGCCCGCCGGCACGGTCTGGTCGCGACCTTCATGGCCAAGCCCTATCCGGACCTGTCCGGCAACGGCATGCACCTGCACGTGAGCCTCGAGAACGCGGACGGGCAGAACGTCTTCGCCGGCGGCGGGGAACGCGAGCCGAACGACGCGCTGCGGCATGCGCTGGGCGGGTGCCTCGCGACCCTGGCCGACTCGACCGCGCTGCTGGCGCCCAACGCCAACAGCTTCCGGCGCCTGCGCCCGGATACCTTCGCCCCGACCAACGCGAGCTGGGGCTTCGAGAACCGGTCCACCGCGCTGCGCATCCCGGCCAACGTGCCCGCCGCGCGGCGCATCGAGCACCGCGTCGCAGGCGCCGACGCCAATCCCTACCTCGTCGCCGCCGCCGTGCTCGGCGGCATCCTGCACGGGCTGCAGGAACGGCTCGACCCCGGCCCGGAGACCACGGGCAATGCCGGTGCCGATGCGCAGGGCGCGCTGCCCGGGACCTGGCCGGACGCGCTCGCCGCCCTCGACCGCTCGGCCGTCCTGCGCCGGATCCTGGGGGACCGCTTCGTCGACCTGTACCTGCACTGCAAGCGCTACGAGCGCGAGCAGTTCGAGCAGCAGGTGACGCCGCTCGAGTACCACTGGTACCTGCACCGCGCCTGAGCCGGCCGTGCGCGGTAACATCGCGGGCATGACGCCCGCCGCCGCCAGTCAAGCGCATCCGCCCTCGTACTACGCGGCCACCGCGAATCCCGCGCCGCCGCGCCCGTCGCTCGCCGGTGACGCGGACTGCGACGTGTGCGTCATCGGCGGCGGTTATACGGGCCTGGCGACTGCCCTCAACCTCGCCGAGCGCGGGCACTCGGTCGTGCTGCTGGAGCAGGCCCGCATCGGCTGGGGCGCCTCGGGCCGCAACGGCGGACAGATCGGCACCGGCCAGCGCGTGGACCAGCGCACGCTCGAGCGCGCGCACGGCCGCGCCGCCGCCCGCGTGCTGTGGGACCTCGCCTGCGAGGCGGTCGAGGAGGTGCGCGCGCGTGTGGAGCGCCATCGCATCGCCTGCGACTGGAAGCCGGGCCTGCTCTATGTCGGGCACACGCCGAAGGCGGCTCGCGAGGAGCAGGAGTACGCGGAGTGGCTGCGCCGGACGTACGGGTACGGCACCGTGCGGCCGGTCTCGCGTGACGAACTCGTGCGGATGCTCGCCAGCGGGCGCTACCATGGCGGCGCGCTCGACTCGCGCGGTGGGCACCTGCATCCCCTGAACTATGCGCTCGGACTCGCCGACGCCGCGCACGCGGCCGGCACGCGGCTGCACGAGGGTACGACGGTCACGGCCGTGGAAGGCCGCGGGCCGGTGGTGGTGCGCACCACCGGCGGGACCGTGCGCGCGCGCGCCGCAGTGCTCGGCTGCAACGGCTACCTCGGGGACCTCGCGCCCGACGTCGCGCCGCGCATCATGCCCATCAACAACTTCATCGTCGCCACCGCGCCGCTGCCCGAGCCGCGAGCGCTGATCCGCGACGATGTTGCGGTCGCCGACTCGCGCTTCGTCGTGCGCTACTTCCGCCTCTCGGCCGACGGCCGCCTGCTGTTCGGCGGCGGCGAGAACTACAGCAACCGCTTTCCCACCGACATCGCCGCCTTCGTGCGCCCGCACCTGCTGGAGGTGTTCCCGCAGCTGGCCGGCACGCCGCTCGAGTTCGCCTGGGGTGGCACGCTGGCGATCACGATGACGCGCATGCCGCACGTCGCGCGGCTCGGCGACGGTCTGTACGTCGCGCACGGCTATTCCGGTCATGGCGTGGCGATTGCAACGCTCGCCGGCAAGCTGATTGCCGAGGCGGTCGACGGCCGGCGCGACCGTTTCGACGCCTATGCCCGCATCGCCCCGCCGGGCTTTCCTGGCGGCCGCTGGCTGCGCCAGCCGCTGCGCGTGCTCGGCATGCTGTGGTACGCACTGCGCGACCGGCTGTGAGTGCCCCGGCGGCCGACGTCATCGTCGTCGGCACGAGCGCGCGGGCGCCCGCGCACTGCGCCGCGCGCGGCGGCCTGCGGCCGTACTGGATCGATGCGTACGGCGACGTCGATCTCGCCGGCGCGTTTCCCGGCCTGCGCGTCGCCTCGCTCGATGACGGCGAGGTGCTCGCGGCGGCGCTGCAGGGCGCGCCCGACGCGCCGTGGTTCTATGGAGCCCCGCTCGAGAACCGTCCGGCAATCCTCGACCGGCTCGCCGCCATCCGTCCGCTGGCAGGCAACCCGGGCGAGGTCTGCGCGCGGAGCCGGGATCCCTGGCAGGTGGCCGACGCGTTGCGCGCCGCGGGGCTCGATGTCCCGCGCCTCGCGCGCCGGGCGGTCGTCGGGCGCTGGCTCGTCAAGCGCCGCGATTCGACCGGGGGCAGCGGGGTACGCGACGCCGAGCCCGGCCTGCGGGTGGACGGACACACCGCCGTCCTGCAGGCAGCCGTCGCGGGCGAGCCCGTCGCCGGGTTGTACCTCGCCGGAAGCCGCACGGCGCGCCTGCTCGGGGTCACGAGCCAACTGCTGTGCGGCACGGGACCCGGTCCCGGCCCCTATGGCTATCGTGGCTCGCTCGGCCCGCACGCGGTGCCGGCACAGGAGCGCGCGCAGTGGGAGGCGATCGGCGCGACGCTCGCGGCGACCTTTGCGCTGCGCGGGCTGTTCGGTGTCGATGCGATCCGCGCCGGCGGGCGCATCGTGGTCGTGGAGGTGAACCCGCGCTGGACCGCCGCAGCCGAGGTGCTGGAGCACGCGGGCGCAGGCGCGCTCGTCGTCGCGCATCTCGCCGCCTGTCGCGGCGACCCGCCAGTCGTCACGCCGGCCGCGACCGCGGTGGTGTACGGCAAGGCCTACGTGTTCGCGCCGCGCGATCTGCGCGCGCCGCCCGCGGACCGGCTCGTCGCCGCGGTCGAGGGCGAGGTCGCGGACGTGCCGGCGCCGGGCAGCGTCGTGCCGGCCGGCGCGCCGCTCGTTACCGTGTTCGCGAGCGCCGCAACCCGATCGGTCTGCGAGGCGCTGCTCGATGCGCGTACGCAGGCGGCCATAGCGGCCTGCGACACCGCCTGAGGCCGGGCGCCGCGTCAGTCGCCGGGCCCGCCCGCCCGGGCGGGCTTCAGGTGCTTCAGATCGCCGAGCTCGGTCAGCGTCGCCCGCATCTGTGCCGGGATGTCCGCCGACGACAGCGTGCCGTCCTCGTTGATGCGGGCGTACACGCGCGTGGCTCGCCCCTCGCAGACCGGCGCCCCGCTGATCGCATTCTGCGCCTTGCAGTGCCAGTGCAGCGTGCGCTCGCCCAGCTCGGCGAGATGCACGGTCGTGATGATCCGGTCGCCGTAGGCGGCCGGCCCGATGAAGCGGAAATGGATCTCGCCCATCACGA
>CAYOJP010000170.1:0-8114 GCA_964404305.1 uncultured Gammaproteobacteria bacterium
CCGTGTCTACCAGCCCCCGGCCATCGCCTTGGATCCCATCACCCTGTTCAAGGCCGCCATCCTCGGCATCGTCGAGGGCCTGACCGAGTTCCTGCCGGTATCGAGCACCGGACACCTGATCCTCGCCGAGGACCTGCTGCGCTTCTCGGGCGAGGGACGGGAGGCCTTCATCGTCGCGATCCAGAGCGGCGCGATCCTCGCCGTGATCTGGGAGTACCGTGCGCGCCTCGCGCGCCTGACCCGCGGACTGACGACCGAGCCGCGCGAGCGCCGGCTCGCGCTGAACGTGGTCGTCGCGTTCCTGCCCGCGGCCGTGCTGGGCGTGCTGCTGAAGGACGCGATCGAGACCGCGCTCTTCCACCCGGTGCCGGTGGCGCTGGCGCTGATCGGCGGCGGCCTCGCGATCCTGGTCGTGGAGCACCTGCATGCGCGCCGCGATTACCACCCGCGGGTCGCGACGATGGACGACATGGACTGGCGCGATGCGCTCAAGGTCGGCTGCGCGCAATGCTTCGCCCTCATCCCCGGCACCAGCCGTTCGGGCGCGACGATCATCGGCGGCCTGTTCTTCGGCCTGTCGCGGCCGGCCGCGACCGAGTTCTCGTTCTTCCTCGCCTTGCCGACGGTGATCGGGGCCAGCGTCTACTCGCTGTGGCAGGCGCGCGCCGAACTCTCGGTCGCGCTGCTGCCCTCGTTCATGGTCGGGTCGGCCACGGCGTTCGTCTCGGCGCTGCTGTGCGTGCGCTGGCTGCTGCGCTTCGTCAGCCGCAACGACTTTCGCGTGTTCGCGTGGTACCGCATCGCGTTCGGCGGCGTGGTACTGCTGACGGGGTGGTTCGGCTGGGTGGAGTGGCGGGCCTGAGCCGGCCCGTCGACGCGACGCCGGGAACCGCAGTCAGCTCGATGCGGGCCCGCCCGGCTCACAGCCGGTGCCGGCGGTCGGCGATGGCATAGCCGCAGGCACCGTCCGTGTCGAGGTCGCGCGCGAGCAGCAGCACCTGGAACCGCTCGCCCATCTCGCCCGGCAGGATGAGGCGCTGCGCGCCCGCGACGGCCTCCAGGTAGCGCTCCGGCGACTGCTCCGCGCAGGCCTGCAGCTCGCGATCGATGCCGCAGCCCACGAGGAACGTGGACTGCGGGGCATAGCCGGCGAGCGTGTAGCCCGCCGCCTGCCCGGCGAGCGCGACCGCGGTGAAATCCACCGAACAGCTCAGATCCTGCAGCCCCGCGAGCAGCAGCGGGTCGTCGTGCACGCGATGCCGGTAATGGCACACGAGCGTGCCGCGATCGCGCTCGGGATGGTAGTACTCGCGGCGCGAGTACCCGTAGTCGGCGAGCAGCACCGCGCCGCGCACGTGCATCTGCGCGAGGGCCGCCAGCCATGGGGCGTGCAGCAGGGTCAGGTCCGACACGTAGCCCGGCGGCAGCGGCGCTTCCAGATCGCCCTGCAGCGCCGCCACGCCGGCGGCGACGGCCGGGCGCGCGGGGCGCGCCTGCCAGGCCCAGCCCTGCCCGGCGGCGATCACGCCGAGGTCCTCCACTGCGCCATCGGCCCCGATGCGGAAACGCGCGACCGGCATCGCGTCGAGGACCTCGTTCGCGAGCGCGATCCCCGTCCACGGCCGGGCCGGCAGTGCGTCCAGCCACTCCACCGGCAGGCGCGCGCACCAGCCCTGCGCCTGCAGGCGTTCGCGCTGCGCGGCGCGCAGATCCCCGCTCACCTCCAGGATGCGGTAGGCGGCCGGCAACCGGCCGGCATCGGCGAGGCCGGCGAGGAGATCGCATGCGAGCCGGCCGGTGCCGGCGCCGAACTCCAGCAACTCGGCGTCGGACGGCAGGCGTTCGAGCAGTTGCGCGAGCTGGCGGGCGAGGCAGCGGCCGTACAGCGGCGAGATCTCGGGGGCGGTGACGAAGTCGCCGGCGGCACCGAAGCGGCGCTGTCCGGCCTGGTAATACCCCAGGCCCGGCGCGTACAGCGCCAGGCGCATGAACTCGTCGAAGGGGAGCCAGCCGCCGGCCGCCTCGAGCGCGGCGCGGATCGCGGTCGCCACGGCCGCACCGTGCGCCCGGGAGTCCGGATCGGGCTCGGGCAGCGAGCATGCCCCGCCGGAGGCGGCGCCCGCAGTCACGCGGGCGGGCTCACTTCAGGTCGAAGGTGGGCAGATCGTCGTCGAGGAACCAGAACTTCTGCTCCTCGTCGTAGTACCACAGCTGCCGGTCGTCGAGCGTGCGCACGACGCCGCTGTCGAGCGGGGTGTAGCTGATCCGCGCCAGCACCTGCGCCTCCTGCAGTTCGGGCGTGACGATGCGCTCGACGACCTCGTAGCCGGTGACTCGCACCTGGCGCAGGGCTGCGTAGTCGACCTGGACCGGTTCGCGCTCGCGGAACCGGATGAGCTTGCCGGCCTCCTCGTACTCGCCCCAGCGCAACATCTTCGCGTAGCGCTGCAGGGCGGTCTCCAGGCCCTCGGCCCGGCGCTCGTTGTTGACCCTCGCGCATCCGCCGACGGCCGCGATGAGACAGGCGATGACGATGGCTCTGGCGATCATGCGGGCACTCCGTCGCCGGGCGCTACCTGCCGGAGGTCCTCGCCGGCCCGCTCGAAACCTGCCCACAGCTCGGCATAGGTGGCGCCGGTTTCGGGATGCCGCTGCGCGCCGGCGATGTCGGCGAGCGGGCGCAGGACGAATGCATACCGCAGGATGTCGCCGCGCGGCACGTCGACGACGCCATCGTGGCGGACGAGATCGTCGTAGAGCAGAAGATCGATGTCGAGGGTGCGCGCGAGGTAGCGGCTTGCGCCCGGGTCACGGCGCCGGCCGTGCTCGGCCTCGATCCGGTGCAGCACGGCCAGGAGATCCTCGGGCGTCAGCGCGGTCCGGAAACCGGCGACCAGGTTGTGGAACTCGGCGCCTTCCATCCCGACCGCCGCCGCCGCGTAGACCGGCGACACCTGCAGCGCGCCGAACTCCCGCGCCAGGGCGGCGAGGCCGCTCGCGACGTTGGCCTCGCGCTCGATGTTGCTGCCGATGCCCACCCAGATGGCCGCCATCGCCGGCTCAGCGCTCCCCGCGCTCGATTTCGACTCCTACGTCGCGCACGCCGCGCAGGGCGCCCTGCTTGTTGATGCGCAGCCGCAGCCATGGAACGCCGAACTCCTCGCGCAGCACCGCGGCGAGGCGCTCGGCGAGCGTCTCGACCAGCTGGAACTGGTGCGCCTGCACGAACGCGATCGTGCGCTTGGTGACAGCCTTGTAGTCGAGCGCGTCGGCGATGTCGTCGGTCGCCGCCGCGCGGGCGACGTCGGCGCCCAGATCGAGATCGAGGACGAGAGTCTGCTGCACCTGGCGCTCCCAGCCGTACACGCCGATGATTGTCTCGACGCGCAGATCCCTGATGTAGACGATGTCCACCGCGCTTGCACCCTTCGTAACCGCGGCAGGTTAGCACACCGTCGCGGGGCCTCGCAGCGGCCGGCCGCTTGACCGGCGCGCACCGGCGGTCTCCAATGCCGCCGTGTCGCCCGTCGCTCCGCTGCTCGTCGCGCTCGCCTATCTCGCCGGCTCGGTGTCGTCGGCAATCATGGTGTCGCGGGCGATGGGCCTGGCCGATCCGCGCACAGTCGGCTCGGGCAATCCGGGCGCCACGAACGTGCTGCGCCACTCGGGCAGGAAGGCCGCCGCCCTCACGCTCGCGGGCGATCTGCTGAAGGGGCTGGTGCCTGTCCTGCTCGGGCAGGCGCTCGGACTGGCGCCGGCGTGGCTCGCGGCGGTCGGCACGGCGGCCTTTCTCGGCCACCTGTTTCCGGTGTTCTTCGGCTTCCGCGGCGGCAAGGGCGTCGCGACCTATATCGGCGTGCTGCTCGGTTACGGCTGGCCGCTCGGCCTCGCCTTCGTGCTCGCCTGGCTCGCCACCGCGGCCGCCTTCCGCTACTCGTCGCTGGCGGCGCTGGTGGCCGCGACGACCAGTCCGGTCGTCGCCGTGGCCTTCGGCATTCCGCCCCCGGTCGTCGGCGCGATGACCGGGATGGTCGCCCTGCTGGTATGGCGCCACCGCTCGAACATCCGGAACCTGCTCGCGGGCGCCGAGGACAGGATCGGCCAGCGCGGCGACGCCTGAGTCCCGGTCAGGCCGGGACGCTGGCCAGGTCGTCCAGGCCCCAGCGCGCGCGCACTCCAATCGCGAGGCCCTCGTGCAACCCGGCGGCCAGTCGCCGCCAGCCGGCGTAGGCAATCATGGCGCCGTTGTCGGTACAGAACTCCGGGCGTGGATAGCAGACCCGGACGCCCAGTTCGGCGGCCATTCCACGCAATCGCTCCCGCAGGAGCAGGTTAGCGCTCACTCCTCCGGCCGCGACAAGACAGGTGAGCCCCGTCTGCTCCAGTGCCCGACGGCATTTGCCTGTCAGGGTGTCGACGACGGCCTCGAGAAAGGCGTGCGCGAGATCGGCCCGGGCCTGCCGATCGCCGGCCGCTCCCGCCACCGCGAGCGCCACGGCGGTCTTCAGGCCGCTGAAGCTGAAATCCAGACCGGGCCGGTTGAGCAGCGGCCGGGGAAAGTCATAACGCCCCGGCCGGCCCCCGCCGGCCAGCCGCTCGAGCGCAGGCCCGCCGGGGTAGCCCAGACCGAGCAGCTTGGCGGTCTTGTCGAAGGCCTCGCCGGCGGCATCGTCCAGCGACTCCCCCAGAACCGCGTACCGGCCCAGGCCATCCACCCGGACCAGCATGGTATGGCCGCCGGAGACCAGCAGCGCGAGGAAGGGAAACGTCGGCGGATCGGGCTCCAGCAGGGGGGCGAGCAGGTGGGCCTCCATGTGGTGGACCGCGATGGCCGGAAGCCCGCGGGACCAGGCCAGCGCCCGTGCCGTCGCGGCCCCGACCATCAGTGCGCCGATGAGCCCCGGCCCGGCGGTGTAGGCGACCCCGCCGAGGTCATCGAGGCTGCATCCAGCGTCCTCCAGAACCCCCTCGATCAGGGGCAGGACCCGGCGCACGTGGTCCCGGGACGCCAGTTCGGGCACCACGCCCCCGTACGGGGCATGCAGGGCGACCTGGCTGTGGAGCCGATGCGCGAGCAGTCCGTTGCGCCCGTGATACAGGGCCGCCCCGGTCTCGTCGCAGGACGTCTCGATCCCGAGGACTAGCATTTCCCCGCCCCGGCCCGGCCTTGCAAACGGCCGGCCGCCTTCACACAATATGCGGCCCGGTCACGGCCGTGACCCGCGCCATCGTCGAGGAGCAGACAGTCAGCCATGCCCAGCGTCAAAGTCCGTGAGAACGAGCCATTCGATGTGGCGCTGCGCCGGTTCAAGCGCGCCTGCGAGAAGGCCGGGGTGCTCGCCGAGGTGCATCGCCGCGAATACTACGAGAAGCCGACCCAGGTCCGTAAGCGCAAGGCCGCGGCAGCGGTGAAGCGCTGGCAGAAGAAGCTCTCGCGGATGCAGATGCGCGCGCAGCGCGCCTACTGAACGTTCCCGCCTGTTTCCGGCGCCCGAGCCGGCGCCGGTGCCCGTGAGCAGCCTGAAGCAACGTCTGAGCGACGACGTCAAGACCGCCCTCAGGGGTGGTGAGAAGGCCCGGCTGGCCGCACTGCGGCTGGTGATGGCGGCGCTGAAGCAGCGCGAGGTCGACGAACGCATCGAACTCGACGATGCGGCGATCGTCGGCATCCTCGACAAGCTCGCCAGGCAGCGGCGCGAATCGATCGACCAGTACACGAAGGCCGGTCGCGACGATCTCGCCGCGCAGGAAACCTACGAACTCGACATCATCACCGGCTACCTGCCTGTGGCGCTCGACCAGGCCGCCATCGACGCGGCGATCGCGGCTGCGATCGCCGCTACCGGCGCGACGTCCATCAAGGACATGGGCAGGGTGATGGCGGCGCTCAAGCCGCAGTTGCAGGGCCGCGCAGACATGGCTGCGGTCGGGGCCGCCGTCCGCGGCCGGCTCGGCTGACGGGCGCCGCCCGCCCGTCGCTATAATTCCGGCCGGTTGCGCCCGTTGGCGCGGCCGGGAACACGCCGCCGGCCCGACAGGCCGTGCGCGGGGGCGCCGTGGCCGACCGCATCCCGAAGAGCTTCATCGACGACCTGCTCGCCCGCGTCGACATCGTCGACGTCATCGAGGGGTACGTGCCCCTGCGCAAGGCGGGGCGCGACTGGCAGGCGCTGTGCCCGTTCCATCACGAGAAGTCCCCGTCGTTCACCGTCAGCCAGCAGAAGCAGTTCTACTACTGCTTCGGCTGCGGCGCGAGCGGCTCGGCCATCGGCTTCCTGATGGACTATGCCCACCTCGATTTCCCCGACGCGGTGACCGAACTCGCCGCGCGCGCCGGAATGCGGGTGCCGGCCGCGATCGAGGGCGCCCAGGCGCGCGGCCCCGACCTCACGCCGCTCTACGATCAGCTTGCGGCCGCGCAGCGCTACTTCGCCCGCCAGTTGCGGGACCACCCGACCGCCGAGCGCGCGATCGACTACCTGAAGCGGCGCGGACTGACCGGCGAGATCGCCCAGTCCTTCGGTATCGGCTACGCCCCCGCCGGCTGGGACCACCTGCTGCGGGCGCTCGGCGTGGACGCCGCCGCCGTGAAGATCCTCACCGATGCCGGCCTGCTCATCCCGCGCGAGGGCGGCCATTACGACCGCTTCCGCGACCGGATCATGTTCCCGATCCACGATCACCGCGGCCGCGTGGTCGGCTTCGGCGGGCGTGTGCTGGGCGACGAGGAGCCCAAGTACCTCAATTCGCCCGAAACCCCCGTGTTTCACAAGGGCCGGGAACTGTACGGGTTGTACCGCGCCCGTCGGGAATGCCGCGAACTGCGCCGGCTGCTGGTCGTCGAGGGCTACATGGACGTGGTCGCGCTCGCCCAGCACGGCGTCAACAACGCGGTCGCCACGCTGGGCACGGCGACGACGAAGGATCATCTCGAGCGCCTGTTCAGGGTGGTGAGCGAGGTGGTGTTCTGCTTCGACGGCGACGCCGCCGGCCAGCGGGCCGCCTGGCGGGCGCTGGAGGTCGCCCTGCCGCTGCTGCGCGACGGGCGCACGGTGGGGTTCCTGTTCATGCCGACCGGCGAGGACCCCGATTCGCTCGTGCGCCGCGACGGCCCGGAGGTGTTCAGCGACGACGCGGCGGTTCAGCCGCTGTCCGGGTTCCTGTTCGACACCCTGCTCGCGCGAGTGAAGATCGACACGCTCGACGGCCGGGCGCGACTGGTCGACGCCGCCAAGCCACTGCTGAACCAGGTGCCGCCCGGGGCGCTGCAGGCCCTGCTCGTGCAGCGGCTCGCCGAGCTGTCGCGGCTCGGCGAGGACGCTGTCGCGCAGGTCGTGGGCACGACCCGCGCGGACTACCGCCGCAGGCCGGCGCCGCCGGCGCGACCGCGGCAGGCGCCTTCACTCGTGCGCACCGCCGTCACCCTGCTGATGCACCAGCCGGCCCTCGCCGCGGACGTCGCCGACCCGGCCGCCCTGCGCGGCGCGGGGCTCGCCGGCCTGCCCCTGCTGGTCGACCTGATCGAGTACGTCCAGGCGAACCCCGGCATCACCGGCGGTGCCCTGCTCGAGCACTGGCGCGGAACGGAACATGCCGGGCCCCTGTCGAAGCTGCTGGGGCAGGAACTGCCGATCCCGGAGGACGGCGCCCGGCGCGAGTTCGAGGACGCCGTCGGCAGGCTGCGCGCGATGACCGGCAAGTCGTCCCTCGACCAGTTGCTCACGCGCGCGAGTCCGAGCCAGTACAGCGAGGCCGAGAAGGACGCGATCCGAGCGTCGATCCGGTCACGCAAGGACAGCGGCAGTCCGTCCTGAAGCTGGCGCCCCCCTGAATCTCTGCTATAAACTAAGGGGTTCATTCGGGCGGTCGGGCCGTTGTCAGGCGCCGCCTGCCTCATCGTCAACCGCTTGATTCGCCTGAGATCCCGGAAACAATGGAAATCATCGAAGACCTCGAAGTCGCCGGCGACGAGCAGTCCCAGCTCAAGCAGCTCATTGCCAAGGGCAAGGAGCAGGGCTTCCTCACCTATGCCGAGGTCAACGACCACCTGCCCGACGAGATCGTCGATCCGGAGCAGATCGAAGACATCATCGGCATGATCAACGACATGGGCA